>CAWVGT010000224.1:0-8683 GCA_963928645.1 Candidatus Fimadaptatus sp.
CTGCTGCGCTTCGGCTATTATGGCATCCTTGTCCATGCCATTGAGCCGTTCAACCAACTCGGCGTCGCCTGACGCCAGCTCCAGGAATTTCTTCATGTTGTCAGTCATATCCGGTCTTCCTTTCAGATCAGGTTCGACGTGATATCATTTGTCCACGCCGCCGCCGGCGCCACCGCATATGCAGCGATCTACGCCATCATCGAAAAAGCCCCAGCCGCCGATAGCACATGAGCACTTCTGGCAGTTATCGCCCGCTTTACCGCTGCCGCCCAAGACGCACGCGCACTTGCCGCCACCTGCTACCTCGTCCAGTTCGTCCTCGCTCAGCTCCATGCCCGTATCCGCCGCAAAGTCGGCCTCGGTCAGCGCTATGCCCCGCTGCTGCGCCGCGGCTATTATGGCGTCCTTGTCCATGCCCTTCAGCCGGGCGGTCAGCTCGCCGTCGCTCGACACCTGCTCCAGGAATTTCTTCATGTTGTCAGTCATATCCGGTCTTCCTTTCAAATCAGGTTCGACGTGATATCATTTGTCCACGCCGCCGCCGGCGCCAACGCAGCCGCAGCGATTTACTATACCGTCCTTGAACTTGCCGGCGCCATCGAGAATGCATGAGCACTTATTGCAGTTATCGTCCGCTTTGCCGCCGCCGCCCAAGACGCACGCGCACTTGCCGCCGCCCGCGACCGCGTCCAGTTCGTCCTCGTTCAGCTCTGCGCCCGTATCCGCCGCGAAGTCGGCCTCGGTCAGCGCTATGCCCCGCTGCTGTGCTGCGGCAATTATGGCGTCCTTGTCCATGCCATTGAGCCGTTCAACCAACTCGGCGTCGCCCGACGCCAGCTCCAGGAACTTCTTCATGTTGTCAGTCATATTCGTTTCTCCTTTCAAATCCGCTTCACAGCAATATCAATGATCCACGCCGCCGCCGGCGCCAACGCAGCCGCAGCGATTTACATCGTCTTTGAACATGCCGCCGCCCGCGATGATGCAGGCGCACTCCTTGCAGTTATCGCCCTCCTTGCCGGAGCCGCCCATGACGCACGCGCACTTGCCGCCGCCCGCGGCCGCGTCCAGCTCGTCATCGCTCAGCTCCGCGCTTTCATCCTCCACGAAATCCGCGTCGGTAAGCTCTATGCCCCGCTGCCGCGCTTCGGCGATTATGGAGTCCTTGTACATGCCATTGAGCCGTTCAGCCAACTCGGCGTCGCCCGACGCCTGCTCCAGGAACTTTTTCATGTTGTCAGTCATATTCGTTTCTCCTTTCAAACTCACTTGGCGGCGGGACTACCGGTTCACACCGCCGCCGACTACTTTACACAGGCAGCGCCCTATGCCGTCCCTGAACGAGCCTCCGCCGGCGGCTATGCAGGCGCGCTTGTCACAATTCTCGCTCTTGGTGCCGCCGCCGCGACCGCGTGCAGCTCAGCTGCGCTCAGCGCCGCGCTCTCATCCGCCGCGAAGTCGGCCCCGGTCAGCGCTATGCCCCGCCGCTGCGGCATCACCTGTATGAGTCGCCGGCGGCGCACGATCACTTGCCGCCGCCGGCGACCGAGTGCAGCTCTTGGCAGGAGAGCGCCGGTTCGAATCGAGTCCGCATCGATCAACTCCAGGCCCGGCCTGCGAGCCTTTGCTGTCGGTTCTATCCTGCTCATGCTGAATATGCTGCCAATCAGCCCGCTATCCGATGATTCCTGTTACAGGCGCTGCTCAGCGTTACCGGTATTTATCATTGTCTGCGCCGCCGCCGGCCATGACACATGCGCAGCGCGGAGAGCCGTCATAGTATCCACCGGCGCCCACCACTACACATGCGCACACATCGCCATGACCATCACTCTGCGAACCGCCGCCGCCCGCCACGCAGCCGCACGCGCCGCCGCCCGCGGCCTCGCTCAGTTCGTCTTCGGAGAGCTCCATATTGTTCGCGGGCGCGAGGTCCGCGTCGGTCAAGTCTATCCCCAGCTTGCGCGCCTCGGCTATTATCCCAGCCTGGTCCATTTTCGATATCCTGCCCATGAGCTCGCTGTCGGCCTCAGCCAGTTCCAGAAACTTCTTAATGTTGTCAGTCACCCGTATAACCCCCTTTTCATCAGATAGCCTGTGCGCCAGTTCACCATAGCTGCCGCCGGCTGCGAGCGCATTTTCCGCAGCCCACCACGGCATCCAATCAATCCCCTGGGCTGCCAAGCGCCAACATCTGACGCAATGCACGACGCCTGACGACCTGCCCTTGGATATCGTGGCCCGCTATTGCGTGCGATTCGGCGCCCGCGCGATCGCAGTGCCGGCAGGCTGCGCGCCCGGCTCACTCGCCCACGCCGCCGCCGCCCAGCGCGCACGCGCAGCGCGGATAGTTATCCGCAAAGTCGCCATGGCCCACTATCACGCAGGCGCACACATTGCACTTGTCGTCGGCGGTGCCGCCGCCGCTCGCTACGCATGCGCAGGTGCCGCCGCCTGCGACCGCCGCCATCTCGTCGTCGCTCAGATCCGTGTTGGCGTTGGCCGCAAAGTCAGCTTCTTCCAGCTCCAGGCCCAGCTCGCGCGCAAGGGCCATCAGTTCGTCCTTGTTGAGCTTGCTAGCGCGTTCGGCCAGAGCGCTGTCGGCTGAAACCCTGTCCAGAAGCCGCTTCATATTGTCGGTCATTCACATTCTCATTTCGATGCTGTCAATACCAGCCCCGGTCCGTATCCGCAGCCCGCTTCGGGCTATTACGTCGCGCCGTCATATATAAATACGACGCACGCCCCGCTTTGTGACGTCGGGATTGCGACTATATCGAACGCAAGGCGTCGGATGACCTGTACAGCCCATCCGGCGCCTCGCGCACAATCGTCACTGAATTGCCGCGTCAACACCTGCCGCTATCGACTGAGGCGCATCGGCGCGATAGACTCGACGCCAGCGCCGCTCAGCCCGAACCGCCGGCTCAACGCAATTCCAAATACAGCCTATAACATTATATCCTCTCTCCGATTGATTGTCAATAACACACTATAGTAAGTTAGCATTTTGCCCCGCGCGCGCCATCATCTCCGGCTCTATCAACAAATCACGCCGTGCTCAGCGCCCGCGCCGGCGCGCAAAAGGCCGGGGCATGCGTCCTGGCACGCCCCGGCAGGTATATCCTCACATCGCCCGGCTCAGTACAGGTTCCACGGGCCGAGCATGTTGATTATGTTCAGCTGCGCCTGCGAGCACGGCGCGCCCGATATCACCGGATAGAACAGCGCGAACAGCCCCACCGTGACCGCCATCAGCGCCACCGCCGCGCCCCGGGTCGCGCGCGGATACGACTTTTCAAACGCCTTTATCACAAAGCACAGGCTCATTATCATGAACGGTATGCTGGCGAAGTAGTGGTATATGTACATCGAGCGCGGCACCAGCACCCACGGCAGGTACTGCGTCAGGAAGCTCACGATTATTATGAGCTTCCTGCGGTCGCGGCCCTTCTCCTTCCAGCACATAACCATCGTGAATATCATGCCCACCAGCATCGACCACCACACCGCCGGGTTGCCCATCGCCCAGATTATCGAGTACATGCCCGAGGGCATGAAGTCGCGGCCCGAATAGTAGTACATGGGCTTTAGTATCAGCGGCCAGGTATACCACTCGGCGCGGAACGGGTGGTTGTCGTTGGTCAGGCCCGCGTGGTAGCCAAGCATGTTTATCTGGGTGTCTATGACGCCCTTTATGCTCAGTCCGCCGTCGGGCTTGAGCTGCCAGTAGTACGAGAAGTAGTATATCAACGCCGGCACCGCGATAAAGAACACGCAGCAGCACGCCAGCGTTATCACCAGGTTCTTCACAAACGCGTCGCGCGCGACTATGTACGGCTGCAGCTCGGGCCGTGCGTGCTTTTCGCCCTTGAGGCGCCTGCGCGCGTGCATGTACTCGCTAAAGCGCATGTACATCGTCGCAAAGAACAGCACCGCCAATCCGCCCGCCGCGTATATGTCGATCCACTTGGACGCGCAGCCTATGCCCATGAACAGTCCGCTCAGCCCCAGCGGTATCAGCGTGCGCCTCAGTCCGTCGCGGAAGAACGACATCTGCATGTACCTGAACATGAACAGGTACATGAGCATTATGAAGAACACGCCGAACGAGTCTATCGTGGCGATGCGCGTCTGCGTAAAGTGCATGAAGTCGAACGTCATCAGCACCGTCGTGAATATCGCAAGGTCGCGCCGCTTGAACAGCTGCCTGGTCAGCAGGTACATCGCCGGCACCATCAGCACGCCTATCAGCGCGCCCATGAACCGCCAGCCGAACGGGCACATGCCGAATATCGCTATGCCCACCATCATCAGCACCTTGCCCAGCGGCGGGTGCGTCCACTCGTAGGTGTGCAGCCCGTTCAGGTGCTCGTAGGCCGTGCGCGCATGGTAGATCTCGTCGAAGTACATGCTGTTGTAGTAGCTCGGCTCGGCGGGCACGGTGTCCTGCTCATCTATCATCTTGGCGGGGTCGTCGCGGTAGGCGTCCAGGTAGTTGGCGCTGGTTATCGACTCTATCGGATAGCACTCGCCGTTTTCGTCCAGGAAGCCTATCTCGCGCATCTTGAAGCCACTGGCCTCAAACGTCAGCCGGACATAGCGCGCCGTGTGCCTGGGGTAGCCCGACACCAGCGCCACCATTTTGCCCTCATCGTTACGCATATGCTCGCGATAGTAGAACCACTGGAATATATTGCCCGCGTCATAATCGGCCAGGCCTGGCTCGGTCCAGTTGACCCCGTCGCTGGAGAATTCGACCGTGAACGAACTGGAGGCTATGCCGCCGTAGTACGTAAAATCAAACGTGCGCTCCTGGCCCAGGTCGATCGTGACCGTCTCGCCGGCCGCCGACGACGTCCACTCGGTCTGCGGCGCCGACAGCGTGCCCAGGTTGGTGAGCGCCACCACGCCATAGCACACCGTTATCGCGCCCAGTATCGCCCAGTCCAGCGCCTTCATGCCCAGGCTGTAATTGCTCTTGCCGGCTATGCGCTGCTCCATGTCCCGGCGCGGATCCGAGTGGAACATATCCACCCGCAGCCGCCCGAACCCGTCGCCCGCGCGCTCCTGCGCGCCGAAGACGCGCCGGTTGCCCCGCACGCAGATGTCGTAGGCATACGCCGCCGTGTATATCGCCAGCGCTATATTGCCCAGCGCCACCACGGCGTTGAGCACCTGCTGCGACGACTGCAGGTGAGCGCTTTGCAGCACCACGCCCATATTGATCAGCTGCGTGACGCTCAGCCACACCGCCGACGCCAGCAGCCGCCGATCGCGCAGCAGCACATAGCCCAGCACCAGCAGCATTATCGCCGGGAACGCATAGCGCTCGTGCATCTTGCTCATGAACGTGTACAGCAGCATCAGCATCAGCGCGCAGGTCAGCGGCATCGCGCGCCGGTCGCGCGCCTTTATGTACATCGCCGCGCTGTACGCTATCGATAGCGCCATGAATATGTAGCTCCACACCGTGACCGGCACGCCCAGCAGCTTGTACGACGCGTCGACCCAGTTTAGGTTCAGCAGCGCGTACAGGTTCAGCGCGTTGACCGTGGCGTAGTTATACGAGGACAGCGTCTCGGTGTACTTGCCTATCAGCCAGTCCCAGCTCTGGCCGCCCCAGAACGGCACGACTATGACCGCCGCCACCGCGACCGCCAGCGCCAGCCCCACGCCCACCTGCCTGAGCAGCTTCTGCCGATCCCGCGCGCGCGCGATCTCGACTATCAGCACCACCAGCGCCATCGGCGCCAGCATCAGCGTCTGCGGCTTGACCAGCGCGCTGGCCACGTACAGCGGCAGCGCCAGCGTCCACCGGTCGCACACGCACAGGTACACCGCCGCCACGACCATCAGCGTGAACACCGAGTCTATCTGGCCCCAGGCCGCGCTGTCGAACAGCGTCGCCGGGTTCAGCGCATACAGCGCCGCCAGCCACATCGCCATGCCGCCCGCGATCTTCTCGCGCTTGGCCCACTTGTACAGCAGCATCGCGCTCGCCAGGTCGCACAGCATCGCCGGCAGCTTGACCAGCACCTGCGACAGTGCTGAGGAGTACTCCGCGCCCACCAGGTTGCGCAGCCCCGCTACCAGCGCCAGCACGTACATATATCCGGGCGGATAGTCGCAAAAGCCGGTGCTCTCGTAGAAATTCCACGGGCCGAACTCGAGCATGTTGCTGCCCCAGCCCAGCCAGCACGCTATGTCGTTGCTGTACCCGGGCACTATCGCGCCCATCACCAGCCGCGCTATGAACGCGACTGTCAGCATCGACAGCAGCACCGCGCGCTCGTTGTTGGGCTCAGCCAGCCCCGGCAGCCGGTTGCGCCCGCGCAGGCACATGAGTATCAGCACTATCGCCGCAAACGCCAGCGCGGTCGCGACTATCGCGGTGGTGTAGTCGCGCGCGGTCTCGGCCGTACCGACCTCCTCGGACGCGGTCTGTTCGATGTAGAACAGCCCGAACGGCGCGCCGTCGGGCACCGTGTCCACCTTGGCGAGCGACAGGTCGTCAAAGTACGCCCGGCCGCTGATCGTGTCGCTGTAAAACCCGAGCCGCGCATACACCGTCAGCTCGGTCTGTTCCGCGCCGGTCAGGCCGTATACCTCGACATACGTCCAGCCGTCCGACGTGCCCGTGACCGGCGTGGTCGACGTGAACGAATTCTCCACCGACAGGTTGGCGCCGGTCGTGTCCGCAGGCACGCCCTCGGCGCGCACCCAGCCCGACAGCCGATATATCGAGCCGGGCTCGCACGCCACGGTCTGCGCATACCGCGCGTCGTTGTCGCTGCCTGAAGTTATGCTGGCGCATATCTGGCCGGCGTACGCGTCCTGCGACGACACCTCGAACACGCTCACGCCGGCGTCCCAGACGTACATGTCCTGCCGCCAGCCCACCGGCTGGCCGCTCTCGTCCACGTCCTCGAAGCTGCCGTTCGTCAGCAGGTTCTGCTCCTCCTCGCCCAGCGCCGCCTGGCCCGGCCACAGCGCGACGCAAAGCATTATCGTCAGTATGATCAACCACGGCGTTCGACGCGCTTTCATGCGATGCAACATCTCCTTGCCACAAACAGATAGCTCTATCATAGCCACAATCCGACCATGTTTCAATCGGTTTTATAGTCTTTTTTTGGGGCGCATGCGTAAAAACCGCATGGGCATGCAACGCGGGCGGCCCTTGACAGATCGCCGCCGCAGCCCCTGCGGTATGCGCGCGCCCGCGCGGCCTATTCGACATAATCAAACGCATTTTCGTATATGCGCACGCCCGCGGCGTCGATCGCGCACACGTCAAAGCGCATCGGCGCGTCCATCAGCCCGTGCGCGTGCGCGTAGCTCAGCGCCGCGCGGCTGATGCGGCGCTGCTTGAGCGGCGTTACGGCCTCGTCCGGCGCGCCGTAAGCCGCGGTCGCGCGCGCCTTGACCTCGACAAACACCACGCAGTCGCCCTCGCGCGCCACTATGTCCAGCTCGCCGCCGGGCGCGCGGTAGTTCATGCACAGTATCTCGGCGCCGCGCGCGCGATACGCCTCGGCCGCGCGGCGCTCGGCGGCCCGGCCGCGCGCCACCGTCGACTCGCCCCGGCTCACAGCCATTTGCCTATGAAGCTGCGCCGGTGTATCGGGCAGGGGCCGTACTTGCACAGCGCCGCGATGTGCTCGGCGGTGCCATAGCCCTTGTTGCGCACAAAGCCGTACTCGGGGTAGCGCGCGTCGTACTCGCGCATCAGCGCGTCGCGGTGCACCTTGGCGACTATCGAGGCCGCGGCGATCATGTAGCTGGTCGCGTCGCCGTGCACGATCGACCCGGTCGGACAGCCGCAGTCGAGCCCCTCCACGGCGTCGACCAGCAGCACGCCGCAGTCGCAGCCGCGCGCCGCCTGCTCCATCGCCTCGCGCGTGGCGTTGAGTATGTTGATCTCGTCTATGCGCTCGGGCGAGGCGCTGCCCAGCCCCACGAACCGCGCCGCCGCGCGTATCAGCGGCGCGAGCTGCTCGCGCCGGGGTTCGCTGAGCTTCTTTGAGTCGTCCACGCCCGGCAGCACGCCCTCGGGCGGCAGCAGCACGCACGCCGCCACCACCGGCCCGGCCAGCGGCCCGCGCCCGACCTCGTCCATGCCCGCCACGCTCAGCCCGCGCGCCCAGTAGCCGCGCTCCAGCGTCAGCAGCTCCTCCATGCGCGCGCGGCGCTTCAGTTCGCGCGCGCTCAGCGCACCGTCCGCCATAAACGCACCTCCGCGCCGAGCCGCCCGCGCTCTCCGGGCAGCTCCAGCTTCATATTATATATCTGCGCCGCCTAGCCCGGCTGCTGCCAGGTCACGCGCGCGACCTTGCCGGCGCGGTACTCATCCAGCACGACCGCCGCGCCGCGCTCGGTGTTGAGCCGGCCGCCGCTGAGCAGGAAGCCCCGCCCGCGGCAGACCGCCTCCAGCAGCTCATAGCCGCGCAGCCCGGTGTCCTCCAGGTGGAACCGCGCCGCCGTGGCCTCGGGCGCCATGTCCATCAGCCGGTCCAGCAGCTTGACGCTCAGGCCCTCCATGTCGGTTATCGCGTCGCGTATCGTGCCCAGGAACGCCAGCAGCAGCGCGCCCTCCTGATCGGCCAGCTTGGGCCAGAGCATGCCGGGCGTGTCCAGCATCTCCAGGTACTGGCCGACCTTGACCCACTGATTGGCGCGC
>CAWVGT010000225.1:0-3791 GCA_963928645.1 Candidatus Fimadaptatus sp.
CTGGCGCGGTATGGCCTCGCGCAGCTTTTCGCAGATGCTGCGGCCGCGCGGGTAGGCGCGATCCTTGTGCACGATTATGCTCAGCGCGTCGCACATCTCGCCGTTGAGCAGTATGTCCAGGCGCACCAGGTCGCTGTCCTCGTAGTCCTTGAGCTCGTAGTCGAACGACGCGTAGCCGCGCGTGCGGCTCTTGAGCTGGTCGAAGAAGTCGTAGATTATCTCGTTGAGCGGCATCTCGTAGCTCAGCTGCACGCGCCCGCCCTCGATGTACTTCATGTCCTTGAACACGCCGCGCTTCTCCTGGCACAGCTCCATAATCGCGCCCACGTAGTCCTGGGGCGTAAACACGCTCGCGGCGACGAACGGCTCCTGCATGCGGGTTATCGTGGCCGGGTCGGGCAGGTTGGCGGGATTGTCTATCATGTGGACTTCGCCGTCTGCGGTCTCGACGCGGTACACGACGTTGGGCGCGGTCGTGACCAGATCCAGGTCGAACTCGCGCTCGAGCCGCTGCTGGATTATCTCCATGTGCAGCAGGCCCAGGAACCCGCACCGGTAGCCGTAGCCCAGCGCGATAGACGTCTCGGGCTCGAAGAACAGCGACGCGTCGTTGAGCCGGAGCCGCTCCAGCGCGTCCTTGAGGTCGTCGTAGTGGGCGCCGTCGGCGGGGTATATGCCGCAGTAGACCATCGGCAGCACGCGCTTGTAGCCGGGCAGCGGCGCGTCGGCGGGGCGCTCGGTCAGCGTTATCGTGTCGCCGACGTGTATGTCGGCTATGTCCTTTATCGAGGCCGCGATGTAGCCCACGTCGCCGGCGCGCAGCTCGTCCATCGGCAGATACCCGCCCGGCCGCAGCGCGCCCAGCTCGGTCACGTCGAAGTCGTGTCCGCTGGCCATCATGCTGATGTGGTCGCCCACGCGCACGCGGCCCTCCATTATGCGCACATAGCTTATCGCGCCGCGGTAGTTGTCGTAGAGCGAGTCGAATATCAGCGCCTTGAGCGGCGCGTCGGGGTCGCCCTGGGGCGCGGGCACGTGCTTTACTATGGCCTCGAGCACGTCCTCTATGCCCAGGCCCATCTTGGCCGATATCAGCGGCGCGTCGGCGGCGTCCAGGCCGATCTCGTCCTCGATCTCGGTGCGCACGACCTCGGGCTGCGCGCTGGGCAGGTCGATCTTGTTGATTACCGGCAGTATCTCCAGGTCGTGATCCAGCGCCATGTAGACGTTGGCCAGCGTCTGGGCCTCTATGCCCTGCGTGGCGTCCACGACCAGCACCGCGCCCTCGCACGCCGCCAGCGCGCGGCTGACCTCGTATGTGAAGTCGACGTGACCGGGGGTGTCGATCAGGTTGAGCAGGTAGTCGTGGCCGTCGCGCGCGTGGTAGTGCAGCCTGACTGCCTTGGACTTTATCGTTATGCCGCGCTCGCGCTCCAGCTCCATCGAGTCGAGCACCTGCTCGACCATGTCGCGCTCGGCCATCGTGCCGGTCTTTTCGAGCAGCCGGTCGGCCAGCGTGGACTTGCCGTGATCTATATGCGCTATTATGCAAAAGTTACGTATACTGGACTGATCAAATTCCTGCACGCCAAAACCTCCGAGTATGTTATATAAGCGCCGAAGCGCGGGCCTGTGCGCCTGTGCGCGGGCGCGGTTTGCTCAAAGGATATCATAAACTATTTTCGTTAACTGCGCAAGTGTGCGCGCGCTAATTGCGCGCGGCGGGCAGCGGCTCGCGGGCGGCGCGGGTTAGCGATTGACGGCGGCATATGCGCAGTGCGAGGCACGGTATGTGACCGGCAGCTTGAGGGCAAAGGGAGCGCGCGAAGCCAGGCTTAACGACTAGCGGACGATACGAGCCAGAGGACGCCGGCGGCATATGTGCAGCATGAAACGAACATCAAGCGCGGCGCACATGCTCCGCACAAACAGCGCCCACATGAGCCCGCTCAGCCCACCGCGCGCCACACGCCCGCCCCATGCGCGCGCTATCATTAGGAAAAAACCAAGAGGAGCTGCGATATGGACATATCTGCACGAATAGACGAACTGATAGCAAAGCCGCTCTGGCTGATCGACATATTGCCGCGCACGGTTCCGCCCGGGGATGGCGGACGCTATCTGGCGGTGGAGGCATACCTGCAGCGCCATCGCCGGCGCATAAACCGCAGGTTCGCGGCGCTGCTGCTCAAGCTGAACTGCTACTGCGATTTTATCGTGTCGCATTCGGACGGCTGCGTCGAGTATCCGTCGCCCGAGCGGCTGCTGCGCCTGATCGAGCGCTGCTTTGAGGGCGAGCCGCGCCGCCGCGACTACATCAACATAATGCTGCCGCGCGCCGACGCCATGATAATACTGAACGGCGACGACCTCTACATGATGCTGTACAACCCGGACGACGGGCTCAAGCAGCTGGTCGGCGAGCTGGCGCGGTCGGAAGGTCTGTTCTTCTATGAGGCGGCGCGCGCCTGAACCGCGTGCGCGCCGGCTGCGCTGCCCATCGGATGGCGACGCCGTCCGATGGGCTTTTGCGCGCTCCCGGGCGTGCGCTTCGTTGGATTGTGCGCCGCGTGCGCGCGCCGCTGCGACCGCCGCGCTGCTGGCGAGAATTTACAAATCAGTTACAAAAAAAGTGCGTTTGACCGTCGCTGACCTATTGACAAAAGCGCCGCATGGCGATATCATATACACAGCGGTTAGCACTCGACAGGCGAGAGTGCTAACAGCGGCGGTCCGGATTCCGGGCCGGCGGATCGATGTGGTACGACGCGCGGCGGGCGCGATCGCGGCGGAAACGGAGGTGTGCCGATGAACATCGACGAGCGGAAATTCCAGATACTAAAGGCCCTTATCGATGACTACATAATGACGGCCGCCCCGGTGGGTTCGCGCACGATATCGCGCAAGTCGGGCGTGGGCTACAGCGCCGCCACGATACGCAACGAGATGAGCGACCTGGAGGAGCTGGGCTATCTGGCCCATATACACACGTCCAGCGGGCGCATACCTTCGCACAAGGCGTATCGGCTGTACGTCGACAAGCTGCTGAAGGTGGTGCCGCTGAGCGGCGAGGAGGCCGCCAGCATCCGCTCCCACTTCTCCAGCCGGGCCGGCCAGGTCGAGGAGGTAGTGCGCCAGGCCGCGCAGGTGCTGTCGGACGTGACGCGGTACACCTCGATAGTGACCGCGCCGCAGGCCGCGCAGCTCAGGATAAAGCGGCTGCAGGTGGTGCCGGTGTCGCCGGGCGTGGGCCTGATGGTCATAGTCACCGACTCGGGCATAGTGCGCGACGCTATGATAAACTACTCCACCGCGCTGGAGCCCGACCACCTGTACATGATATCCAAGATGCTCAGCGAGAAGCTGGAGAACCTGCCGCTGGAGCAGCTCAAGCCCGCGCTGGGCGAGCTGCAGGCGCGGCTGCACGACCACCAGAGCCTGTTCGACGCGCTGATAGGCGCGGCCGACGCCGCCAGCGAGGACACCTCGCCCGGCGACATGGTGATAGGCGGCCCGACCAACATGCTCGAATACCCCGAGTACTCGGACGTCGACAAGGCGCGCATGGTGCTCAAGGTGCTCGAAAACCGCGATATGCTGGCGCACATGCTCAGGGGCAGCGCGCGCATGGAGTTCACCGTGCGCATAGGGCCGGAAAACGACGTGCCCGAGATGCAGGACTGCTCGCTGGTCACCGCCACTTACCGCATAGGCGACAACAATGTGGGCACGATAGGCATTATAGGGCCCACGCGAATGAATTATGGAAAGGTCATCGCGGTGCTGGACTA
>CAWVGT010000226.1:0-5127 GCA_963928645.1 Candidatus Fimadaptatus sp.
TGCCGCACGTTCAGCACGCCGGTGCAGTTGACCTCGGCCTGGCGCGCGGCCTGCGCGGTCGCGGTCGGCGCGGGCGTGGGCGTCGCGGTCGGCGAGTCTATGTAGCGTATGTACTGCGCGCTCACGTATGCCGTGCCGCCATTGTACTCTATCTGCGCCCAGCCGCTGGCCTCGCTGAGCACCGTGACCTTATCGCCCGGCTTGAGCGTGCCCAGTATGCGCGCGCTGGTGCTGGCCGACTGCCGCACGTTCAGCACGCCGGTGCAGTTGACCTCGGCCTGGCGCGCGGCCTGCGCGGTCGCGGTCGGCGCGGGCGTAGCGGTCGGCGCGCCGGAGGGCGCCGCGGTCGCGGTCTCGACGCTGGTCAGCAGGCTGGAGGACACGTAGCCCTCTATGTCGCCATACATCACGTGGCTCCAGGAGCCGTCCACGCCCAGCAGCTTGACCAGGTCACCATTGTGCAGCTCGGCCAGCACGCCGTAGCTGGTGCCGGGGCCCGAGCGCAGGTTGACGAATGTGGTGCACAGCACCTGCATGTACTTGCCGTCGTCGGGCACTATTATCGGGGTGGGGCTGGGCGTGGGCGACGCGGTGGGCGCGTAGGTCACGCCCGGATCGCTGGTGGCCATGGGCGTGTCGGTGAGCTTGAGGTAGCGCGAGCTCACGTAGCCCACGTATGTGTTATTATACTCGACAAACGTCCAGTCGCCTATCACGCCTATCGCCGCGACCACATCGTCCTTTTTGAGCGTGGTCAGCACGCGCGCGCCGCTCATCGGCTCCACGCGCAGGTTGAGCGAGGTGTTCACGTCCACTACCGCCTTGACCGGCGTGTCGAACAGCTCGCACTCGGGCAGTGCGGTGGGCTTGGGCGTGACCGTGGGCGAGGCCGAGGGCGCGTCGCCGAGCGCGGTCAGCGCGGGCCGGCTGAGCTTTTCGGTGGGATAGGTCACCATGTCGTTGTGATAGAAGTCGAGTATCTCGCGCCAGGTATAGCCCTCCCGGGCCATCTGCTCGCCGCCGTACTGGCTGTAGCCTATGCCGTGGCCCCAGCGGCGCGACTCGATCACGAAGTTGCCGCCGCTCTGCTCGACCGTGAACAGCTCGTTGGCCGAGCCGTTGTGCGACAGGCCGAAGGTGCTGTTGTCAAGGTCGTCGAATATGTCCAGGTCGACCTCGACCGTGCCGGGCACGTCCACCGCCGCGCCGCTGGTCGCGCTGACCGCGGCGACCTCAAGCTCGAAGCGCATCTTGGTGTACACGCGCGAGGGCGATGAGTACTTGGCCGTATGCGGGTACACGTCGACCACGGTCTTTATCTCTATGTCGTCGGTATCGGTCGAATAGAGCGCGGAGTCGAGCTCGTCCGCGACCTGCTTAAGCAGCAGCTTGTTGAGCGCGCTCATGCCCCTTGAGGACAGGTGCGCGTCGAAGTCGGAGTACACGGTCAGCCGCTTTACCGGGCTGCTGGGGTTGGCGTAGTCATAGGGGTCGTCCTTCACCTTGTAGTAGGGGTATCCGCTGCCGCCCCACCAGTTCTGGGCGGACTCTATCTGGCCGCCGTTAGACGCGCCGTACACGCTCTCTATCAGCGAGCCGTTGTAGCGCACGACTATGCCCTCGGTCTCGGCCACGGCGCGCGCGGTGTTGGACTGGCTGGGCACGACGCCCTTGTAGTTCTGATGCGCCGAGGTGTTCTTTATGTCGTAGTAGCTGCCTGCGGGCGAGGCCATGAAGCGCCGCGCATACGTGCGGGCGATGACCGCCATCGCCTTGAGCGACTCATACGCGTGGCCCTCCGACCATTCGGCCGCGAGCACGCCGCGCAGGTAGTCCTCGATGTAGACGTGATTTACGGTCTGTATGGTGCCGCCGGTCAGCACGAACTCGATGTCGCCGGGAAAGTAGTTCTTCAGGCTGGGCGTTGAGAACGACACCGCGTTGGTCACCTCGTCGGGCAGGTGGCGCACCAGCTTGAAGCTGCTGCCCATGTCGTAGGTCACGCCGTCCACGGTTATGTGGAGCTGGCCGGACTCGACGTAGACCGTGGCGGTCTTGCCCGACGTGAACGGCCGGGACGCGTCGCCGTCTATCGAGTAGTTGCCGCGGCTGAGCACCACGACCTTGCTTAGATCGCTGGCGGTGGCTATGCGCACGCGTATCACGCCGCTGCCGGCCGCCTGCGCGGCGTCGAGCGTGAGCCCGGGCATGCCGCATATCAGCAGCGCACAGCACAGCAGCGCGCTGAGTAGTTTTAAGGGCATACGTATCTTCATTGCTTACCTCCAGTGTTCTCGTTGCGTGAGCGCGCCGCTTTTGCGCGCGCGTAGTATAATGTTCGCCATGTATGGCGTAATTCCTGCCTGTGCTGTGCCAAATATTACTGTAATATTTTGTTTATCCGGGTTTTTGTCACACTTTTGTAATATATGGCAGTTTTGTGGGCGTTGGGTGGGCGCTCTGGTAAAGGCGGCGGCGGGAACGATATTCTGAATTCTATGCTATTGACATAAGCGGCGCGGTGGTTTGGTTATGCGCATGCCGGATGAGCGCGCGCTTGTGGCGTAGGTTGATTGGCTGGCGTTCCATGTTTGTTCTGGCAATGGTTGGCTGAAATGCCACCTGATTGCGCGCAATGTCGTAAGCAGCGCAGTGGTTTGGCTATGCGCATCTCGGATAAGCGTGCATGTGGCGTAGGCTGATTGATGGGCGTTCCATGTTTGTTCTGGCAAAGGCTGGCTGAAATGCCACCTGATTGCGCGCAATGTTGCAAGTAGCGCGGTGGTTTGGCTATGCGCATGTCGGATATGCGTGCCTGTGGCGTAGGCTGATTGATGGGCGTTCCATGTGTGTTCTGGCAAAGGCTGGCTGAAATGCCACCTGATTGCGCGCAATGTCGCAAGTAGCGCGGTGGTTTGGCTATGCGCATGTCGGATGAGCGCACAAGCAGCGCGGCGAAAGCGACAACACGCGTTCCAAGCAATGCGCATGGCAAGCGCGCATCCCTCAGCACGCACTGACTTCACGCCGCGCCAACAAACTGCAGAGACAGGCATCCGCGCCTCGGCACAGCGCCCGTGGGCAGCGCGCTCCAGCGGTTGCGGCCGCGCGCACACGCAAAAAGCGCCCCGGCATGCTTCTGCCGGAGCGCTCTGGCTTATTGGACTTATTCGGGCTTGGGGGCGTTCACGGGGCACACATCGGCGCACGCGCCGCACTCGATGCAGGTATCGGCATCGATCACGTAGTGCTCATCGCCCTCGGATATAGCGGAAACCGGGCACTCGCTCTCGCAGGCGCCGCACTTGATGCACTCGTCAGATATCTTGTAGGCCATAGGTTACACCTCCTATTATATAATACCACCGAAAAGGCAGGGCAACCATTGCCCAGCGCGTATATTTTATCACCGGACCGCGTTAAAATCAATCGGTTTGCGGTGATTTTACCGGGGAGTAGTTCTGTCTAATCGATATTACACATGTGCCAATATATTCCAGCTCAGCCGCTCCCGCCCAAGCGGCGCGGGTTCCAGGCGGCGCACATCGCCGCGGGGCGCGCGTTGGCACAGCCTCGCCGGCGCGCGCGCGTTCACACCGGTTTAAGCCAGCTGCATACGGCTGTATACCGCTGCATACCGGCCCGCCGCCCTGCGGGCGAATGGGTGCGGCGACTTACCGGTCGGTCGGATCGGCTGCCGGCGCGGCTGCGTTTCGCGCTTCGGGTCGGGCATCGGGCGCGGCCTCTGCCGGCTCGGCCGCTTCGGGCTCGGGCGCGGACGGCTCGGCCGCTTCAGGCTCGGGCTCGGACGGCTCTGCCACTTCGGGCTCGGCCTCTGTCGGCTCGGCTGCATCGGTTCCAGCCTCAGCCTCGATCGATTCGTCAGCCTCGAACGCGATCTCAACCTTCACCTGCTCGACTGCCTCGGGTTCGGCTTCGTCATCCATCGGTTCGTCAACTTCGGACTCGACTTCATCCTCAATAGCTTCGTCCAACTCAGACTCGCCCTCAGCCTCGACCAGCTCGTCCACCTCAAGCTCTACCTCACCCTCGACCAGCTCGTCCACCTCAAGCTCTACCTCGCCCTCGACCAGCTCGTCAACCTCAGGCTCGGCCTCAGCCTCCATCGGCTCGTCCACCTCTGACTCAGCCTCCGCCAGCTCGCCCGCCTCGGGCCCGTCGACGCGCTCGACCTCAACCTGCACCACGTCCACGCGCTCCTCGACCGCTTCGGCGCGGCGGGGGTTCACCAGCGCCAGCAGCTCGCGCTCGGCGCGCAGCTCCTCGGCCAGGTCGCCCTCGTCGGATTCGACCGCCACGTCGACCACGTCCATCAGCTCCACGCTGCGCGCGATCTGCGCGTCCAGTTCGGCCGGGGTCTCGCGCTCGGCGCGGGGCGCATCGGCGCGGGCGCGGCGCGGTTCGGCGTCGCCTGCGGGCTCGTCGCCCTTGCGCCGGCGCTCGCGGCGCGGCTGCTCGGCGCGCTCGGCCTCGCCCTCGCCCTTGCGCGCGCGGCGGGCCGGCTTGTCGGATTCGGGCGCGCGCTCGGGCTCCTGCGCGGCGCGCGCGCCCGGCTCGGGCCGCGAGCAGTCCGCGTACTCGTAGGTGCGCACGTCGAAAGTGTTGTCGGGCAGCTGTATGCGCGCCTTGACCTTCTCGCGCAGCACGTCTATGTCCACGACCACGCCCAGCCCGTCGGGCGTCATTATGTCGCGGCCCGCGCGCGGCAGCCGGCGCGTCATGGTCTCGTAGTAGTCCTCCTCGTACTTCAGGCAGCACATCAGCCGCCCGCACAGCCCCGATATCTTGGTCGGGTTGAGCGACAGGTTCTGCTCCTTGGCCATCTTGATCGACACCGGCTGGAAGTTGCTCAGGAACGTGCCGCAGCAGATCGGCCGGCCGCACGGCCCCAGCCCGCCCAGCAGCTTGGCCTCGTCGCGCACGCCTATCTGGCGCAGCTCTATGCGCGTCTTGAACACGCCCGCCAGGTCCTTGACCAGCTCGCGGAAGTCCACGCGCCCGTTTGCGGTGAAGTAGAATACCATCTTGCTGTTGTCAAACGCCACCTCGACGTCTATCAGCTTCATCTCCAGCTTGTGCTCGGCTATCTTGTCCTTGCACTTGAGC
>CAWVGT010000227.1:0-7666 GCA_963928645.1 Candidatus Fimadaptatus sp.
ACGCCGCCGCTTTGCAGGGCAAGGGCGCTATATGTGCGAGCCTCGTCGCACCATTATCCACCGCCTTCGCGCATTTCGGCAGGCCGACCGTCGCGTTTGAGCGCTGCGCCTCCGTTCTGCGCAACGCGCGCCGCCGCTTTGC
This sequence comes from Candidatus Fimadaptatus sp., assembly GCA_963928645.1. Lineage (GTDB taxonomy): Bacteria > Bacillota > Clostridia > Christensenellales > Aristaeellaceae > Fimadaptatus. Next base: position 143 of record CAWVGT010000227.1, read on the forward strand.
AGGGCCAGGGCGCTATATGTGCGAGCCTCGTCGCACCATTATCCACAGCCTTCGCCCGCGACCCCAGGCTCCCCGCGCGACCGCGCGCAACCTCCCCTGCGGCTCCGCACCCAGTCATGCCCGGCCGCGCGACGCGCTATACTGTATCGGAGCCGCCACAAATAATCTACCGATAATTCGCCAAATATGCGGAGAGTCGTGACAAACGCGTGTTATAATCGTACAAACGCGCGATTTAGGGGAGGACTTATGAGCGTTATCAACGAGATCAGCGAGTTCATAAAGGTCATGTTAGTATCGATGCTGCCCATCGTCGAGGTCAAGGGCGCGATACCCATGGGGCTGCTGTGGGGGCTGAGCGGCCGCGAGGCGTTCGCGGCGGCGGTGCTGGGCTCGTCGCTGCCGGTGCCGTTCATAATGTGGCTGCTCAAGCCTGCGCTCGGGTGGCTGCGCTCGCTGCCCTATCGCCCCTGCCATGTCTATGCCGACTGGTTCGAGCGCCGCGCGATGCGCAAAAAGGGCCGCATATCCGAAAAGAGCCTGGCGTTCCTGTTCCTGTTCGTCGCGATACCCATACCCACCACCGGCGTCTGGATGGGTTCGGCCATTGCAACGCTGCTTGACATACGCATAAAGCTCGCGCTGCCGATAATACTGCTGGGCAACATAGTCGCCAGCCTGCTGCTGGTGTCGCTGGGCGTGCTGGTGCTGTGAGCCGCGTGGACGAGTCGCGCTGACGTTCGGCGCGCGTCGGCATTCGTTCGGCTTTGAATTGAGTTCGGCTGCCGCGTTTGTGCGCCGGGCGTTTGTTCTATCGCAAGCGCTATCCCATCGTTTTGCCTGACCGAATCCTTAACGCCCGGTTGCCGCATCGCACGCCGGGCGATTGTGCTGCTTTACGCGCAACCCTCCTGTTTTGCCTGTCTGAAACCGCCCTGTGCACGCTTTCCGCGCCTGTGCGCCGGGCGTTTGTTCTATCGCAAGCGCAGCCCCACTGTTATACCTGACTGAATCATCCGCGCCCGGTTGCTGCATCGCACACCGCGCGATTGTGCTGCTTAACGCGCAACCCGGCTGTTTTGCCTGTCCGAAACCGTCATGTGCACATTTTCCGCTCCTTTGCGCCAAACGCCCGTTCTATCTAATCGCAACCCGGCCGTTGCTGCCCAAACCCTCCGCCACCCAATCAGCGCGCCGGCCTGCCCCTCCGCAGCCAAACTCGCACCGTCAACCCGCCCCGCCCGCGCGCCGGATGTGCTTTTATGCACGTCCGCGCCAGCCAGGCGTCGTCCGGGCATTCTCCCCCCGGCCGCACGTCCGCGCCGTGCGGCCGCGGCCGGGCCGGCGCCGCGCATCTGTATATATGCAGTCGTTTTTCGCATTTATTCATCTTTTTTACACAGTCTTTGTGGTTTGACGCCGCGCCGAGCTTGAAAAGCGCTGCCAGTCGGCGTATAATATCCTACGTAACCCAGAGTTTTTGCAAAGAGGGGATTTTTGTCATGAAGAAGCTGTTTTGTCTGATGCTCGCGCTGGCGCTGATGGCGTTTGGCGCCTCCTGCCTGGCTGATGCCGATTCTACCGTGCTGCGCGTGGGCACCAACCCGGAGTTCCCGCCGTTTGAGTACGTGGGCGATACCGGCGAGATTGAGGGCATAGACGTCGAGATAATCAACGCGATCGCCGCCGATCTGGGCATGACCGTGCAGATGGAAGCCATGGACTTCGACGCGCTGGTGCCGTTGCTGACCTCCGGCAAGCTGGACGTGGCCATCGCTGGCATGACTATAACCGATGAGCGCAAGGAGAGCGTGCTGTTCTCCGATCCGTACTTCAACGCGACCCAGGTCGTAATACTGCGCGAGGATTCCGACATCAACACCGTCGAGGATCTGGCCGGCAAGAAGATAGGCGTGCAGCTGGGCACCACCGGCGACATAATGATCTCCGAGCCCGAGTACGGCGCGGGCGAGATCTCGCGCTACAACAAGGCCATGGACGCCGCGCTCGACCTGCAGAACGGCCGGCTGGACGCCGTGGTCATAGACACGCTGCCCGCGCGCCAGTTCGTGCTGTCGCTGGAGGGCCTGATAATCCGCGATGACATACTGGTCGACGCGCCGGTTGAGAGCTACGGCATCGCCGTGCCGATGGGCCAGGATGAGCTCATAGAGCAGATCAACGCCTCGCTGGCCAAGATGATGGAGGACGGCACCTTCGACGCGATACTGGTCAAGTACACCGAGAGCGACGAGGAGACCGCCGACGAGGCCGCCACCGACGAGGCCACCGATGAGTCCACCGACGCGACCGCCGAGGAGACCACCGACGAAACCACCGACGCCGAATAACGCGCCGCATCAGGTATCGATACGCCGCCCGGACTTGCCCGGACGGCGTTTAATATACGGCCGGCATGGGCGCGGCCCCGCCGCCGGGTGAGGAGAGTGGCATATGAGAAACGGCAAGGCGCTGTCGTACAAATACCTGCTGATTATGGCGGGCGGCTGGCTGATGCTGATGTTCATGGGCGCGGCCGAGACCGCGGCCGAAGACGCGAGCTGGCTGGACAGCCTGTGGGCGCAGATAGACTTCAACCTTATACAGGGCGAGCGCTACAAGATGATACTGGAGGGCCTGGGCGTCACGCTGCAGGTGTCGCTGATGGCGGCGGTGCTGGGCTTTGTGCTGGGCATGGTGCTGGCGCTGATGCGGCTGAGCAACCTGCGCGTGGGCAGGTGGTATCCGCTCAGGTCGCTGGCGTCGATATATGTGGACGTGATACGCGGCACGCCCGTGGTGGTGCAGCTGTACATAATGTACTACATAATCATGCTCAACGTGTCCAGCCGGGTGTTCATAGGCTTTATCACATTCGGCCTGAACAGCGCCGCGTACGTGTCCGAGATAATTCGCAGCGGCATACTGGCGGTGGACAAGGGCCAGACCGAGGCCGGCCGCTCGCTGGGCCTGAGCTCGTTTATGACGATGCGGCTGATAGTGCTGCCGCAGATGATAAAGATAGCGCTGCCGGCGCTGCTCAACGAGATAATCGCGCTGCTCAAGGAGACGTCGGTGCTGGGCCTGATAGGGCTGATGGACCTGGCCAAGTCGGGCGACTACATACGCAGCCGCACCTACTCGGCGCCGGTGCCGCTGTTCACGGTGGCGCTGGTATACCTGGCCATGGTCACGATACTGTCCAACGTGTTCCGCAAGGTCGAGGGGAGGTTGCGCGCAAGTGATCTACGTTAAGGACCTCAAGAAGGACTTTGGCGAGCTGAAGGTGCTCAAGGGCGTGAACCAGCACATATCCAAGGGCGAAAAGGTCGTGGTCATAGGGCCGTCGGGCTCGGGCAAGTCTACGTTCCTGCGGTGCCTGAACCTGCTGGAGACGCCCACGTCCGGCCAGATACTGTTCGAGGGCACCGACATAACCTCGCGCAAGTGCGACATAAACGCTATCCGCCAGAAGATGGGCATGGTGTTCCAGCAGTTCAACCTGTTCCCGCATCTGACGGTGATGGACAACATAACGCTGGCGCCGGTAAAGCTCAAGCGGCTGACCCGCGACGAGGCCCAGGCCAAGGCCCTGAAGCTGCTCGAGCGCGTGGGCCTGACCGACAAGGCCAACGTGTACCCGCGCGCGCTGTCGGGCGGGCAGTGCCAGCGCATAGCGATAGTGCGCGCGCTGGCGATGGATCCGGACGTGATGCTGTTCGACGAGCCCACCAGCGCGCTCGACCCCGAGATGGTCGGCGAGGTGCTGGACGTGATGAAGAACCTGGCGCGCGAGGGCATGACGATGGTCGTGGTCACGCACGAGATGGGCTTTGCGCGCGAGGTCGGCGACCGCGTGCTGTTCATGGACGGCGGCCAGGTCATAGAGGAGGGCACGCCGGCGCAGATATTCGGCGCGCCGCGCGAGCGCCGCACGCAGGACTTTTTGAGCAAGCTGCTCTGAGCGCGGGGCGGGCGTCCGCGGGTGTATATTGACATAGAGCGCAGACCGGTACGGCTTTTTCCCATGTAAGGGGCGAACGCCGCGCCGGTCGTTTTTCATCCGACATAAAGCCAGCCCTCACCCGCCGCCGCGCTGCGCCCGGGCTGGGTAGCCCGGCTTTGCCGCAATGACCCGGGCTGGTATGGGCCAACGCCATTACTGCACGCGCCCCACTCTCCGGCGCACCTCTTGAATACAGCCCGGCGCGGCTTCTGCCCATGCAAGGGGCGAACGCCGCGCCGGTCGTTTTGTCTCCGTCGGCAGGCTTGCCCTCACCCGCCGCCGCGCTGCGCCCGGGCTGGGTAGCCCGGCTTTGCCGCAATGGCCCGGGCTGGTATGGGCTAACGCCCTTAACCGCACGCGCCCCACTCCCCGGCGCGCCTCTTAAGCGCAGACCGGTACGGCTTCTTCCCATGTAAGGGGCGAACGCCGCGCCGGTCGTTTTGTATCTGTCGGCAGGCCGGCCCTCACCTGCCGCCGCGCTGCGCCAAGGCTGTTATGGGCTAACGCCCTTAACCGCACGCGCCCCACTCCCCGGCGCGCCTCTTATGCGCAGACCGGCGCGGCTTCTGCCCACTCAGGGGCGAACGCCGCGCCGGTCGATCTATATATGAATGATGAGGGGGGACTCAGCTCAGCTCCATCATGCCGGTGTACAGCTGATAGTAGCGGCCCTTCTGCGCGAGCAGCTCCTCGTGCTTGCCGCGCTCTATGACCTGACCGTGCTCGAGCACCAGTATCATGTCGGAGTTGCGCACGGTCGAGAGCCGGTGCGCTATCACGAACACGGTGCGGCCCTGCATCAGCTGGTCCATGCCGCGCTCGACGAGCTGCTCGGTGCGGGTGTCTATCGAGGACGTGGCCTCGTCGAGTATCAGCACCGGCGGGTTGGCCACGGCCGCGCGCGCTATCGCCAGCAGCTGGCGCTGGCCCTGCGAGAGGTTGGCGCCGTCCTGGGTCAGCATAGTGTCGTAGCCCTGCGGCAGGCGCGTTATGAAGCTGTCGGCGTTGGCCAGCCGCGCCGCGGCGCGCACCTCCTCGTCGGTCGCGTCGAGCTTGCCGTAGCGTATGTTCTCCATGACCGTGCCGGTGAACAGGTGCGTGTCCTGCAGCACCATCGACAGCGAGCGGCGCAGGTCGGTCTTGCGGATCTTGTTTATGTTGATGCCGTCGTAGCGTATCTTGCCGCCGGGCACGTCGTAGAACCGGTTTATCAGGTTGGTTATCGTGGTCTTGCCCGCGCCGGTCGAGCCGACCAGCGCTATCTTCTGGCCGGGCAGCGCGTGCAGGCTCACGTCGCGCAGCACGACCTTGTCGGGCACGTAGCCAAACGTCACGTCCTCGAACACCACGTCGCCGTGCACCGGCTTGTAATCGGTGCCGCTGCCGTCGGTGTGCGGGTGCTTCCAGGCCCATTCGCCGGTGACCTTGTCGGACTCGGTTATGTTGCCGTTGGCGTCGCGCTTTACGTTGACCAGCGTGACATAGCCCTCGTCCTCCTCGCTGGGCTCGTCTATCAGCGCGAACACGCGCTCCGCGCCGGCCAGCGCGTTGAGCACCGTGTTGAACTGCTGGGAGATCTGCGATATAGGCATCGAGAACGAGCGCGTGTATTGCAGGAACGCTATCAGCGTGCCCAGCGTGAGTCCGGTAAAGCCGCTGATGACCATCACGCTGCCCACCATCGCGATTATCGCGTACAGCGTGTGCGAGAGGTTGTTGTTTATCGGGCCCATTATGCCGGCATAGGTGTTGGCCTCGGTCGCGGCGCTGCGCATGTTCTCGTTGAGCGTGTCGAACTCCTGCTGCACCTTTTCCTCGCGGCAGAACACCTTTATGACCCGGGCGCCCTCGATCATCTCCTCTATGTAGCCGTTGAGCGTGCCCAGCGCGGCCTGCTGCTTGCGGAAGAACCGGCTGCTCAGTCCGGCTATCTTGCCCGACACGAACAGCATGAACGCCATCATCGCTATGACCAGCAGCGTCAGCAGCCACGAGTAGTGCACCATCATTATAAATACACTTATAACCGTTATGCCCGACGATATGAAGCTGGCCACGGCGTTTGACATCATCTCGCGGATGGTATCGACGTCATTGGTGTAGCGGCTCATCAGGTCGCCGTGGGCGTGGGTGTCAAAGTAGCGTATCGGCAGCGTCTCCATGTGGTCGAACAGGTCGGTGCGCAGCTTGAGCAGCGTGCCGGTCGACACGCGCAGCATCAGCCGCGCATACGCGAATGTCGAGAACACGCCGAACAGGTATATGAACGCCATCGTCAGCAGCGTGCGCGCAAACCCGGCAAACAGCTGCTCGTCAATCGCGCCGTCGGCTGCGAACTGCTGCATCAGCGGGGTCAGGTACTCGTCTACGACGGTCTGCAGGTAGCTGGTGCCGGTGACCTGCGCCAGCGACGAGAGCGCGATCAGCACCACGACCAGCAGCAAAAACCACTTGTACTCGGCCAGGTACTTCATAAGCCTGAGTATCGTGCCCTTTACGTTCTTGGGCTTGGCGCCGGGCACTCGGCCGCCGGGACCGCCGGGGCCCCGGCCGGGACCGCCCATCGGGCGGGATTCGGTATTGCGCTGAGACATTTACGCCACCCCCTTCTGCTGCGACTGATAGACCTCGCGGTATATCTCGGAGCGCTGCATCAGCTCGTCGTGCGTGCCCACGTCGGATATCTTGCCGTCGTCCAGCACGATTATCATGTCGCAGTCGGATATCGAGGTTATGCGCTGGGCGATGATTATCGACGTCACGTCGCTGAGCTCGCGGTGTATCGCCTCGCGCAGGCGGGCGTCGGTCGCGGTGTCGACGGCGCTGGTCGAGTCGTCCATTATGACTATCTTGGGCTTCTTAATCAGCGCGCGGGCTATGCACAGGCGCTGCTTCTGGCCGCCGGACACGTTTACGCCGCCCTGGCCCAGCTCGGTATTGTAGCCGTCCGGGAACGAGGTTATGAAGTCGTGGGCCTGAGCGCTGCGACAGGCGGCCTCGATCTCCTCCTGCGTGGCATCCTCCTTGCCCCAGCGTATGTTGTCGGCTATGGTGCCCGAGAACAGCACGTTCTTTTGCAGCACCATGGCCACGTCGTCGCGCAGCACGTGCAGCGGGTATTCCTTTACGTTGTGGCCGCCCACCATCAGCTCGCCTTCGGTCACGTCGTACAGCCGCGGTATCAGCTGCACCAGCGTCGACTTGGCCGAGCCGGTGCCGCCGATTATGCCCACGTGCGTGCCCGAGGGTATCGTGAGGTTTATGTCGGCCACGGTCGGGCGCTCCTGGTGCTGGCCGTAGGAGAAGCTCACGTTCTTGAACACTATCGAGCCGTCCTCGACCTTTATCGAGTGGTCGGCGTTGGCGTCCGAGATTATCGGCACCTCGTCCAGCACTTCGTTTATACGGGTTATCGACGCGCGCGAGATTATCGTCATCATAAGTATCATCGACAGCATCATCAGCGACATCAGTATCTGCGATATGTAGCTTATGAAGCTGGACAGCGCGCCTATCTC
>CAWVGT010000228.1:0-25520 GCA_963928645.1 Candidatus Fimadaptatus sp.
AATGTTTGGCACAGCCCGGTGCGGAGATTGGCAAACGCTTTGCCGTTTGACTTTGCCGCGCCGGGCTGCGTTTATTGACTTATAAATGCACTTGCATTGCGTATTCCGCCGCGCGCTCGCAACTCAGACCAGGCTTCAAGTGAGCAAAGTATGACATTGCCCGTTGCAGCCCTCAACCAACGCTCCACCGTTTGGCTATCAGCGTGCCGGGCCGCGTTTATACGCAGGCTTCGGCCTGCTCCGCCGCCCCCTGCGTCTCGATACGCTCGAACGTCCAGCCACACGCAAGTCACCCTCCGGTCTTGCGGCGCGCGCCCGCCAGGAACTGCGCGCCCTGCGTCATTATGCCGCAGACCATGCCCGCCATCTCGTCTACGCTGGCCAGCATGCCGTCGCGCATCCAGCGCTCCAGCAGCCCTATGCAGCCCCCGCTCACGAACGCATAGTAGTACTCCAGCTCGCGCGGCGTCGCGTCGGGATACAGCTGCCGGTATATATCAAGGTAATGCTCGCGCCCTATGCTGATCAACCGCGCCGCAAACTCCCGGTCGCCGTTCGGGCCCAGCGTGAACGCGCAGATGTCGGCATTGTCCTTGAGGCAGCGGAATATGCCGGTCACTATGTCCAGCGGCGCGACGCAGCTCGCGTCGCCGTCCAGCAGCGGCTGCAGCGAGCTGCGTATGTCGCGCAGCAGCTCGTCCTCTATGCTGGCCAGCAGCTGGTATATGTCGGTATAGTGGCTGTAAAACGTGCCTCGGTTTATGCCCGCCGCCAGGCACAGCTCCTTTACCGATATGCGCTGCGGCGGCTTCTGGCCCAGCAGCTCGGCCAGCGCCTGGCGTATCAGCAGCTTGGTAACGCGCGTCCTGTTGTCCTCCTGCCTCATCTCCGCTCCCCTCCGTGTGACTTCTTTATGAAAATGCACATTATATGTACGATGTGTTCAGCAACGTACACATTGACATTATCTGTACATTGCGTTGAGCACACAAGCCCATTATAATACAGCCATGCGGATAATACAACAGCGCGGCGCGGATCTGCGCGGCGCACGACTGGAGGCGACGGCATGGCACGCATATACATAGTGACCGGCGCGGGCGGCCATCTGGGCGGCGCGGTGCTGGGATTGCTGGCGCGCGGCGCGGGCGCGGACGAGCTGCGGGGGCTGCTGCTGCGCGGCGAGCCGCGGCCCGACCTGCCGGGCGTGAGGTTCATCGAGGGCGACGTGCGCGCGCCCGACACGCTCAGGCCGCTGTTTGAACACGCGCCGGGCGACGAGCTGTATGTGATACACGCCGCAGGCATAGTCAGCATAGCCGACAGCGTGACGCCCGCGCTGCGTGAGGTCAATGTGGACGGCACGCGCAACGTGATAGCGCTGTGCCGGGCGCAGGGCGTGCGCGCGCTGGTGTACGTGAGCTCGGTGCACGCGCTGCCTGAAACGGCCGGCGTGATGCGCGAGGTCGACTCGTTCTCACCCGAGGCGGTTGTGGGCGGCTACGCGCGCACCAAGGCCGAGGCGTCCCAGCTCGCATTGGAGGCCGCGGCCGACGGGCTCAACGCCATGGTAGTGCACCCCTCGGGCATACTGGGGCCGCTCTACGGCGCGGGCAACCACATAGTGCAGCTGGTGCGGGATTACATGCGCGGCGCGCTGCCGGCGTGCGTGCGCGGCGGCTACGACATAGTGGACGTGCGCGACGCGGCGGCGGGCTGCATACTGGCGGCCGAACGCGGCCGGCGCGGGCGCTGCTACATACTCTCGAACGAGCGCATCACTATCGCCGCGCTGCTGGAGCAGGTGCGCGCATGCGCGGGCGGGCGCAGGCTGCCCACGCTGCCGCTGGGCGTGGCGCGCGCAGCGGTGCCGGCGATCGGGCTGTACGCCCGGCTGCGCGGGCAGCGGCCGCTGTTCACGCGCTATTCGCTCTATGCGGTGGCGAGTAACTCGAACTTCTCCCACGCGCGCGCAACCGCCGAGCTCGGCTACGCGCCGCGCCCGCTGGCGGTCACCGTGCGCGACACGGTGGACTGGCTCAGGCGCGACGCCGGTGCGCGGGTCGACTGGGCGCGCTGGCTGCCCTGAGGCGATCGAACGGCGGCGCGACGCAAAGCAAGCGCCGCCTGTTGTCGATGCTGGCGTCGGCAGCCGGGTTGTGCTGATTCGGAGCGCCTGTATTTGCACACACGGGCCGATTGTCTACGCGAGGCGATGTGGCGCGGCTTGGACAGGCGCATTGCGTTGACGGGCTGCGGGTGCTGCGCGGTGTGGCGCATTCGATTCTGCATTTGTGTGCGGGAAATGTTGCAAACTGTCGCCGTTACGACGCATGTAATATGCGATTTGAATTAGTTCGCCATTTCAATCACTTTCGCAGTGGACTGGCAGCATGCTGACTGTCTTGCCCAAGATGACAATGCGCAGCGGCTGGATAGCTGGCTTTATTCCAAGCAGGATTTTGAAATACTATATTGGTGGTGTTGAAAACGGCCTGACATGGGCGGCGTTTCGCCTTGATTTGCATGTTTTGCCGGACTATATCGCCCACTTGGTCAAGCGGACAATTTTCAGCATACTTCGTCAACAGACCAAATGCTCAGCCCGGCGCATCTGACGTGCCGGGCTGAGCTGACCGCTGCCAAAGTCCGGGATGCAGTACGGCAAGCTCCATTCAAGCTATTTTATTGAATATGCACACAGGCTATACTGCAATGATCTGCTGTCACGCCAGCTGAGCGCACACATTTTCACTTGATCTGACCGTCGCTGTTGCGTGTCGGGCCAGAATGCCGGGATGAGGGCGGCTTTATCAATAAACCGCGCAGCCCGGCACATTTGACGTGCCAGGCGTCTTTGATTGCTGGTAGCACCGCTATTGGTAATACGCTGCAACTGATTCTGCATTTATATGCGGGCAATGATGCAGACCGGCATCAATGCTACAGCCATTGGCATGCGATACACATCGCCTTTGCCATAACATATCGAATTGAACCATGCCACACTGCTTTGTGTCAACGAGCCCAAACCCATACGGCTGTGGCACTCTGACATTTCCACAGCCCCGCCTGCCGGCCAGAACGCCTCACAACGAGCCGGTCTAGGCTGTGGACAACATCCAAAAGCCCGTGGCGGCAGTCGCGCGCCGTGACCCATTGAGCTCACCCGGCGCGAATCCAGGCCCGCCAAACCGTGCACGCATGGCGCCCGTCAAAAAACAGGAGCCCCGCGTCGCGGAGCCCCTGACAGTATGCGCACAATATTACAGCTGCTTTATCAGTTCCTTGGCCAGATCGGCTGCCGAAGCGGCGTCGGAGGAGTAGCCGTCCGCGCCTATCTCGTCGGCGTAGAGCTGGGTCACAGGCGCGCCGCCTATCATGATCTTGACCTTGTCGCGCAGGCCCGCGGCCGTCACGGCGTCGATCGTGTCCTTCATTACCGGCATCGTCGTCGTCAGCAGCGCGGACATCGCGATTATCTGAGCGCCCTGCTCCTGTATCGCGGCTACGTACTTCTCAGGGCCCACGTCGGTGCCCAGGTCGATCACCTGGAAGCCCGCGCCCTCAAGCATCATCGCGACCAGGTTCTTGCCTATGTCGTGCAGATCGCCCTTCACGGTGCCTATGGCAACCTTGCCCAGCAGCTCTACGTGCTCCTCGATCATAAGGGGCTTGATTATCTCCATGCCGGCCTTCATCGCGCGCGCGGCGATCAGCACCTCGGGCACGTAGACCTCGTTGTTCTTAAACAGCGTGCCTATCTCGCCCATGCCCACGACCAGCGCGTTGTTGAGTATATCGACGGGGGCCACGCCCTCCTCGATAGCGGCGGCGACCATCTTCTTGACCTTGGGAGCGGAGCCCATCTTGAGCGCGTCGGCGATCTCGCGGAAGTTTGCCATTTGAATACTCCTCCAATCAGCAATATACTTTACCGTCACATTGATGTTGGCCTCATGGCCGATGTCGTAAGTATATCACATTGCCGCGCTACCATGAATGGATAAAGTTGTGGTATAATCGGAAATTTTTGCGGTATGGCGCTGCATATATGCAGCCGCGCCGCCCGACACATCTGCGGGGCGGCGTGAACGGCACAGGACACGCATGGAACAGCGCAGGGCGTGCGTGGAGCGGCGCAGGTCACGTGCGTGACGGTACAGGGAATGCGTGGAGCGGCGCAGTGCGCGCGTGAAGTGGCGCAGGTCGCCGTGTGTGGCGGTGCAGGGCGTCTTGTGTGGCGACGCAGTACGCACGTGGAGCGGCGCAAAGCGCGTGTAAGTCGGTACAGGGTACGCGTAGCGCTGCGCAGGGCAGCGTGGAAAGGCGCAGGTCGCGCGTGCGGCGGCACAGTGCGCGCATCGGGCGACGCATTCAGCGCCGCTCACGATCGCGCGCGATGCTGCCATCGCCTGTCGGCGGCATATGGATTTCGCTTCGCCCGGATTGCGTCGAACGAGTATGCCTCAGTGGGCAACTGAACCGGCGCGCGGGAGCCCTGCGCGAGTTCAGACCTCTACGCCCACCGGGAGAATGCGGCGAACCCCCGCGAGGCCAACCCGCGCGCCGCAGTGTGGGACGCTCAGAGAGTATGCCGACTCCTGCGCACAGCTTCAGGCATCGGCCCCGCATTCGTCCGCTCGGCATCCGACGCGCCGCATGCTGCGCGGGCGCAATGCCTCGCAGCGCACGACGGCCTTGCCATGCCGACCCACTTACAGCATCTCGATCAGTCGCCGGCCCGGCCGCGTTCAGGCATGCAAAATGCGGCGGGCAAAGCGCCCGCCGCATAATGATAAACGCCTGCATGCTCCTATTGCGCCCATACGGTGCGTATATCCGCGCTGGGCAGCCGCAACTTGAGCTCGGCGGCCAGGTCCCACTCATGGGGCTTGCCGGCGCGGCCCAGCAGCAGCGTGTCCACGCGGTACTTCGCCACGAAGTCCAGTATCGCGTCCGCGGCGTTGTCGGCGCGCAGCACCACCATGCTCGCGCCATACTGATGACTGATGCGGAACAGGTACTCCAATGCGTCGGCCTCGCTCTGATCGCCCAGCAGCTGCGCGCCCTTCTTGGCCACGTGCAGCACCGACAGCTCGTCGCCCTCGCGGCACAGCAGCGCGCCCTCGTGGATCAGCTTTTCACAGGTCTTCTGGCCGGTTACGCATACTACGACGTGCATACTTACACCACCTCAATCAGGCGCGCTCCCAATCGACGATGAATCCGCCGTGTGAAGTCACGCGCAGCATCTCCCCGGGCTGTATCTCGGGCGCGGGCTTGGAGTCGTCCCAGTAGAACGTGCGCAGATCCTCGCCCTTTTCCTTGGGGCCCTCGCTCATCTCGAACACGTGCGCAGCCACGCCATCGTGGGTCGATATGTCGGGCGAAAAGCTCACGAATTCGGCCACCATCTCGTGCGACATGCCGTTGGATATCTCGCGCAGGAATTTGCGATAGCGCATCAGCGGCGTCAGCTTCATGCTCCAGTAGAATATTATGAACGCGCCGAATGCGCACGATATGACGTCGGTCGCCCACTGCACCCGCAGCACCAGCGTGGGCACTATGCCCGCTATGCCCAGAACCAGCGCCACGGCCAGCACCGTCACGACCTTTTTGATGCGCGCATTGTTTACGGCGGTGTCCTCACTCGAATACAAGCGTATCCCTCCAACCTGCCGCGCGCACAGCCTGGCGCCGCGCGGCGATATTATCCATAATTACACTATACAACGTTTGCCCGCGCCTGTAAAGCGCAAAACAATTTGTTCATAAATTTGTCGCATTCAGGCGCAATTTTGGCTCAACTTCCGCTGCCCGGCCTGCGCGCGCGGCCCGACGCTCCGCGCGATCCAGCGCGCGCCGCGGCCGGCCGTGTCGCGCCGCGCGCTGGCCTTTCCGTCGCCGGCGCGTCGCCCACGACCCGCGGCCGCCCCTCGACCAGCCGCACCAGCTTGCCGCCCAGCGCGGCGTCCTCGCCCTTGAGCAGCTTGCGCGCGGCCGTCGCCGTCAGCGCGGGCAGCCCGTCGCGCTCCAGCGCATCCTTCCACAGCGTGAACCGGCAGCCCTCGCGCCAGCGCTCGCAGCCAAACGCGCGCGCGGTCTCCTGCACCCGCGCGCCGCACAGCGGGCAGCGCACCCCGGTAAGCGTCGCGACCTGGCTGCGGCGCGGCGCCACGTCCTGGCGCTCGAACTCGACCTGCTGCTCGCAGGCGCGCGCGCTGTCGACTATAAACGCCGCGAACCGGCGTATCGAATCCAGAAACGCCTCGGGCGTGACCTGGCCCTCGCCGCGCGCTATGCGGCCCAGCGCGCGCTCCCAGCGGCCGGTCGTCTCGGCCGAGCGCAGCTGTTCGGGCAACACCTGCATCAGCTTGAACGCCTTGGGCGTGGCGCGCAGCGACTTGCCGGCGCGCTCGCAGTAGCCCACCTCGAGCAGCCGCTCTATCGTGGCGGCGCGCGTGGCGGGCGTGCCCAGCCCGGAGTCGCGCATCGCCTCGCGCAGCTGCTCGTCGTCCAGCGCGCGGCCCGCGCCCTCCATGGCCTGCAGCAGCGTCGCGTCGGTATACGGCTTGGGCGGCTGGGTCTTTCGGGCCACCGGCTGCGCCGCGAGCGTGGGCCGGCGCTCGCCCGGCGCGGCGTCGGGCAGCGCGGGTTCGCGTTCGTCGTCGTCGACGCCGCGGTAGAGCTGCTTCCAGCCCAGCTCGATAGGCGCGGAGCCGCGGCTTATGAACTCATGCTCGCCTACGCGCGTGACTATCTCGAGCTTCAGATACCTATACGGCGGATAGAACGCCGCCGCGAACCGCCGCGCCACCAGGTCGTACACCGCGCGCTCGGCCGCGGTCAGCGAGTCAAGCACAGCGCGGCGCGCAGTGGGTATGAGCGCGTGGTGATCGGACACGCGCGCGTCATCGAACACGCGCCGGTTGGCCAGCGGATCGGCCAGCTCCCGCAGCGGCGCGCACATGGCGTCGTACGGGGCGCACAGCGCGGCGCAGATCCGCGGCAGCTGCGCGGCCATGTCGCGCGTGAGGCAGCGGCTGTCGGTGCGCGGATAGGTCAGCAGCTTGTGGCGCTCGTAGAGCGATTGCGCGGTGTCCAGCGTCTGCTTGGCGGACAGGCCCAGCAGCCGGTTGGCGTCGCGTTGCAGACTGGTCAGGTCGTACAGCAGCGGCGGGGGCGTCTGCTGCTCGACGCGCCGGGCGCTGGCCACGGCGGCGGGCTGGCCGCGCACCTGGTCGGCGATGGCGCGCGCCGCCTCCAGCGTGGGAAGGCGCGTGGGGTTGTCGGGCGCGCGTCCCCGCCAGGTGCCCACGTATTGGCCCGGGCCAGGTTCGAGCTTGGCGCGGCGCGCGTCGGCCTCAGGCGCGCGCGCGGCCGGCAGCGCCGCGTCCGGGCCCAGCGCTTCGCCGAACAACGCCTGCACCTCGAAGTATTCCTCCGGCTTGAACGCGGCTATCTCGGCGTCCCGCGCGCAGATCAGCGCCAGCGTGGGCGTCTGCACGCGGCCTATCGACAGCCACGCGCCAAAGCGTATCGAGTATGCGCGCGACGCGTTCATGCCTACCAGCCAGTCGGCCTCGGAGCGGCAGCGCGCGCTCTGATACAGCGCGTCGTAGTCGCGCCCGGGGCGCAGGTTGGCAAAGCCCTCGCGTATCGCCTCGTCGGTCATCGACGATATCCAGAGGCGCTCGAACGGCTTTTTGCACTCGGCCTGTATGTATATGTACCTGAAAATCAGCTCGCCCTCGCGCCCGGAGTCGGTGGCGCACACCACGCGCCCGACGTCGCGGCGGTGCATGAGCTTTTTTACCACCGCGAACTGCCGCTTGGTCTTGTCGAGCACGTGCAGCGGTATCGCGTCGGGCAGTATCGGCAGCGTGTCCATGCGCCAGGGCTTCAGTCGCGGATCTATGGCGTCGGGCTCGCACAGCGCGACCAGGTGGCCCAGCGCCCAGCTGACGACCCACTCATCCGACTCCATGAACCCCTGCGCCGCGCCGCCGCCGCGCACGCCCAGCACGCGCGCAATGTCGCGCGCCACGGAGGGCTTTTCTGCCAGCACAAGTGTCTTGGTCAATTTGCATGCTCCTTGCGATCTGCGCGGCGTGGGCCGCGCGGCTATCTGCGCTTCCGGTCGGAAGCGCGTATTTGGGGGATCGGGGCGGCGCATGCGCGGATGCGGCTCTGGCCGCCCGGCTCAGCTGGCGCACCCGGTCGGCATGCCATGCTCGCATGCGGAGATTTGCAGTTTGGAATGGAACGACATGGGAGCGCTAGCCGGCACGCGCCACGGCGACCTCGCCTTATGCGCGCATGCGCCGACGCCCATGCGCACGCGGGATGGCGCAATACGGTACAGCGCGTTGGGGCGCCGGCTGCAACAGCGCGCCGCCCGCCTTGGTCAAGCGCGCATGTTGACTGCCGATTTGCAGCTTGTACATGTTTCAAATTGACATGCCCCGTCTGCACCGCGCATGCGCCGCGACCGCGCGCACGCCTTTCGAGAGCGGACGATCTGCGCTTTGCTGGCACTCTCGACTCAGTCGCGCACAGCGCTGCGGGCCGGATCGCGCCGACATGCGCATACCGCCTACGCGCTATACGCGCAATATCGGATGCGCCGCGCCTGCCGCCATCATGCGGCCCGTCCGGTTGAAGCGCTGCCAGTCTACAGAACCGGCGCGCACGAGCCTGCGCCATACGTGCCTCGGGCGCAACATCGGAAGGCCATTCAGCCAACGCGTCCAGGCGTAAGCCATTCAGGCAGAGCCGGCGCGGATGCCGATCGAACATGTGCCAAAGGCCAGCCGCATGGCGCCGCGCATGCGTCCCGGGTTTGCCGCGCCATTTCATACCTCGCGCTGCCGCTCAAACGCGCATGCCGGCCGCACGTCGACCGGATTCGCCGCCCTCTGACGCGCCCAGGCGCGCTACGGCTTGCGATACGCGGCCGGCGTGCGGCCGGTCAATTTCTTGAACACGCGCGAAAAGTAGCCCGCATCGTCGTAGCCGACCTCGCGCGCCACGTCGCTGACGCTCAGCCCGCCCGCGCTCAGCAGCTGCTTGGCGCGCTCCACGCGCGTGCGCGTCAGGTATTCTATGAATGTTATGCCCAGCTCGTCCCGGAACAGGTGGCTCAGGTAGTACGGGCTTATATGCACGCTGGCCGCCACGTCGTCCAGCACTATGTTGCGCGCGTAGTTTTCGCTTATGAAGCTGACCGCGCCGCGCAGCAGCAGCATGTTGGGCGTGGCGCGCGTGCTGTACACCGTGTCCATGAACTTATCCAGCACCTTTATCAGCCACAGGCAGATCTCGTCAAACGCCTTGAACCCGCTCAGCTCGCTTATGAAGTTGTAGTTCATGCCCAGCAGCCGATCCAGCTCCGCGCCGCCTTCGACCGCCGCGCGCGATATCATCACCACCAGCTCCAGCGAGCGCGCCTTCATTATCTCTATGTTGCAGCCGGTGTCGTAGAGTATATGGCCCAGCAGCTCGTTGAGTATCGCGCGCGCGCCCTGCCGGTCGCCCACCCGCACCCGGCGCAGCAGCTCCTGCTCTATGTTCAGCGGGTAGCTGCCCGGCGCCGCGCTGCTCTTCTCGCTCTCGACCACGCCGAACAGCTCCGCCTGCTGATTGTACGTGTCGCGCTGCCGCGACAGGTAGTTCTCCTCGCACGATATCGCCGCGCAGATGTCGAACAGCAGCTGGCAGATGTCGCGCGACTGCCGGCAGTCCAGCTCCGGCAGCGCTTCAAACGCCGCCTCGGCCTGCTCCGGCGCCATGTCGCGCGCCAGCTCGGGGTGCTGCTCGCAGCTGGCGCGCAGCTCCTGGAGCGCATAGTCGTCCCACGCCCACAGCCGCGCCGGCCCCAGCACTATGTGCGCGCGCACGCTGTCGCCCTCCACCAGCGTGCCCGAAAACAGCACGCCGCCCAGCTGGCACCTGTGGATGTACGATATGCCCAGCTGAGCGCTTATGTTGCCCGCATACAGCGCGTCGCGACAGGTGCGCCGCGCGCCGCAGCCCTCGCACAGCGCGCAGGTGTTCGCGCCGCCCAGCAGCTTGCCCTCGGGCGACAGCACTCGCATGCCCAGGTTCCAGTTGAGGCACACCGCCTCGAATCGGTCGAGTATCTGTTGTATACTGTGCATAACATCACCCGGGGCCGCGGCAGCGGCCCCCGCTTGGTCATTTGCCGCGCGTCGCCAGCAGCTGGCGCACCTCCATGTCCGGCGCGTCGACGCAGCGCGATATCAGCTCGGCCTCGCCTATCTCGCCCAGGCAGCGCATGCGCGCGTCGGTCACGCGGAACACGGTCGTCGCGCCGCGCCTGAGCTTGCCCAGCAGCGCCCGCGCCGGCGTACAGCCGTCCACGGCGACCACGCGCACCGGCAGGCACGCGCCCCGCCCCAGCTCGTCGCAGTGCCGCCACGCCAGCTGCCATGCGGTCTGCGCGTCGCCCAGGAACTCGCCCGCCGCCAGCGTGAACATACACACCGAAGCCGCCATTAGCATCAGCGGTATCACGCCGCTCAGCGCGCACATCATTACGCCCGCCATCAGCAGCACCGCCAGCGCCATGCCCAGCGCGCCGCAGACGTCGCTGGCCCTGCGCTCGCCCAGCCGCCCGCGCGCATACGCGTGCAGCAGCCGTCCGCCATCCAGCGGCGAGGCCGGCATCAGGTTAAACAGCGTCAGCGCCAGCGCAATGCCGGCCGCGTCGCGCAGCAGCGCGTCGTCCAGCCCGCGGCCCACAAGCAGGCACAGCACGCCCACCGTCAGCGCGCTCGCCAGCGGGCCCGCGCCCGCGATCAGCGCCTCCTGGCGCGGCGTCATCAGCCGCGGATCCAGCTCCAGCGCCGCGCCCAGCGGCGTGAGCCTGAGCCGGTTGAGCGGCACGCCCAACGCGCGCGCACACGCTATATGCGCCACCTCGTGCACCGCCAGCGCCGCCAGCGTAAGGGCCATCAACCGCCCCTGGCCCAGCAGCAGCGCCAGCACCATCAACCCCACCAGCGCCGGATGCACCGACACAAAGCTGCCCCGCGCCAGCCACGCCGCGCGTCCGCCCGCGCCCGTACGCGCCCGCCGCAGCCGCGCCGCGCGCTCCGGATCGTCCAACTGCGCCAGCCGCTCGCTCGTCAGCTCGCATGCCGGCGCGCCCTCGTCGCCGTAATCGATCGGCGCGAACTCGCTCCTCAGCCGCGCGCCCAGCGCGCTCAACATGCCCCGGCCCATCAGCTCTCACCCAGATAGGCCGCCGGATCGACCGGCTCGCCGTTCAGGCGCATCTCAAAGTATATGCGCGCGCCGCTCTGTCCATCGGCGCGGCCCAGCTGCTGCGCGCCCGCGACGCTGTCGCCCTCGCGCACGCTGACCGCGCTCAGGAACGCGTATATGCTCTCCAGGCCGTCGCCGTGATCCACGCGCACCGCCCAGTCGCCCGCCGCGCCCTGCTCGAGCTGCGAAACCATGCCCGCGCGCACGCAGTTGACCGCCTGGCTGTCGCCCATGTACTCCAGCCACGGCTGCTCGTCGCTGAACGGGTGCGTGACCTCGCCCTCAAACGGCGCGCTGTAGCCGCTGCCGCCGCCGAAGAACACCATCGCGCTGGCGGGCATGACCTCGCGCACGAACTGCAGCTGGCCCAGCGTCTTATCCAGATCCACGCTCATGTTGACCGCGCTGGACATAACCGCGGTGGCCTGCTGCGCCCAGCCAAACGGCAGCGCCTTTATCGACACCACGCACATCAGCGCCGCGCACACCGCCAGCGCCTCGCGCGCCATGCGCCCGGACAGCGCTCGCCGGCCACCCGACCCGCGCCGCACGCCCGGCCGCCTCAGCGCGCGCGGGCGGCGTCCGCGCGCATCGGTCGCGCCCGACGCCGTGCGCTCCGCCTCATGCCGGGCGCGCGGCCGCACCCATACCTTGGTGTCGCCCGGCCCGTCGACCTGCGGCGCGGCCGCCGGATCGGTCTGCGGGCGCGCCGCCGCCCCGCCGCGCCGCACGCGCCGCAGCGCCGCCTTCAGCTGCGCCACGCGCCCCACCGGCACGCACCGCGCCTGCGCCCGGCCCGCGCGCCGCACGTACTGCGCCTCGTCGGGCGACTCGTCCTGGGGTATGCTCGAGGTGTAAACCTTGATTATGGTATCGCCGTTGCGTTCGGTAGCCATATTATCACTCCTCGGAGAGATAATATGAGCCGGAACGCGAAATGATTCAACCGCTTTGCGGCGCGTTCCGGCACGGCGTGCTGCGTGCGGCCGGCGCGTTGCCGGACCGGCTCCGATGGCGATGCCGGCCGGGCGCCTGACCGAACAGATCGTGCGCGCCCGCCCGGCGTCAGGCCGGCTGCTGTTCGGCTTCGGCATAGTGCTGCGCGGCGCGCTCCTGCTTGCGCCGGCGCAGCTCCTGTCGATAGCGGCATACCATCGATATGTTGAGCACTATCGCGACGCTGGTCATGTTGGTCAGCAGGTTGGAGCCGCCGTAGCTCATGAACGGCAGCGGTATGCCCGTGACCGGCATTATGCCCACGACCATGCCTATGTTCTCAAACACGTGGAACAACAGCATCGCCATGACCCCGACTATCACCATGCTGCCGAACTTGTCCTCGATCTTGCGGCTGAGCGCCAGCATGCGCATCAGCATTATCAGATACAGCGCTATGACCGCAATGCCGCCCACGAACCCGAAGGTCTCGCAGGTGATGGCGTACAGGAAGTCGGTGTGGTCGTCGGGGATGTAGCCCAGCTGGCTCATCGAGCCCGACTTGAACAGGCCCTTGCCCCAGAGCTGGCCCGAGCCCACCGCCATCTTGGCGTTGGTAGTCTGCGTCGCCGCGTCCGAGGACACGTTCTCCGAGCCTATGAACACCAGTATGCGCTCCAATCGGAAGCCGCCCGACTGCATCATCACCAGCCCTGCGATTATCAGCCCTATCACGCCCAGGCCCACCAGCCCCGTAAACAGCTTGAGCTTGATGCCCGACATGAACAGCATAAGCCCAAATATGAACACGTACACCAGCGCCGTACCCACGTCGGGCTGCGCGCAGATAAGCGCCAATGGTATGCTGATATACAGTATCAGCGAGCCCAGCTCGCGCACCGTGGACACGGGCTTGTCCAGCAGCGCCAGCCGCCGCGCCAGGCCCAGTATTATCGCGAGCTTGGCTATCTCGGAGGGCTGTATCGTGCGCGAGCCCACCTTGAACCAGCCCGCCATGTTGCCGCGCCCGCGCTCGCCCAGCAGCACCACCGCCAGCATCGCTATGTTGAGCCAGTATATCCAGTTGGTCTTGGACGCAATGAACTTGTAGTTGACCGTGAGCACGACCCCGGTCAGCGCCAGCCCCACCAGCGCCCATATCAGCTGCAGCCGCGGATAGTACAGCGACTGCTGACTCAGTATGTCCAGCAGCGACGCGCTGTCGTCGGTCACCGGCGATGCGGTGGCCTCGGCGATCGACATTATGCCTATCGTTATCAGCGCCAGCATGCACACAAGCAGCGTCCAGTCAAAATACCTGAACATGCGCGCGCGCGGCTTAATGAACATGTTCTTCCGTTTGGCTCCCATCGGTATGCTCCTTGCCCGGGCAAACGCCCTATGTCCTATGCGCCCGACCGGCGCGCAGCGCGCTCAGCCCCCGCCCCAGTCGCGTCCCCTGTTCCAGTTCGAGCGGCGGCGCCTCGCCCAGCAGCCGGCGCGCCAGCGCGTCAAACTCGCGCCCCGCCGCGCTGCGCGCGTCCAGCGGCACGCCGCTCAGCGCCGCGCGCCTTATCTCTGCCGACTCGGGCAGCAGCGCCGCCACGTCCAGCTCCAGCGCCTGCCTGACCGCCTCCGGCCGCAGCTGCAGCCCCGCGCGCGCCAGCTCCGGCCGCATGCGGTTGAGCGCGAGCTGCGCCGGCACGCCGCGCCCGGCCAGCAGCATCGCCAGCCGCTGCGCCGAGCGCACGCCCGGCGCGTCCGGCTCCAGCACTATCAGCGCCGACTGCGCGCCTGCGCACGCACACTCAAAGCCATGCGCGGCGCCGCTGGGCGCGTCTATCAGCACCCAGTCGAACATGTCCCGCGCCTCGTCGGTCAGCGCGCGCATCGCCTCCGGCGTCAGCTCGCCGCTGTCGCGCAGCTGCGCGCCGGCCAGCAGCGCCAGCCCCGGCCGCACGCCGTCGCGCACTATCGCCTGGCCCAGCGCGCAACCGTCCACCACGTCCATCAGGTCGAACACCGCGCGGCTCTCCAGCCCCAGCGCCAGATCCAGGCCGCGCATGCCCACGTCGGCATCCACCAGCAGCACGCTCCGACCGCGTCGCGCCAGCGCCGTGCCCAGATGCGCCGCCAGCGCCGTCTTGCCCGCGCCGCCGCGGCCCGACGCTATCACAATGCTCCTGCCCATATGTCCTCCGCACTATGGCGCCAGCGCGCCGGCCTCGGGCACCACGTCCTGGGTAACCAGGTTCTCGCGGTCGAGGTAGTAGTCTATCACCGTGCGGCAGGTGTACGCGCTCAGGCCGCCCGCGTAGCCGTTGGGTATGTACACCACGACGACTATCTGCGGATCGTCAATCGGCGCGAACGCCACGTGCCAGCTCTTGTTCTCAAGGTCGATCAGCGACGAGGTCTGCGCGGTGCCGGTCTTGGCGCAGATCACGTCCTTGTACTTGCTGTCCTCGTAGTACTTGGCCGCGGTGCCGCCGTCCTCGACCGAGGTGACCGAGTGCATGCCGCTCTTTATGTAGTCCAGGAACCCGCTGGTGTCGTCTATCGTGCTGGCCACGACCGGCTGCTTGTCCAGTATCACCTCGCCCGTGGGCGATATGATCTTGTCGATTATCTGCGCGTCGTAGACCGTGCCGCCGTTGGCCAGCGCCGATATGTAGCGCGCCACCGCGATCGGCGTGACCTGGGTTATCGACTGGCCTATCGCGCACATTATCGTCTCCGAGTCTGTCCATTTGAGGTCGTTTAGGTAGCTCTGTATCGTGGTGCCCAGTGCGCGCCGCGCGATGTACTCGTTGGTCAGGTTCATCTCCTGGAGCAGTATCGTCCTTATGCGCGCGGGCCAGGTCGACTTGTTGGCCTCCTCATTGACTATGTCCAGCAGCTCCTTGGCCACGCGATCCAGCCGATCCTCGTCGTAGGTTATCTGCATATCCTCGCCCACGGTGCGCAGCAGCGCCTTTATCCGGTTGGCGGCATACTGCGGCTTGGAGGTGTTCTGGTCGCTTATCGCGCGATCGGAGTCGTACAGCGTCGACTGGTTGCCCACGAAGCTGGTCGCCTCGCTGGGCAGCTCTATGCCGGTCTTGCTGGACAGCCCCAGCCGCGCGGCCCACTTGCTCAGGTTGGTCGAGCCCAGCCGCAGGCCCACCGTGTAGAAGTAGTAGTTGCACGAGTTCTTTATCGCCGCCACTACGTCCTGGTTGCTGTGGCTGGCGTAGTTGGGGTACACCCAGCACTTGGGCTGGTGCGTCGTATCCAGGCCGGTGAACGCGCCCATGTCGTCTATCTTCTCATCGGGCGTGACCGCGCCCTCCATCAGCGCCGCCAGCGCGGTGCACATCTTGAATATCGAGCCGGGCGTATCCTTGGCCGATATCGCGCGGTTGAACATCGGGCTGCGCTCGTCGGTCATGACCTCCTGTATCTTGTCGTTGTCGGTGCCCGACACGAACCAGTTCAGGTCGTAGTCCGGGTAGCTCGCTATCGCCAGCACCGCGCCGCTGTTGGGGTCCATAACGACCGCCGCGCCGGTCTCGGCGAACTGCAGCTCCTTGCCGTCCAGATCCTCAAGCTTTTTGGCGTTTTTGTTTTGCCAGCTCTCGGACTCGTAGAGCTCCTGCTGCTCCTGATTGATTATCTCTATGTTCTCCCTGAGCGCGGTCTCCAGCACCGACTGCAGCCGCGTGTCCAGCGTGAGCATGACCGAGTTGCCGTCTATCGGCTCCTCATAGCTCAGCTCGCGTATGACCTTGCCCAGCGAGTTGACCTCGACCACGCGCGTGCCCTGGCGATAGGATATGTTGGGCGTGAGCTGGTCCTCCATCGAGTACTCTATGCCGGTTATGCCGACCAGCGCGTCGGACGAATAGCCCTTCTCCTGGTACTCGGCCAACGCGGTCTCGGAGCTTATCGCGCCCACATAGCCTATCACGTGCGAGGCCAGCGAGCCGCGCGGGTAGACGCGCGTGGTACTCTCCTCGATCGATATGCCGTCCAGCTCGCTGGTCAGCGCCTCGATCTCGGCCACGGTCTTGAGGTTGACGCTATAGGCTATCGTGACCGGCTCGGCCAGGAAGTTCTTCATGCGCGACTCCTGCCACAGCGCCAGCACCTGTATCTTCTCCTCCTCGGTCAGCTCCTCGGGTATGGAGTAGTTGTGGCACAGCGTGTCGAACAGCTTTTCAAGCGGCGTGTACTGCAGCGCGAAGTTGGCGCGCCACTGCTCCTCGCGCTTGGCGGCGGCGCTGGCCAGCGACGTGCCGGTGTCGAACACCCACTCGCCGGTCGTCTCGTCGCGCGTGAGCCAGAACTCGTCTATCATCTCGCCGCCGTTGGCCTCGACTATGTCGATCACCTTGAGCAGCACCTGCGTGTACGCCTCGCGATCCTCGTCGCTCTTGCGATTGGGGTCGCGGTAGAAGCACACGTTGTAGCACTTCTGGTCGGTGGCCAGCGGTATGCCGTTGGCGTCGAGTATGCTGCCGCGCTGACCGACCACGGTCTTGGTCTTGGTCTTCTTGTCCTCGACGAGCTCGGTGTAGTTTTCGCCCTGCACTATCTGCAGATTGTACAGCTGCAGCGACAGCGCGCAGAACATCACCATCACCACCGCGATGACGAAGCGACTGCGCGCCCGGTTACCATTTTGGCCTTTTATCATAATCACATCCCATCGAAGCGGGCCGCCCGGCCCGGTCGGGCAGTGAGCGCCGCCGACGCCGCCGCGCGCCGGGGCATGTGCCTGCGCGCGGCGTCAGGTGCCCACGCGCTTGCCTATCACTCGGTACTTGAAGTTGCTGTGGTACATTATCCAATACAGCGGCAGCGCGCACAGCGCCGTGAGCGCCGCGGAGACGCACAGCCGCGATATCAGCGTAAACGTGTCAAAGTAGGTGCGCGCCAGCATCAGATACGCTATGTCCACGCCCTGGCGCAGCACCTGCGCCGCGCCCACGGCTATCAGCGGCAGCGCGACCTTGCTGGCGCGCGCGCGGTTGCTCAGCAGCCCGCAGACAAGCCCCAGCAGCGAATAGGTGAGCGCCGTGCGCGCCAGCGACAGCGTGAACAGCGAGCCCGCCAGCACGCCCACGCACAGCCCGTAAAACATGCCCGCGCCCGGGCCGTAAACCAGCGCCAGCGTGCACACGCCCGCCAGCGCCACGTCCGGATACAGCCTGATCCCCGGTATCATCGGCAGCACGGTGTACTGTATCACAAAGCATACCGCCGCAATCAGCCACTTGAATCTTGCCAGCATAGACTCACTCCCCGCACTCACTGCTGCGGATTGAGCAGTATCACTTCCTCGATATGCTCAAAGTCCGCAAACGGCGTTATGACGACGTACTGCATGAGCCCCGACGACTGGCGGCTGATCTGCGTGACCGTGCCTATCGGCAGGCCCTTTATGAACACGCCGTCCAGCCCGCTGGTCAGCACCGTGTCGCCGGTGCGCACGTCGTTTATGTCGGGCAGGTAGTTCATCTGCAGCAGCGTGTCGCCGGTGGTGTCGTCGATCATGCCGCGCACCACGCCGTTGTCGCGGTTGCGCTCTATCAGCGCCGCCACGCCGCTGGAGCCGTCGATTATCGCCATCACCTTGGCGTAGTCCAGCCCCACCTCGACCACGCGCCCCACGACCCCGTCCGCGCTCATGACCGTCATGTTCTCGACGACGCCGGCGGCGCTGCCCTTGTCGATCGTGAAGTTGTTGAACCAGTTGCCGGTATCCTTGCCTATCACGCGCGCGAATATCGGATCGTACTGGCTGTACTTCTCGTAGTTGTCCATCAGCGCGCGCAGCCGCTCGTTTTCGGCGACGACCTCGTCGTAGCGCGCGGTGCGTATCTGCACCGTGGCCAGCTCTTCCAGCGCCTCGTTGTAGGCGCGCTCCAGCTCCTGGTTATAGCTAAACGAGTTGAGCGTCTTCTGTATCGAGCCGGTGACCGCGCTGACCGCGCCCTGCACCGGCGCGAGCACCGAGCCCAGCGTGCCGGTCACCACGCCCGAGTTGCCGGTTATGCTCAGCGCGAGTATGACCACCAGCGCCAGCGTGCTCACCGATATCAGCAGCGCGCCCACCGCGCTGCGCCGCGACCGGCGCTCGCCGCGGCGCCGGGACTTGCCGCGCCCGCCCCGCCGCGCGTCGTCGCCGCGCGTGACGCGCGTGGGCGGAGCCGGCGCGGCTTCCGTCGGCTCGGGCTCGGGCTCGGCCGGCGCTTCGGGCGCTTCGGGCACCTCGTCCGGCTCCGCCTCTTGAGCGGGCGGCGGCGCGACCACCGTCGCATCCTCGTCCTCGGGCGGCAGCGCGTCGAAGTCGCGATCTATGTCCTCGCCGTAATAGCTCTCGTCCATGTCCGCCGCGTCCGGTTCGGCGTTGTGAAATTCGGGCGCCGTCTTTGACGCGCGTGCGCGCGCGCTGTACTTCAGCTCATCGCCGGCGCCGTCCGCTTCCTCGCCGGACATGCCCTTACCGGCGTTGAGCCTTACATCGTTTCCCTTGTCTGCCACAGCCGCATCCTCCTGCACTCCATGCGACGCGCCCCTGCGCGCCCGAAATTGCGCTCCGCGCCCGCGCGCGTCAACCGCGCGCGCTCGCCCAGTAGCGCGCATACTGCGCCCAGTCCGCGCCCGCGTACCGCCTGACTGCCACGCCGTACCGCTCGAGCAGCTCGCCCAGCCCGCGCGCGTTCAGCCCTATCGCGCTGTCCAGGTCGCCGCTTACGCACTGCACCAGCGCGCCGCCCAGGCTCTGTATGCCGTACGCGCCCGCCTTGTCCAGCGGCTCGCCGGTCGCCACATATGCCGCTATCAATTCGTCGCTCAGCGCCCTGAAGCGCACCCGCGTCTCGTCCAGCCGCACCGCGCAGCCCCGCGCCGACGCCACGCACATGCCCGTGAACACGCTGTGCTCGCGCCCCGACAGCGCCCGCAGCATGTCCCGCGCCTCCGCCGCGTCGCGCGGCTTGCCCAGTATCCGGCCCTCCAGCGCCACCAGCGTGTCCGCGCCTATCACCAGCGCGTCCGGGTTGCGACCGTACACGTCCAGCGCCTTGTCGTAGCCCTGCTGCAGCGCCACGCGCGCCGGGCTGCCCTGCGCGTCCTCGGCGCAGCGCGCCGGCTCGATCTCAAATCCGCCGACCAGCCGCCCCAGCAGCTCCCGCCGCCTGGGCGAGCTCGACGCCAGCACTATGCGAATATCGCCCGCCATGCCATTCGTCCCTCACACAGTCCCGATCCGCCGCGCGCCGCGCGCCCGGATCCGACACAAACTGTACTTTAGTATACCACATAAGTGCTATCCGCGATAGCGCTTCAATCAAATAGGCCAAAAAAACTTGCACGGACTTTACATCTTTTCCATTAAATGGCATGCCGTGCCGCCGCGCATATCAGTATACATCAATACACATTATATCAAAATGCGAACACAACGTCAAGTTTTGCGGCGGCGCGCCGGGCAGATTGTAGGCGGGCGGGTTTTGTGGTATCATATGAAACGAACGCCGCGCGCAGCGGCGCACGCCCGCCTGTGCGCGGGCTTTGACATGCAAATCGGCGCCGACGCGCGAAGCCGCGCCGCCCGACGCGGAGGAGGGAGAGTCAATGGAATTCAAGCTGCATTCGCAGTACAGCCCCACCGGCGACCAGCCGCAGGCGATAGACGCGCTGGTGCAGGGCGTGCGCGCGGGCATGAAGGATCAGGTGCTGCTGGGCGTGACCGGCTCGGGCAAGACGTTCACCATGGCCAACGTCATAGCGCAGCTCAATCGCCCGGCGCTGGTGATAGCGCACAACAAGACGCTCGCGGCGCAGCTGGCCGAGGAATTCCGCGAGTTCTTTCCCGAAAACGCGGTGGGCTACTTCGTCAGCTACTACGACTACTACCAGCCCGAGGCGTACATAGCCTCGTCCGACACATATATCGAAAAGGACGCCGCGATAAACGACGAGATAGACCGCATGCGCCACAGCGCCACCGCCTGGCTCAGCGAGCGCCGGGACGTGATAATCGTGGCCTCGGTCAGCTGCATCTACTCGATGGGCGACCCGCAGGAGTACGCCGGCATGTCGATATCGCTGCGCGAGGGCATGCAGATAGACCGCGACGAGCTGCTGCGCCGGCTGGTCGACATACAGTACGAGCGCAACGACTTCGAGCTGGAGCGCGGCGCGTTCCGCGTGCGCGGCGAGGTCGTGGACATAATGCCCGCCGGCAGCGAAAAGCACCTGGTGCGCGTGGAGTTCTTCGGCGACGAGATAGACCGCATATCCCACATAGACCCCACCACCCAGGCGGTGCAGGAGCACTTAAACCACGTGATGATATTCCCCGCGTCCCACTACGTGACCAACCGCGACGCGATGGAGCGCGGCATAGAGCAGATAGAGGCCGACCTTGCCCAGCGCGTGGAGGAGTTCCGCGCCGACGAGCGCCTGATTGAGGCCCAGCGCATAGAGCAGCGCACCCGCTACGACATAGAGATGATGCGCGAGATAGGCTACTGCTCGGGCATAGAGAACTACTCGCGCTACTTCGACGGCCGCCAGCCCGGCGAGGCGCCGTTCACGCTGCTGGACTACTTCCCGGACGACTTCATACTGTTCATAGACGAGTCGCACGTGACCGTGCCGCAGATACGCGCGATGTTCAACGGCGACTACGCGCGCAAGTCCGAGCTGGTCAACTACGGCTTCAGGCTGCCCTCGGCGTTTGACAACCGCCCGCTCAAGTTCCACGAGTTCGAGCAGAAGGTCGGCCAGACGATATACACCAGCGCCACGCCCGGGCCGTATGAGCTGGGCCGCACATCCCAGATAGTCGAGCAGATAATCCGCCCGACCGGGCTCATCGACCCCGAGATATCGGTGCGCCCCGCCAAGAACCAGGTCGACGACCTGCTGGGCGAGATACGCGGCGAGGTCGACAAGCATCGCCGCGTGCTGGTCACGACGCTGACCAAGCGCATGGCCGAGAGCCTGACCGAGTACCTCAAGGAGATGGACATAAAGGTCACGTACATGCACTCCGACGTGGACACGCTCGACCGCATCAAGATATTGCGCGAGCTGCGCCTGGGCGAGTACGACGTGCTGGTGGGCATAAACCTGCTGCGCGAGGGCCTGGACCTGCCCGAGGTCGGGCTGGTCGCGATACTCGACGCCGACAAGGAGGGCTTCTTGCGCTCCGAGACGTCGCTGATACAGACCGTGGGCCGCGCCGCGCGCAACGTCGACGGCCGCGTCATAATGTACGCCGACAACGTGACCGACTCGATGTTCCGCGCGATAAGCGAGACCAACCGCCGCCGCGGCATACAGATGGCCTACAACGAGCAGCACGGCATAGTGCCCCAGTCGGTGCGCAAGGCCGTGCGCGAGCTGATGGAGGTCTCGCGCCCGCCCGAGCAGGACGCCGCGCCGGCCGTCGATATGTCCGACGAGGAGCGCGCAATGGCGATAGACAGGCTGGAGGAGCAGATGCTCGACGCCGCCGCACAGCTCGACTTCGAGCGCGCCGCCAAGCTGCGCGACCAGCTGATGGCGCTGCGCGGCGAGGCCGTGCCCGCCCAGCCCACCCAGCCCCGCAAGCGCAGCCGGCGCAAGCGCAAGTAGGTTCGGCGCGGGCGAGTTGGCGATGCAGGTTAGCGCCCAGCAGGCGCGATGCGCGGGTTTGACTGTTGCCCCTGACAGAGCGATATAGGCGGGCCAACTGTAAACCTTGCCGGCGCAACGCAAGTGCCAGTTGGGTCAAATACTCAAACGCGAACCGCACAGGCCTGACCCTGCAAACCCCCGCAGGCGCGAAACCGGCGGGCTTAACCGTGCAGTCTCCGCCAGCGCGAACTTTGGCTTGAATATGCAAACCTCCGCTGGCGCGGCCGCATGGCCTTAACCACACAGGCCCCGCAAGCGCAAGCTGCGCGACCCGGCCACACAAACCCTGCAAATGCGCACTGCGCGACCTGGCCATGCAGTGCAAACCGCGTGGTCATGACTACGCAAACTGCGCAAACGCGAACGGCGCGGTCGAGGCCGTCACGACCCCTGGCCCACGCCATCGCCCTCCCCCAGCACCCCATGTGCGCCCCGAGCGCACATATGCGATATCCCACACCCCAGACGCAGAAAAAGCGGCGTAACCGCACTATTTTGAGGAGAGCAACCATGCGTCAAACGATAGCCATAAAGGGCGCGCGCGCCCACAACCTGAAAAACATAGACATCGAGATACCGCGCGACAAGCTGATAGTGTTCACCGGCCTGAGCGGCTCGGGCAAGTCCTCGCTGGCGTTTGACACGATATACGCCGAGGGCCAGCGGCGCTATGTGGAGTCGCTGTCGTCGTACGCGCGCCAGTTCCTGGGCCAGATGGAAAAGCCCGACGTCGACTACATCGATGGCCTGTCGCCCGCGATATCGATAGACCAGAAGACCACCAGCCGCAATCCCCGCTCGACCGTGGGCACCGTGACCGAGATACACGACTACCTGCGCCTGCTCTACGCGCGCATAGGCATACCCCACTGCCCCAAGTGCGGCCGCGAGATAAACCAGCAGACCGTCGACCAGATGGTCGACCAGATAACCGCGCTGCCCGAGCGCACCAGGCTACAGATACTCGCGCCGGTCGTGCGCGCGCGCAAGGGCGAACACGCGCGCGTGCTGGAGAGCATGCGCCGCGAGGGCTATGTGCGCGCCCGCATAGACGGCGAGGTCTACGACCTGGACGACGCGCCCGCGCTCGACAAGAAGAAAAAGCACACCATAGAGATCGTGATAGACCGCCTGATAATGCGCCCCGACATAAAGACCCGCCTGACCGATTCGCTCGAGGCCGCGCTGCGGCTGGGCGACGGGCTGGTCGTGGTGTCGGTCATAGACGGCGAGGACATGCTGTTCTCGCAGAACTACGCCTGCCCCGACTGCGGCATATCGATAGGCGAGCTCGAGCCGCGCATGTTCTCGTTCAACAACCCGTACGGCGCGTGCCCGGCGTGCACCGGCCTGGGCATACTCCACAAGATAGACCCCGCGCTGGTCATACCCAACCGCGCGCTCAGCCTCAATCAGGGCGCGGTGTCGATATCGGGCTGGCGCTCCGACGATCCGAGCTCGATTGCGCACAGCTACTTCGTGGCGATGGCCGAAAAGTACGGCTTTTCGATGGACACGCCGCTGGAGCAGCTGGATCAGTCGATAATCGACAAGCTGCTATACGGCACCGGCGGCGAAAAGCTGGACGTGCGCTATCAGCGCGAGGGCAGCTGGAGCGTGTTCTCGGCGCCGTTCGAGGGGCTGGTCGTCAACCTCGAGCGCCGCTACAACCAGACCCAGTCCGACGCGATGAAGGAGGAGTACGAGCAGTACATGTCCGACACGCCCTGCCCGGACTGCCATGGGCTCAGGCTGCGGCGCGAGGCGCTGGCCGTGACGGTGGGCGGCATATCGATCGCCCAGCTCAGCGACATGTCGATACGCGAAGCGCTCGCGTTCCTGGACGCGCTCGAGCTCACGCCCAAGCAGAGCATGATCGCCGCGCAGATACTCAAGGAGATACGCCAGCGGCTGGGCTTTCTGCGCGACGTGGGCCTGGACTACCTGACGCTGAGCCGCGCCGCGGCCACGCTGTCGGGCGGCGAGGCCCAGCGCATACGCCTGGCCACGCAGATAGGCTCCTCGCTCGTGGGCGTGCTGTACATACTCGACGAGCCGTCGATCGGCCTGCATCAGCGCGACAACGAGCGGCTGCTGGGCACGCTCAAGAACCTGCGCGACCTGGGCAACACGCTGATAGTGGTCGAGCACGACGAGGACACGATGCGCGCCGCCGACTGGATAGTCGACATAGGCCCCGGCGCGGGCGAGAACGGCGGCCGGCTGGTCGCCGAGGGCACCTGCGAGGACATAATGCGCAACCCCGACTCGATAACCGGCCAGTTCCTCAGCGGCCGGCGCGCGATACCCGTGCCCGACAGGCGTCGCGAGCCGCGCGGATACCTCACAGTGCGCGGCGCGCGCGCCCACAACCTAAAGGGCATAGACGTCGCGATCCCGCTGGGCGTGTTCACGTGCGTGACCGGCGTGTCGGGCAGCGGCAAGTCGTCGCTGGTCAATGAGATACTGTACAAGGCGCTCGCGCGCGACCTTAACCGCGCCCACACCCGCCCCGGCCCGCACGACGGCATAGACGGCCTGGACCAGCTCGACAAGATAATCGCGATCGACCAGTCGCCGATAGGCCGCACCCCGCGCTCCAACCCGGCCACGTACACCGGGCTGTTCGACCTGATACGCGAGGTGTTCGCCGCCACGCCCGACGCCAAGGCGCGCGGCTACAAGAGCAACCGCTTCTCGTTCAACGTGAAGGGCGGCCGGTGCGAGGCGTGCTCGGGCGACGGCATAATCAAGATTGAAATGCACTTCCTGCCCGACATATACGTGCCCTGCGACGTGTGCGGCGGCCACCGCTACAACCGCGAGACGCTCGAGGTGCGCTACAAGGGCAAGAACATATTCGAGGTGCTCGACATGACCGCGGACGAGGCGCTGACGTTCTTTGGCAACCTGCCGCGGTTGCGCGCCAAGCTGCAGACGCTGGTTGACGTGGGCCTGGGCTATGTCAAGCTGGGCCAGCCCTCGACGACGCTGTCGGGCGGCGAGGCGCAGCGCATCAAGCTCGCCACCGAGCTGAGCCGCCGCGCCACCGGCAAGACGCTCTACGTGCTCGACGAGCCCACGACCGGGCTGCACATGGCCGACGTCGAAAAGCTCGAGCGCGTGCTGCAGCAGCTGACCGACGCCGGCAACACCGTCGTCGTGATAGAGCACAACCTGGACCTCATCAAGACCTGCGACTACATAATCGACATGGGCCCCGAGGGCGGCGACGGCGGCGGCACGGTCATAGCCAGCGGCACGCCCGAGCACATCTGCGAGTGCCCCGGCAGCTATACCGGCCAGTTCCTCAGCCGAATGATGCGGAGATGAGCGCGCGGGCAACGCGGCGACAGCTTACGGCGCGTTTGAGCGTATTTGCTCACGCCCAGGATACTGCATCAGCCGGTTCTTCAGTCTGGTGATGTAGCGCTGTGCGTACGCGCGACGCGGCGACAGCTGACGGCGCGTTTGAGTGTAATCGCTCACGCTCAGGATACTGTATCAGCCGGTTCTTCAGTCTGGTTATGCAGCGCTGTGCGCACGCGCGACGCGGCGACAGCTTACGGCGCGCTTGAGTGTAATTGCTCACACCCAGGATACTGCATCAGCCG
>CAWVGT010000229.1:0-22455 GCA_963928645.1 Candidatus Fimadaptatus sp.
GCCGCCGGACAGCTTCACGCCGCGCTGGCCCACGACCGTGTCGTAGCCCTGCGCAAAGTGCATTATGAACTCGTGCGCGTCGGCCAGCTTCGCGGCTTCGATGACCTCCTCCTCGGTCGCGTCCGGGCGGCCGTAGAGTATGTTCTCGCGCACCGTGCCGCCGAACAGGAACACGTCCTGCTGCACTATGCCTATGTTGCGGCGCAGCGACTTGAGCGTGACGTCGCGTATGTCCTGGCCGTCTATCAGTATGCGGCCGCCGGTCACGTCGTAAAAGCGCGGTATCAGGTTGCACAGCGTGGTCTTGCCGCCGCCCGACGGCCCCACAAGCGCCACCGTGTGCCCCGCGTATATCTCGAAGTTCACGTCGTGCAGCACGGTCTGCGAGTCGTTGTACTTGAACGTCACGTTCTCGAACTTTATGTCGCCCCTGGGCCGCTCCAGCTCGCGCGCGCCCGGGCGGTCCTCTATCTGCGGCTTGATCGTCATTATCTCGACGAACCGCCCAAACGACGCCATGCCGCGCTGATACGTCTCTATCAGGTTGGTTATCTTCTGCAGCGGCGACAGGAACAGGTTTATGTACAGTATGAACGCCGTCAGGTTGCCCGCGCTCATATCGCCCTGCAGCACGAAGTACGCGCCGCAGATCAGCGCTATCAGGTAGAACACGTTCGAAAACAGCCCGATCATGGTGTGGAACCGCGCCATGACGTAGTACGTGCGCGACTTCACTTTGGTAAAGCGCCGGTTGCCCTGCTCGAACTTGGCGTTTTCGTACTGCTCATTGGTGAACGACTTGACTACGCGCACGCCCGAGAGCGAGTCCTCGACGCTGGCGTTTATCTCGCCCAGCTCGGCGCGCATGTCGGTGAAGCCCGCGCGCATGCGCTTGTTCCACTTGGCCGACAGCACCAGCATCACCGGCACCAGCAGCAGCAGTATCAGCGTCAGCTTCCAGTTCATCGTGGCCATTATCGTGAACGTGCCTATCAGCATGCACAGCGATATCAAAAAGTCCTCCGGGCCGTGGTGCGCCAGCTCGGCGATCTCGTTTAGGTCGTTTACTATGCGCGACATTATCTGGCCGGTCTTGGTGTTGTCAAAGTACGCAAACGGCAGCTCGTGCACGTGCTCGAACAGGTCGTGGCGCATGTCCTTCTCTATGCGCACGCCCACTATGTGCCCCCAGTACTCCACGACCATCTGCAGCAGGTACTGCGCCACGTACAGCCCCGCCAGCAGCAGCCCCCACCGGAACACCGGCCCGAAATCGCCCGCCGGTATCAGCTGGTCTATCACCACGTTGACCGCGCTGGGGAACACCAGCTGCAGCAGCGCCAGCACTATCGCGCACGCGAAGTCGAACGCGAACAGCTTCAAGTGGGGTTTGTAGTACGGTATGAATCGCCTAATCATCTGTGCCTCCACGCATAAACAAGTGTCGATTCAATTATACCACCCCGGCGCGGGTTTGTATATCCATGCAGGCGTGCTTAACTCAGCTTAATTCGCGCAGGCGCAAGCGGATCCGCTGCCGATTTGCTCCCTCTGGGCGAATACGCTTTGTACAGTTTCCTGTACTCCAGTTCCTCAAGCTGCGCGCTTAGCAGGCGGACAGGCGCGTTCTGTGGTATGGTGATCTCCGAATTCAGCGCTATGACCAGTTGACCGTGTCGCTCAAATATCTTATACTGGTCTTGCTTAAGATAGACTTCTTCCATACATCTATCTTAATCAAAAAGACGAGGTTTGGATACCCCTTTGGGGTGCGCCTTGCCTCGTCTTTTTTTGTTGGGGTGTTTTGCAACGCGCCCGGGCATGGATCCCAGCAGGGCTGCGCGTCAGCCCTGCGCGGCGTCGTCGGTCGCGGTATCGTCGGTCGCGGTATCGTCGGTCGTCGCGTCATCGGTCGCCGCGTCGTCAGTCGTCGCTTCATCGGTCGTCGCGTCATCGGTCGCAGCGTCGTCGCCGACTATGCTCTGCTCGACGGCCTGCTGTTCGGCCAGCGTCTCGGCGCGCACCAGGTTCTCGGGATAGCGGTACAGCGCGCCCAGCCCGTCGCGATACGCGTTGAGCGCGTCGTTGTACGCCTCGCTCTGGCGCTCGGCGAGCAGCTCGGCCCGGAGCGACTCGGCCGTCTCGTCGGTCAGCGCGACCTCGCCCGGCTCCAGGTCGCTGAAGTACAGCAGTATATGCGCGCCGTACTCGGTCAGCGCCGGCTCGGCGGTCACGTCGCCCACGTTCTCAAGCGCCATCGCGCCGTCTACGAACTCGGCCACCAGCGTCGCCGCGCCGTCGTAGACCATGTAGCCCTCGGACTTGTACGGCTCGCTCTGCATTCCCGGATCCTCGCCGTATTCCTCGACCAGCGCGTCGAAGTCCTCGCCGGCCTCTATGCGCGCCATTATCTCGTCTACCTTGTCCTTTATGTTGGCATAGGCGGCCTGCTTGAGCGCCTCGTACTGCGCGTCGTAGTCGTCGGGCTTCTCGCTCAGTGCGACCAGCTCGCTTATCTTCTGGGCGTCCTCGTCCTGGTATTTTATCAGTATGTGCTTTATCGTGCGTATGCCCTCGGGCGTATACGCCGGGCGCGCGCCGTACATGCACTGCAGCACGTAGGACGCCAGGTCGTTTTCATAGGTCTGCCTGTCGCTCTCTACGGTCTGGGCATAGCTCTCGGCCACGTCGGCGTCGCTCACCTGCACGTCCTGCGTCAGCTGCTCGTACAGCCGCTCATACGCGAGTTCGGCCTGGGCCTGCTCCAGCAGCGCATCCACGGTGTAGCCGTAATCCTCCAGCTGCGCCAGCGTCTGCGCCGCCAGCTCGTCCTCGGTCAGCTCGCCGTCGTTCAGGCTGTCGTAGAGGTCGGCATACGTCGCGTCGTAGGTGGCCTGCGCCTCGGCGCGCAGCTCGCTCAGCTCGTCATCGCTGAACACGTCCAGGCCGCGCTCGGCCTCCATCAGCTGCTCGACCTTGGACATTATCGCCGCGTCCAGCGTCACCTGCTGCATCATGGCCAGCATTTCGGGGTCGGACTCGTCGTAGCCGTAATATGCGTACATCTCAACCACATACGAATACAGCTCGGCGGTGTCCGCGGCGGTGATCTGCACGTCGCCTATCGTGGCCACTATCGACGAATCCACGCTCGGGCGCGCGTCCTGAGTGGGTGTGGGCTCGGCCTGCTCGGCCGCGGCGTCGCCATCGGCCGCGTCGGTGGCCTGTTCGGTCGCGGCATCGCCATCGGCCGCGTCGGCCAGCGCGCCCATCGCGCCCGTCAACAGCAGCGCCGCCAGTATCAGCGCCAGCAGGCGCGCCATGGTATCTGTTCTCATCTGACAAACCCCTCTCCTTGAATGTGAATCACGCGCGGTGCGTGTAACTGCATTTTGTCACACATACAGCGCGCGTGTCAATCGATTTTGTAATTTATTCATGCTTTGTACACAAACCCAGCCGCCTTTGGTCATGCGCATGCCTCGAAGACCGGCATGAGCGCTTGCCCGAACGCGCGCAGCTCGAATGCACTGGTTGGACAGCTGCGCCGGCGGTTCATTGGCCGCCGGCTTTCCCGCCGATACCTTGCGCAAGCCCGCCCTGGCGCGCAGGCCCGCATGCACCGGATGGACAGCTGCGCCGGCGGTTCATTGGCCGCCGGCATTTCCGCCGATACCTGAGCGCAACCTCGCCCTGGCGCGCAGGCCCGCCTGCCCCGGCGCTCACTTGCGGCGCGAGCGCAGCTCGGCGTACAGCTCCTCGGGCCGCATGCCCTGGTTGGACAGCAGCACCATCAGGTGGTACAGCAGGTCGCTGGCCTCGTAGCGCAGCTCGGCGTTGGAGCCCTTGACCGCGGCGATTATCGTCTCGCTGGCCTCCTCGCCGACCTTCTTGCAGATCTTCTCGACGCCCTTTTCGAGCAGGTAGTTGGTGTACGAGCCGGCGACCGGGTTGGCCTTGCGGCCCTCTATGACCTCGAACACCTCCTCGAGCACGTGGCTGCTGGCGGGCGCCGCGCCGTCCGCGCCGGTCAGCGAGTTGTGGAAGCAGCTGTACTCGCCGGTGTGGCACGCCACGCCGACCTGATCGATCTTCAGCAGCAGCGCGTCGCCGTCGCAGTCGTAGAGCACCTCGCGCACGTGCTGCACGTTGCCCGACGTCGCACCCTTCTGCCACAGCTCCTGGCGCGAGCGGCTGAAGTAGGTCGCAAGGCCCGTGCTCAGCGTGGCTTCAAGCGACTCGCGGTTCATGTACGCCAGCATCACCACATCGCCCGACTTTACGTCCTGCGCGACCGCCGGTATCAGCCCGTCCGGGCCGAACTTGAGCGCGTCCAGTTTCGATGCGTCCACGGTAAACCTGTTATCCATATCGTCACGCCTCATTTCATTTATAAGCATTGCGTCTTTGCCGCGCCGGTCGTGCGGCGCCTGAACGGCCGCCCGGCGCGCTCATCCGGCGCGCCGCCGAGTTCGAGCAGCGCCTCAGCGTCGCGCGTTGCCAAAGCCGGCGCGCCGCGGGCACACCGCCGCATCGCACGCGCCGCCGCTCAAGCCGATGTGCCGCGCCTCGTGCGCGCTGTCGCCCGAGCCGGCGCGCCGCGCATCAGGCGCGCCGCCCGCGGGCCCGCGCGAAGCTGGCGCTTGCCCCGCGCCGCGCTCAGTGCGCTATGCGCAGCGCCTGGCCCAGCGTGAGCCGGCCCTCGTACAGCGCCTTGCCGATTATCGCGCCCTCGCAGCCCAGCTGCTTTACCTGCTCCACGTCCTCGGGCGAGCTCACGCCGCCGGAGGCGATTATGCGCATGCCGCTCTTTTCGGCCAGCTCGCCTATGCTGCTCAGGCCGGGGCCGGACAGCATGCCGTCGCGCGCGATGTCGGTGTAGACAATGTACAGCGCGCCGGCCTCGCGCATGCTCAGCGCCAGCTCCAGCGGCGTCACGTCCGAGCCCTCGACCCAGCCCTGCACCGCGACGCGCCCGTCGCGCGCGTCTATGCCTATCGCTACGCGCTCGCCGCCAAAGCGCCTTATCGCCTCGCGCACCAGCTCGGGGTCCTTGAGCGCGGCCGTGCCCAGTATCACGCGCGCTATGCCGCCCTCCAGCAGGCGCTCGATAGTGGCCATGTCGCGTATGCCGCCGCCCAGCTGTATCTTTGCCGGCACCTGCCGGGCTATCTCCAGCGCCAGCGCCTTGTTGCCGCCCTCGCCGCCGGTGAACGCCCCGTCCAGATCGACCATGTGCAGATACCGCGCGCCCTCGCCGTAGAACTGCCGCGCCAGCATCAGCGGGTCGCCATACACCGTCATGTCGTCCGCGCGCCCCTGCCTGAGCCGCACCGCGCGGCCCTCCACCATGTCGATCGCCGGATATATATTCATTTGGACAAGTTTCCTCCCCTGACCAAGCGTATTTCAGGTAAATAATACCATATATTCGGTTAAGCGCGCCCGCACGCCCGCCGTGCGCATGTGTAAATATTTCAGATAACGCCCTTGGTCGACGGCACGCCGTTCACGCGCGGCGATATCTCTATCGCCTGCATCAGCGCGCGCCCAAACGCCTTGAACATCGCCTCCAGCATGTGGTGCGAGTTGCGCCCCTCGCAGCGCAGGTGCAGCGTTATGCCCGCGTTGACCGCGACTGCCCGGAAGAACTCCTCGGCCAGCTGGCAGTCGAACAGCCCGCAACTGGGCTGCGGGAACTCCGCGTCGAACACCAGCAGTCCCCGCCCGCTTATGTCCAGCGCGCACAGCGCCAGCGCCTCGTCCATCGGGAAGTAGCACGAGCCCGCGCGCATTATGCCGCTCTTGTCACCCAGCGCCCGCTTCATCGCCAGCCCCAGGCAGATGCCGCAGTCCTCCACGGTGTGGTGCGCGTCCACGTCCAGGTCGCCCGCGCACTTGAGCTCCAGGTCTATCAATCCGAACCGGCACATAGCGTCCAGCATGTGGTCAAAGAAGCCCACGCCGGTGTTGACGCTGGCCTGGCCCTCGCCGTCCAGCTCCAGCTCCAGGCTTATGCGCGTCTCGTTGGTGTCGCGCGCCATCTCGGCCGTCCTCATCGCTCATCCCCCTCAAAGCGCACCTCCACGGCGCGGGCGTGCGCGTCCAGTCCCTCGGCGCGCGCAAACGCCGCCACGTCGTCCGCCGCGGCCCTGAGCGCGTCGCGCTCGCAGTAGATTATCGACGAGCGCTTGACAAAGTCGTCCACCGACAGCGGCGACGAGAACCGCGCCGTGCCCGACGTGGGCAGCACGTGGTTGGGCCCGGCGTAGTAGTCGCCCAGCGGTTCGGGCGAATACCGCCCCAGGAATATCGCGCCCGCGTTGCGCACCCGGCCCAGGTACTCGAACGGGCTGCTCAGCATCAGCTCCAGGTGCTCGGGCGCGACCAGGTTGGCCGCGTCCATGCCCTGCTCGATGGAGTCGCACAGCAGTATCGTGCCGTAGTCGTCTATCGAGCGGCCCGCTATCTCCGCGCGGCCCAGCGCGGCCAGCTGGCGCGGCAGCTCCTGCTGCACCTCGAGCGCCAGCCGCTCGCTGTCGGTTATCAGCACCGCCTGCGCCAGCGCGTCGTGCTCGGCCTGCGAGAGCAGGTCGGCCGCCACGTAGCGCGCCGGCGCGCTGGCGTCGGCCACGACCAGCACCTCGCTCGGCCCCGCGATCATGTCTATGCCCACATAGCCGAACACCTCGCGCTTGGCGTTGGCCACGAATATGTTGCCCGGGCCGGTTATCTTGTCCACGCGCGGCACCGACTCGGTGCCGAACGCCGCCGCCGCTATCGCCTGCGCGCCGCCTATGCGGTATATCTCGGTCGCGCCGGCCTCGCGCGCCGACACCAGCGTCAGCGGATACACGCTGCCGTCGCGCATGGGCGGCGTCAGCAGCGCTATGCGCCTCACGCCGGCCACCGCCGCGGGTATCACGTTCATCAGCACGCTGGACGGATACATCGCCGTGCCGCCCGGCGCGTACACCGCCGCGCTGTCCAGCGGCGTGACCTTCTGGCCCAGCGCGTAGCCGGGTTCGTCAAAGTCCAGCCAGGTCAGCTTCTTCTGCTTTTCGTGGTAGGCGCGTATGCGCGCGGCGCTGTGGCGCATCGCCTCCAGCAGGCGCCTGTCCACGCTTTCATAGGCCGCGTCAATCTCCTGCTCGCTGACCCTTATCGTATCGGGGGTCAGCCGCGCGTGGTCAAAGCGCTCGGTGTACTCTATCAGCGCCGCGTCGCCGCGCGCGCGTATCCCCGCGATTATCGCGCGCACGCTCTCGCGCACGCCCTCGTCGGCCAGCTGCGACCGGCCCCTGAGCCGCTCGGGCAGCTCGCCGGTGAACCTTATTATTGGAAGCATCGTCATGCACTCTCCTGAATCGTATGTGGGCGCCGGGAGCAGCGCGCGTGTTGAGCCGCGTGGGCCCCGGCCCGGGTTTGAGTTTGTCATCGAACGGCGTGTGCCGCCGTCAAAGCTGTACGTCCTGGGCCACGGCTTAGTTTGGGTTTTACATCATCGCCCAGCGTGTGTTGCCGTCTAAGCGTTGTGTCCGGGGCCACGGCTCAGTTTGGCTTGCATCTTCGCCCGGCGCGTGCCGCCGGCAATGTGATGCGCGCGCCTCGGCTTAGTTTTGGCTCTACATCATCGCACGGCGTATGCCGCCGTCAGAGCGATGCGTCCTGAGCCACGGCCTGGGTTTGACTTTCATCTTCGCCCGGCGCGTGCCGCCGTCAAAGCGTTGTGTCCTGGGCCACGGATCAGTTTGGCTTGCGTCATTGCACGGCGTATACCGCCGTCAGAGCGATGCGTCCTGAGCCACGGCCTGGGTTTGGCTTTGCATCTTCGCCCGGCGCGTGCCGCCGTCTAAGCAATGCGTCCTGGGCCTCAGTTTGGTTTTGGCTGGACATCATCACTTGATGTACGCCGCCGCCAAAGCAATACTCCCTGCGCCTCGGCGCAATCTTGACTTTGCATCATCGCCCGGCGCGCGCCGCTGTCAAAGCGATGTGCCTGCGTCCCGGCTTGGTTCTGCCTTAACATCATCCCAGGCACGCGCCGCCGCCAAAGCGGTACGCCCCGCGCCTCGGCTTAGTTTGGCCTTCATCGTCGCCCGGCGCGACTTCGCACTATCGCCCGATTCGCGGCCCGCGACCGCCCCCGGCGTCAGTCCGCAGCCTGCGGCGCGTCCAGCTGCGCCTTGAGCGAGTCTATCAGCCGCCTTATGTCGTCGGCACGCGTCTTGAGGCTGACGCGGTTCACGACCAGCCGCGCGCTCAGGTCGCACACGGTCTCCAGCACCTCCAGCCCGTTGGCGCGCAGCGTGGCGCCGCTCTCGACTATGTCGACTATCACGTCGCTCAGCCCCACCAGCGGCCCCAGCTCGACCGAGCCGTTGAGCTTGATTATCTCGACGTTCTCGCCGCGCTCCTCGTAGAAGCGCCGCGCTATCGCCGGGTACTTGGTCGCCACGCGGAAGTGCGACGAGGTTATCAGCTTGTCGCGCTGCTCCGGGAACCCCGCCACGCACATCCGGCACTTGCCGAAACCCAGGTCCAGCAGCTCGTAAAGCGGCCGGTTCTCCTCCATCAGCGTGTCCTTGCCGACCACGCCCACGTCCGCCACGCCGTAGTCGACATACGTGGGCACGTCCGACGGCTTTACCATTATGAACTCGTACATGCCCGCCTGGTCGCGGAACACCAGCTTGCGGCTCTTCTCGTGCAGCTCGGGGCAGCTAACCCCGGCGCGCTCGAGCAGCGCCAGCGTCTCGTCGGCCAGCCGGCCCTTGGCCAGCGCCAGCTTTATCGCGCTCATCTTGCGTCACCCCCGTCTATCAGCTTCCAGTCGCGGCAGCCCGCCGCGCGCGCTTGCTCCTCCAGGCGCTCGGGCTGGTAGCACATGCGCACGCTCAGCCCCTGCGCGCGCAGCGACTCGGCCAGCCTCAGCGCGCGCTGGCAGCCCTCGGGCGTGAACGCCAGCATCCAGTCGACCGCCGGGCGCTTGAGCATGCCGCCCTCGCGCTCCAGCGCCACCAGCAGCGGCTTGACGCTCAGCGCGAACCCGGTCGCCGCCATAGGCCGCCCGAACTGCGCCATCAACTCGTCATACCGCCCGCCCGACAGCAGCGGATAGCCCAGATGCCCGGTCAGCCCGCGGAATATCATGCCGGTATAGTAGTCTATCGAGTGCACCATGCCCAGGTCTATTGATATGTAGCTATCCAGCTCGTACGCCCGGAGCATGGCCAGTATGTCGCGCAGGTTGCGCACCGCGGCCCGGCAGCGCGCGTTGCCCGACAGCGCCTCGGCCGCGTCAAGCACCTCCTCGCCGCCATACAGCCCCGGCAGCTCGCGCAGCCGCTGCGCCGCCATATCGCTTATCTCGCCGCGGCTCTTCATCAGCTCTATCGCCAGCGAGTTCTTCTCCTCGACGCACACCCGCAGCCGCTCGGCGGTGTCGCCGGTCAGCCCGGCCTCCTCCATCAGCCCCTTGAAGTACTCCACCTGGCCTATGTCTATCTGGAACTCGCGCAGCCCGCTCGACTTGAGCGCGCGTATCGCCACCGCTATCACCTCGGCGTCGGCCGCCGCGCCGCCCTCGCCCATCAGCTCTATGCCGGCCTGGGTGTGCGCGCGCATCTGGCCGCCCTTGGGCAGCGGGTATTGCACTATGTCCTGCACGTAGCTCACGCGCACCGGCGCGGGCACGTCCTTCATGCGCCCCGCTATCAGCCGCGCTATCGGCAGCGTGTTGTCCGGCCGCACCGCCAGCACGCTGCCGCGCTGGTCGAACGTCTTGAACAGCTGCTCCGCCGGCAGCCGCCCCTCGCCCCCGGACACCACGTCGCAGTACTCCAACAGCGAGGTCTCTATCTCCTCATAGCCGCTCAGCGCGAACTGCTCGCGCACCTGCGCCTCCACGCGCCGCTTGTGCCACCGCTCGTCGGGCAGGTAGTCCTGCATGCCCTCGGGCGGGTATAGTTTCAATCGCGCCATAGTATGCACCTCATTGCTTTATCATGCTAAACTGCCAGTAGTATAACTTATTTTGCGGGCCGTGTCAATAGCGCGCGCCGATTTATGTGCGCATGATAAAGTATACACCCTGGCGGTGCGCTTGGGAAGGGGGATTTGCGCGGCGCAGGCGGACGCTTTGCGGGCGATTAGGATGGGCGGCGGGCTGTGCGCCGCTTTGGGACAGCATGCGGCGTGCGCCTCATGTTCGCTGGTGCGCGGCTGGCGGTATATCGCGTGCAGCGCTGCAGGGAATGTGCTTATGCGACCAGCGATATGCGGTTACCGACGCGCCGCTCGGGGACAGCATGCGGCGCGCA
This sequence comes from Candidatus Fimadaptatus sp., assembly GCA_963928645.1. Classification (GTDB taxonomy): domain Bacteria; phylum Bacillota; class Clostridia; order Christensenellales; family Aristaeellaceae; genus Fimadaptatus. Next base: position 10,323 of record CAWVGT010000229.1, read on the forward strand.
CGCACGTTCGCCAATGCGCGGCTTTCGGCATACTGCATGCAGAACTTCGGGTGACAGCGCGGTATGCCTGCTTAGCTGACGACGCTCGATTTGCACGCGCCGCTCGGGGACAGCATGCGGCGCGCACGCACGTTCGACGATGCGCGGCTTTCGGCATACTGCATGCAGAACTTCGGGCGACAGCGCGGCATGCCTGCTTAGCTGACGACGCTCGATTTGCACGCGCCGCTCGGGGACAGCATGCGGCGCGCACGAACGTTCGCCAATGTGCGGCTTTCAGCATACTGCATGCAGAACTTCGGGCGACAGCGCGGTATGCCTGCTTAGCTGACGACGCTCGATTTGCACGCGCCGCTCGGGGACAGCATGCGGCGCGCGCCCATGTTCACTGAAGCGCATTTCACAATGCGCCGCGCAAACACCCCGCCTAAATCCAGCCCGCGCATGGCATCCTCCGCGCCCGCAAGCAAACCGCGCGCCAGTTTATGCAGCCATCGCACATGAGCCCACAACGCGCCGCAACCATGGCCGCCGTACTGCCCGCCACAGGATTCAGCCCGCCTCCCATCACCCAGCATACGAAACCCAAACACATCGCCCGAATATAGCGTGCTTTTTTTGTCGATTAGCTCTTGACTGAGCGCCGATTTTCTGATATCCTACACATAAATGGTGAGCGTTAAATCGCCGTCTCACATGATATGCAAGTTGCGCTGCACAATGCGCCGTATAGAATCAAGCGTTCATTACATCGACATACAGCTTCATCCCTCGCCTGCGCGCAGATCGCGCCGGCCGTATTGTGCTGCCCGCGGCGTGCAATCCCGCCGCGCTGCCGGAACGCCGCGCGTGCGCTGTCGAATCGCCCCGACCATTGGCATCAATTTAAGCATCCGTACAACTGTTTTCGACAAAGCGCTCATTATATAATATACTCGCTCGATGCGAGGAGGACGAGCGGCGCGTTGCGGATGACATAAGTTGTGCAATACTATTTCCCGCAAAAAATATCCCGAGCGCGATGAGGAGCCGATCGATATCGGATGAAGATCTGCCTGGAAAGCTACCTGCTGGTCAACTTCATGATGAACGCGCTAATACTCGACCTGGCGGCGCGCGCGCTGGGCCGCCGGCGCCCCGCGCGGGTGCTGGCGGCCGCGGCGTTGGGCGGCGTCTGGGCGGTAGTCATATACCTGCCGCGCATGGCCTGGCTGGGCAGTCTGCCCATGCGGCTGGCCGTGCCGGCGCTGATGGCGATCGCGGCCTGCGGCGTGCGCGGTGTGCGCGACGCGGCCTCGGTCGCCGCGGCCGTGATGTGCATGACGCTGCTGCTGGGCGGCGGCGCGCTGCTGATTAGCCTGATGAGCGGCGGCTGGGGCTGGAGCCAGCTGGGCTGGTGCCTGACCGCGGGCGGCAGCGCGGGGCTGTGGCTGACCAGCGCGCATCTGAAGCGCTGCTGGGGCTGGGAGCTGAAGCTGGGCATCTGCGACGGCGGCCGGCGCCGCAGCATAACCGCGCTGGTCGACACCGGCAATCGCCTGCGCGAGCCAATAAGCGGCGCATGCGTGCTGATAGCGTCCGAGCGCTCGCTGCGCGCGCTGCTGCCGGAGGACTTCGACGCGCGCGGGCCCGGGCTGCCCTCGAGCCGCTGGCGCATGGTCTACTACACCGCGCTGGGCGAGACCGGGCGCATGAAGTGCTTTTGCCCGGAGCGGATAGAGGTGCGCGCGGGCCAGCTGTGCGCGCGCCGCAGCGACGTATGGGTCGCGGTATATCCGGGCGAGCTGCCCGGCGGCGCGCAGGCGCTGGCGCCGCTGGAGCTGAGCTGTGCGCCCGGCCGGCGCGCGGAGGGAGGTGAGATCGGCAATGCCGGTTATTCCCTCAAGAGCTGAGCGCGCGGTTCGCGCTGGCGGCCGCGCCGGATCGCGCCGCGCCGCCGTATATCAGTTCATATACAGCATAATGTCCAGGCTGGGCATGCACGGCGACGGCGTGCACTACATAGGCGGGGGCGTATCCCTCCCGGCCCCGTTCACGCTGGAGGAGGAGAAGGAGCAGTTGGAGAAGCTGAAACTCGGCGACACCAAGGTGCGCCAGGCGCTGATAGAGCACAATCTGCGCCTGGTGGTGTACATAGCGCGCAAGTTTGAAAACACCGGCGTGGGCATAGAGGATCTGATTTCGATCGGCACGATCGGGCTGATCAAGGCCGTAAACACGTTTGACCCGAGCAAGAACATAAAGCTGGCCACCTATGGCTCGCGCTGTATCGAAAACGAGATATTGATGTATCTGCGCCGCAACAGCCGCCTGAAGTTGGAAGTCTCCTTCGACGAGCCGCTCAACACCGACTGGGACGGCAACGAGCTGCTGCTCAGCGACATACTGGGCACCGAGCCCGACCTGGTCAGCCGCGACATAGAGAGCTGCACCGAGCGCGAGATGCTGTCGCAGGCGCTGGGCACGCTGTCGCCGCGCGAGCGCCGGATAATGGCGCTGCGCTACGGCCTGGGCGGCCAGCCCGAGATGACGCAGCGCGAGGTCGCGGAGCTGCTGGGCATATCCCAGTCCTACATATCGCGCCTGGAAAAGCGCATCATATCGCGGCTGCGCGGCGAGATGGCCCGCATGCAGTGAACCGCGGCTGCGCGCAGGCCGCCTCTTGACGGAGCGGCCCGCGCGCAGACCGCTGACAAACCCGGCGGCTGGATAGAGGGTTTTATTGCAAACAGCTTTACGGCATCGCATGGGCGATACTGTAAAACGGTTTGATATGGGCGGCGTTGCGCTTTATTTGCATGTTTGGCCAAGTGGACGGTGTGCGGCATACTTTGTCAGTAGGCTGGGCGCGGGCCGCCTCTTGACGGGGCGGCCACGCGGTTTGTTTGGATAGCGGGTCTTGCTTTGGCAGTTTGGCATGGCACGCTGTTTCGATGGTCAAGCAATGCGGCATGTTGGCTCGTATCTGAAACGCTTGCGTATAGTGGCGGAATCAACTGCACATAGGCGCAGGAAGTGAACGGGCTGCGCCGCGCGCCAGACTTTGCCAACGATATGAGCGGGCCGCCTCCATCAGAAGGTGGCCTGCATCTTAATAGACAAACCTATCCGCGCGCTGGCACTTAAACCTGAATCGCTCTATGCAAAGCAGTTCTCGCTCTGGCAGTTCAGCCCGCCATGCAGTTTCTATGTTCAAGCAGCGCAGCATGTTGGCTTATAACCGAAATGATTACTTATCATGACGGTGTCAACGCAAATAAGCGCAAGAACGGAACGGGCTGCGCCGCACGCCAGACTTTGCCAACGATATGAGTGAGCCGCCTCCATCAGGAAGCGGCCCATATCTTATTAAGAAAGCCATGCACGCGTCGGCGCTTAAGCCTGAATCGCACTATGCAAAGTGGTTCTCGCTCTGGCAGTTCAGTCCGACATACTCAGCCCGGCATGCAGTTTCTATGTTCAAGCAGCGCAGTATGTTGGCCTATAACTGAAATGATTACTTATCATGGCGATGACAACTGCAAATAAGCGCAAGAACGGAACAGGCTGCGCCGCGCGCCAGACTTTGCCAACGATTTGAGCGGGCCGCCTCCATCAGAAGGTGGCCCGCATCTTAATAGACAAACCTATCCGCGCGCTGGCGCACGACCCCGGATCCCACAACCGGCAGCCCCGCAAATCGCAGGCCAAATCCCGCCGCGCGGGCCCCGGGCGCCATTCGGGCGCGCCGCCCCACCGCCCGGACTCCGCAAGCGCCCAGGCCCGCCCGCGCGGCCGCGCCCGGCTCACCCCAGCCGCGCACAGATTTCGTCCAGCGCCATGCCGTCCTCGGGCACGAAGCTCCGCCAGTATGCGACCGACTCGGCGATCTCCTGCATGTCCGCATGCACGTCGGCGGCCGTCGATATGAACGGCTCCAGCGTCAGCGCGATCTCGCTCACGCGCGGCGGCATGCCCGGCTCGACCGGCGCGTCGTACGCCGCCTTCAGCGCGCGCAGCACGTCGGGCGCGTTGATTATGCCGTTGGCGTTGCGCAGCCGCGTGAAGTTCCAGTGCGGCGAGGACTTGCCGTCGGACTGCTGCAGGTGCACTATCGGCGCGTATGTCCCCAGCTCGCGCAGCCAGTGCTCGACCGAGCCGTCCGAGTACTCCGCGAACATGTGCGGGTACGCGTCCATATCGTCGCAGACGCGCTCGGCCTCGCTCAGCGCGCCGCCGCCCGAGCGCACCGCCCGCTCGAACGCCCGGTACGCCGCGTCCGGGCCCAGGTATATGCGCACCGGCTCGCCGCGCCGCGCGGCCTCTATCGCGCCGGCGACCTGGTTGGCGTCGGGCATTGCGAAGCGGCGCTGGCCGTTCATGTGGCCCAGGTCTATCGTCAGGTACATGGGCGCGCGCCGCGCCGCGTACACCTCGGCGACCAGCCGCCGCGCGCCCGGCACGGTGAACGGTATCTGGTGCGGCGAGTACATCTGCTCCAGCCCGACCTCGCGCGCGCCCGCGGCCAGCCCGCTCGCGGCCACGTCGGCCAGGTCGCAGACCAGGCGCTCATACGCGGCGCGGTACTCGCGCGTGTCGTTGAGCACGCTCTGATCCACGCCGTGCGCGAAGAACCCGAACCCCGCGCCCAGCTCGCCCGCCAGCGCCGCCTGGCGCTTTATCCAGTTGTCGCGGAAGTACGCGCGCGCGCCGGCGTCGGTGTGCATCAGCCCCAGCGTCGCGTAGGTGCCGTGGCCCGAGTACAGGTTGCGCACCGCCTGGCCGGTCTCGCCGGCCGCGCGCGCCACCTCGGCCTTCCAGCGCGATATGTACTCCGCGCCCATGTACAGCGGGTCGCACTCGGTGTCGGCGCTGGCCTCTATCTGGTATACGCCCATCTCGCGCGTCACGCGCATCCAGTCCGCCGGGCGCGTAAAGCGCTTGCTGGCAAAGCAGTTGTCTATCGCAAGGTATATTCGGGGATACATATCCGCCCTCCTTGCCGGCGCGTCACAGGTACAGCGAGCCGGCGTTCTTCATGTCGAATATCTCGTCCTTTTCGAGCGCGCGCTCGTGCCCGGCCAGCAGCAGCCGGGTCAGCTCGCCCAGATCGCGCCGGCGCAGCGCCTCGTCCACGCCCAGGTACTGCGCCTCGCCGCTCAGCTCGCCGCCCAGCAGCTGGCAGTTGAACGCCGCGTCCCAGCTCTCCGGGCCAAAGTGGAACCCGGCCAGCGTGACCGCGCGCACGTCAAGGCCGGCCTGTTCCTTCACATAGCGCGCCAGCGTGTCCTCGGGCGGCTCGCCCGGGCGCGCCGGCCCGCCCGGCAGCGTCAGCCGCCGCGCATCGCCCTCGCCCCGCCAGGTCAGCAGCACCTTGCCCGCTTCTATCACTATCGCGCTGACTCCTTTGCCGATATCGCCGCTTGCTCCGTTCATCGTATCCTCCCTGCCTCCCCATTGTGTTCTTACAGATGATTATACCACCTCCGCGCGGTTTTAGGAAGCCCCGGCGCGCCCGCGCGCCCCGCGCCGCCGCGCAAATCGTCGAAAGAAATCAGCAAACCTCGCCGCTGGTAATTTTGGAAAGCCTGTGTTATAATTGTAGGCAGTGGAATTCAGGCCCGCTCTCAGGGCCGCATCAGGAGGTAGTAACATGGCAAATCCCAAGGCGTTCCCGGTCAATGAGTGCAAGAACCGCTTGAAGGGCAACCTGCCCAAGATAGGCATACGCCCGTGCATAGACGGCCGCTGCCGCGGCGTGCGCGAGAGCCTGGAAGAGCAGACGATGAACATCGCAAAGTCGGTAAAGGAGTTCCTGGAGGCCAACCTGCGCCACAGCTGCGGGCTGCCGGTCGAGTGCGTGATCGCCGACTCCACGATAGGCCGCGTGGCCGAGGCCGCTGCGTGCCAGGAGAAGTTCGACCGCGAGGGCGTGGGCCTGACGATATCGGTCACGCCGTGCTGGTGCTACGGCGCCGAGACCATGGACATGGATCCGCTGCGCCCCAAGGCGGTGTACGGCTTTAACGGCACCGAGCGCCCCGGCGCGGTGTACCTGGCCAGCGTGCTGGCCGCGCACTCGCAGAAGGGCCTGCCCGCGTTCGGCATCTACGGCCACGACGTGCGCAACGCCACCGACATGGAGCTGCCCGAGGACGTGCGCGAAAAGCTGCTGCGCTTTGCCAAGGCCGGCCTGGCCGTGGCCACGATGCGCGGCAAGAGCTATCTGTCGATGGGCTCCACCGCGATGGGCATAGCCGGCTCGATGGTCAATCCCGAGTTCCTGGAGAAGTACCTGGGCATGCGCTCCGAGTCGGTCGACATGGTCGAGTTCACCCGCCGCTGGGAGGAGGGCATCTACGACAAGGAGATGTATGAAAAGGCGCTGGCCTGGGCCCGCGAGAACGTCAACATAGGCTACGACAAGAACCCCGTCGAGCAGCAGCACGACGCCGCGCGCAAGGAGTGGGTGCTCGAGACCTGCGTCAAGATGGCCATAATCGCCGAGGACCTGATGCAGGGCAATCCCAAGCTGGCCGAGCTGGGCTTCCCGGAGGAGGCGCTGGGCCACAACGCGATAGCCGCCGGCTTCCAGGGCCAGCGCCAGTGGACCGACCACTTCCCCAACGGCGACTACATGGAAAGCCTGCTCAACTCGTCGTTCGACTGGAACGGCATACGCGAGCCGTTCGTAGTCGCGACCGAGAACGACCACCTCAACGGCATAGCGATGCTGTTCGGCAAGCTGCTGACCAACCAGGCGCAGGGCTTTGCGGACGTGCGCACCTACTGGAGCCCCGAGGCGCTCAAGGCCGTGACCGGCTGGACGCCCACCGGCCTGGCCGAGAACGGCTTCATACACCTGATCAACTCCGGCGCGGCGATGCTGGACGCGACCGGCGCCATCAAGAACGACAAGGGCGAGAGCTGCGTAAAGCCCTGGTGGGAGCTCAAGGGCGAGGACGCCGCGGCCTGCATGGACGCCACGCAGTACTGCTACGCCGACCTGGGCTACTTCCGCGGCGGCGGCTACTCCAGCCAGTTCCGCACCAGCGGCATAATGCCCATGACTATGGCGCGCGTCAATCTGATAGACGGCCTGGGCCCGGTGCTGCAGCTGGCCGAGGGCTGGTCGGTCGACATACCGGACGACGTGTTCGACATAATCAACAAGCGCACCGATCCCACCTGGCCCAGCACCTTCTTCGTGCCGCGCCTGGACAGCACCCCCGCGTTCAAGGACGTCTACAGCGTCATGAACAACTGGGGCGCCAACCACGGCTCGTTCTGCTACGGCCACATCGGCGCGGATCTGATAACGCTGTGCTCGATACTGCGCATACCGGTGTGCATGCACAACGTGCCCAGCGACAAGATCTTCCGCCCGTCGGCGTGGAACGCGTTCGGCATGGATCAGGAGGGCGCCGACTATCGCGCCTGCGCCAACTTCGGCCCGCTCTACGGCCGCAAGTGAGCCTGCCGCGCCCGCATTTGAACAAGGCAAGTTGCGCCGCATGAATCGGCCCCGCGCATCGCATATGCCTGCGCGGGGCTTTGTCTGTCTGCCGGGCGGGGCGCGCCGGCGCTTGGGGCCGGCCTGCCGGCGTTTTGGCGGCGCTCTATGTTAATGCAGCTGGCGAACGTGGGTGGGGCATGATCCCGGCTTGCGGCGGCCAGGGTTTTGCAATCGCTCCGCCGCATTTGGCGCGCGAGCGACATCGGGCCGTGCGTTAACGTAAACCAATTCCTGAGCAATGTCAGTTCCATTCATTGACCGCGCCCGTAGGCATAGCTTGGTGTGTTGCTCCGATTGTGCCGACTGGACGCGCTATCGCCTGCCTCAGCGCCTTATCTGCATGACAGCGCGCACGGCCTGCCTGGCGTAAGTCGACATTTCGGCAAACAGAGCTTGGCAATTGCCCCGCCGCATTTGGCGCGCGGGCGACATCGGGCCGTGCGTCAACGTAAACCAATTCCTGAGCAATGTCAGTTCCGTTTATTGACCACACATGTTGACGTTGCTTTGTGCGCCGCTCCGATTGTGCCGACTGGACGCGCTATCGCCTGTCTCAGCGCCTTATCTGCATGACAACGCGCGCGGCCTGCCTGGCATCAGCCGAGATCGAACCGTGCACACATGCGTTCAGTTGCGTTGATCTATCCGTTTCACCGCGCCGCCTCGCCGCCCGCCGCCAGCGCGCGCTCGGCCGCGTCGTCCAGCCGCGCCCGCGTGCGCGCGTCCAGCGCATCCCGCCAGCGCGCCGGTATCGCGTCATACCCGTACATCGCGCCCGCCAGCCCGCCGGCCACCGCGCCCACCGTGTCCGCGTCGCCGCCCAGGTTGACCGCCGCGACTATCGCGTCCTCCAGGCTGACCGCGCGCATTACCGCGTCCAGCGCGCAGTTCAGCGTGTCCGCCACAAAGCCGCTCGGGTCAAGTCGCGCGCCGCCCTCCAGCGCCGCCCGGTAGCGCGTGCCGCCGAACGCAGCGCTCAGCGCCTGCCGCCCGGCCGCGCCGCCGCGCGCCATGTCCCAGATCGCCGCCGTGTACAGCTCGCACGCCTCGCGCGCCAGCGGGTCGCCGTGCGTCATGTCCGACAGCTCGCCCGCCACGCGCACCGCCCGCGCCCGCTCGGCGTACCACAGCCCCGGATACACCGTGCGCATCAGCGAGCCGTTGCCCGCGCTGCGCCCGCCCAGCCGGTCGTGCGCATACCTCGCCGCGCCCGCCCAGCCGTGCCGCCGGGCGTGCTCCAGCGCCAGCGCGCAGGTCTGGCCCACGTCGCGCGGCTGCGTGTCCAGCCACGCGAGGAACCGCTGCCCCACCGCCTCGACCGGCGCGTCGGGCTGCGCGGCTATGCCCTCAGCCACCGCCAGCGTCATCTCGGTGTCGTCGGTCACCTGGCCCGGCCGCAGGCTCAGCCAGCCCCCGCCCACTATGTCGCGCAGCACGCCGTACTTGCGCGCGATCTGCTGCGCGCTCATGAACTCCAGCGTCGCGCCCAGCGCGTCGCCCACCGCCACGCCGTACAGCGCGCCGCGCACAATGTCCCTCTCCATGCCTTGAGCACCTCCCCCGCATCAGCTCACATGCCGCCGAACATGTGCGACATGGGCTCCACGAACTCCAGCTCGCGCTCGGCCAGCTCGCGGCACAGGTACACCCGCACCTCGTCCGCCGGCCGCACCTCATCCGCCGGCGCGGCCTGGCACGCCTGCAGCGCCAGCTTGTCCACCATGTACTGCATCTGCTCGTAGCTCAGCGGCTCGGCCGCGCCCGCGCAGCCCGCGCGCCGCAGCGCGCCCGTGTCGAACACGGCCGCCGCCATCAGCGCGCGCAGGTTGCGCGCCAGGTACACGCACCGGCACTCCGCGTCCACATAGTAGACCGCCACGTCGGCCTCGCTCATGTCAGGGCAGTCGCCCCGCGAGCAGAACCAGCCGCCCGCCCGGTCGCGCGCGAACGCCGTCATGTACGGCGCCGGGTAGAAGCTTGGCCGCTCCGGCATGTCGTCGAACAGAAAGTCTATGCCCAGGCAGTCGCGCGATATGTCGTACGCGCGCATGCGGTCGCGCACGGGCATGGCGTACACGCGCACGCCGCACAGCGTCAGCTCCCGGTCGCTCCCGCCAAACACGGCGTACATCGCGGGGCCGTCGCCCCGCGGCGTCAGGTCGTTCACATCCATATACAGTCGTCTCATACCGCCATCGCTCCGCCTTTCAGTTGCTCGCTCAGTTCACGCCGTACTTGCGCGCGTCGCGCTCAAACCGCCGCCGCGCCTCCAGCACCAGCCGCCGCGCGGCCTGCTCGTCGCTGGCCAGCAGCCGGCGCGCCTCGCCGTGCGTGGCCTCAATCAGCTCCGCGCCCGCGCTCATCAGCCCGTTCATCAGCTCGTCCATGCCCGACTGGCGCGCGCCCATCAGCTCGCCCGCGCCGCGCTGCGCCAGGTCCTGGCGCGCTATCTCGAACCCGTCGTTGGTATGGCAAAACCCGGTCAGCCGCTCGCTCGGCTCGGCCAGCAGGAAGCAGTAGCTCTCATAACCGCCGCGCCCCACGCGCCCGCGCAGCTGATGCAGCTGGCTCAGCCCGAACCGCTCGGCGTTGACTATCACCATCACGCTGGCGTTGGGCACGTTTACGCCGACCTCGATCACCGTGGTGGACACCAGCACCTGCGTCTCGCCCGCGCGGAAGCGCTCCAGCGCCGCGTCCTTGTCGGCCGGGCGCATCCGGCCGTGCACCAGCTCGACCTTGAGCCCACTGAGCCGGCGCGCGCGCAGCTCCTCGTAGAGCTGCTGGGCCGACGTGGCGTCGGTCTCCTCGCTGTCCTCGACCAGCGGGCACACGAAGTACGCCTGCCGCCCCTCGTTCACCCGCGCCCGCACGAAGCCGTACAGCCCGTCCAGCCTGTGCTCGGGCACTATGTGCGTGCGCACCGGCGTGCGGCCCGGCGGCAGCTCGTCTATCACCGACACGTCCAGGTCGCCGTATATCACCAGCGCCAGCGTGCGCGGTATCGGCGTCGCGCTCATGACCAGCGTGTTGGGGCTGAGGCCCTTTTCGGTAAGGCGCGTGCGCTGCCGCACGCCGAAGCGGTGCTGCTCGTCGGTCACTACCAGGCCCAGGCGCGCGTACTCGACACCCTCGGATATCAGCGCGTGCGTGCCTATCGCGACCATGCAGCTGCCGTCGGCCAGCGCCGATAGCACCTCGCGCCGGCGCGCGCCCGTGACCGAGCCGGTCAGCAATGCGCAGCGCACGCCGCGCGGCTCGAGCTCCCTGAGCGCGCTCTCGTAATGCTGGCGCGCCAGCACCTCGGTCGGGGCCATCAGCGCCGCCTGCCAGCCCGCGCGCGCCGCCGCGTATATCGCCGCGAACGCGACCGCCGTCTTGCCGCAGCCCACGTCGCCCTGCACCAGCCGCGCCATCGGCGTGCGCGCGGCCATGTCGGCCACTATCGCGTCTATCACGCGCCGCTGCGCGCGGGTCGGCTTAAACGGCCACGCCGATATGTACTCGTCCAGCCCCGCGCGGTCGACGTCTATCACCGCGCCGCCCTCGCCGCGCGCGCGCATCGAGCCCAGCGCGAGCTGGTATATGAGCAGCTGTTCGAACTCCAGGTACCGCCGGGCCGCGGCGAGCGCCTCGCGCGACTCGGGCGCGTGCGCCCAGCGTATCGCCTGCGCATAGCTGCACAGCCCGTGGCGCTGCCTTATCGCCTCGGGCAGCGGCTCGGGCACCTCGTCGGCCTCGCGCTGCGCCGCTATCGCTATCCAGCCGCGCAGCATGCTCTCGGGCACGCCGGGTATGCGCTTGTACAGCGGCTCTATGCCGTGGCCGTGGCAGAGCTGCGGCGAAGCCATCTGCCTGACGCCCCGGCGGTACTCGGCGCGGCCGTACAGCTTGAGCCGCTGGCCGGGCGCTAGCTGCGTCGCCAGCCAGGGCTGGTTGTACCACACCGCGTACAGCGCGCCGCTGTCGTCCTCCACGCGCGCGCGCACTATGCTCAGTCTGCCCAAAAACGTCCGCTCCACTCGCCCCACGACCCGCGCCTCGATCACCTGCGGCCGGTCGAACCGCGCCTGCGCTATCGGGCAGATGTCGTCCAGGTCGCGGTACGCGCGCGGGAAGAACCGCGCCAGATCCGAAAACGTGTATATGCCCGCGCTGCCCAGCGCCTCGATGCGCTTTGCGCCCAGGTTGCGCAGCGCCGCCAGTTCGCTCGTCTGCGCCATTTGCGCCCTCCCTTCAGCCGTTGTGACGCTGTTTTTCACCGTGCGGCCGGAAAGCCGCCCGGCCCGCCGGCCTTTGCTGCGCGGCAATGAGACCGCCTGTGCCGCTGACACTGCCGTCCTGCCGTATGACATAGTGCGGCCGTTCTACCATCGCCGCGCAGCCGGCGGACATCATTCGCCGGCCCTCGCCGTGCAGCCATGAGACTATCTGCGCCGCTGACACTGCCTTCCTGCCGATTGACATAGTGCGGCTGTCCGGCCATCGCCGTACGGCCGGCGGACATCATTCGCCGGCCCTCGCCGTGCGGCCATGAGACTACCTGCGCCGCTGACACTGCCGTCCTGCCGATTGACATAGTGCGGCTGTCTGGACATCGCCGCGCGGCTGACGGGCATCATTCACCGGCTCTCGCCG
>CAWVGT010000230.1:0-2516 GCA_963928645.1 Candidatus Fimadaptatus sp.
GGCTCACCGCCGCGCGCCGTCGACCCCACGCGCAGTTGCGGCGTCGCCGGATGCGATCGGCAATCCCGCGCCCGGCCCAGTGCCGCGTCCCCCCACCCGGCAGCGCCACCGCGCGCACGCCGTCGACCCCACGCGCAGTTGCGGCGTCGCCGGATGCGGGCGGCAATCTCGCGCCCAGCCCAGCGCCGCGTGCCGCCAGCCATGCCGCGCCAGGCATGCGCGGCGCCGAAACACTCCATGCCGCAAAGCGCCCCCTTCGCGGCATTGCCGGGCGCGACCGTCGCGAACGCACGTTTGACACGGCGCGCGGATATGTGCTATACTTTCATCAAAAGGCGCGTCCCGCGGCGCGCTGCGGCGGAGGAGGCCGGCGGGCGGCATGTTCAAGCTGTTCAACCTGACAACCTGCGACTACGACCTGGCGCGCTATGCCGACGCGGACGACCTGCGCCGCTTCACGCGCGAGCTGGGCCTGGACGGCATAGAGGTGCTGCCGGTGAGCGGCGACTCGCTGGGCATTATACCGCCCGAGCTGGCGCTGGGCGTGCACCTGAGCTACTTCAACAGCTGGCTGGACGCGTATCTGGGCGACGAGGCCGCGGTGGCGCGCGAGTACGGCTCGAGCGCCGAGGCCGCGCGCCAGCTGGGCGGCGATCCGGCGCGGTTGAGCGAGCGGCTGCGCGCGCAGCTCGACTGGTGCGAGCGCATTGGCGCGCGCTACGTGGTCTGGCACGTGGCCAACGTGACGCTGAGCGAGACCGCGACGTATCACTTCGAGCATACCGACGCGCAGGTCGTGCGAGCGGCGCTCGAGGTCGCAAACGCCGCGCTGGCCGGGCGGCGGTACGGGTTCTGGTTCCTTATGGAGAACCTGTGGTGGCCCGGGTTCACGTTCACGCGGCCCGAGATCACGCGCGCGCTGCTCGACGGCATCGCCTACCCGCGCAAGGGCATAATGCTGGATCTGGGCCACCTGATGCACACCCGGCTCGACATAGACTCGCCCGAGGCCGGCGTCGAGTACATAGGCAAATGCCTGGACGCGCACGGCGAGCTGTGCCGGTACATAAAGGGCGTGCACCTGCACTCGGGCGCGACCGGCGAATACGTGCGCGCGATGCTGCGCGATCCGCCCCGGCCGCAGGGCAGCTACTTCGACAGGCTCTGCGCGCTGTACGAGCACGTGCTGCGCATCGACCCGCATGTGCCGCTGAGCTGTCCCGGCGCGCGCGCGCTGATAGAGCGCATCTCGCCCGAGTATCTGACGTATGAGTTCATAACCCGCGACCGCGCGCAGCACGCCGAGTTCATACGCGCGCAGACCCGCGCGCTGAGCCCGTGAGCGCCAAGGCGTCCGCATGACCCCCGCGCGCTCCGACGCGCGCGGGCCGCATATATACATAAAATACGAGGAGGTACCCGCATGAAGTTCTCGATATTCACGGTCATGGCCCCGGCATGGTCGCCCGAGGAGCTGGTGCTCAAGCTGCACCAGTTCGGCTACGACGGCGTGGAGTGGCGCGTAAACGCCGCGCCCAAGGCCGCGCCCGACCCGATGCCCGAGCGCGCGCAGCTGTTCTGGCAGTACAACCGCGCCACGCTCGAGGTCGACGACATAGCCGCCGAGGCGGTGCGCGCCGCCAGGCTCTGCGACGAAAACGGCCTGGACAAGGTGTCGCTGGCCTCGTACCTGACGCCCAGCCAGCTCGACAAGATCGACGCGCTGCTGGCCGCGGCCGCCGCCAACGGCTTTAAGATGATCCGGCTGTTCCCCGACAACTACAAGGGCGACATCAACTACCGCGAGCAGTTTTCGCAGGTGCGCGCGGCGCTGTTCAGCGTGGAGCGGCTGTGCAAGCGCTACGGCGTGCAGGCCAACCTCGAGATACACATGAACACTATAATCCCGAGCGCCAGCGCGGCCTACCGGCTGATAGAGGGCATGGACCCCGACCTGATAGGCGTGGTGTTCGACGCAGGCAACATGGTCTATGAGGGCTACGAGAACTACAAGTTCGGCATGGAGCTGCTGGACAGGCACGTGCACCATGTGCACATCAAGGACTCGACCTGGGCGCCCAACAAGGACGGCAAGCTCGCGCCCGGGTTCGCGCCGATAGGCGAGGGCGTAGTGGACTTCGACAAGCTGTTCGCCGCGCTCAAGTCGATTGGCTACGACGGCTATCTGTCGTTTGAGGACTTCTCGATCGCCAAGGCGGACGACGACAAGCTGCGCGACAACCTGGCGTTCATAAAGGGCAAGCTGGGCTGAGGCGGTATATGTACTGACGTCAACGCAGGCGCGCGGCTGTGCAGTTGTCCACAGCCGCGCGCATCAGTTTTCGGGTAATGTGTTCACACTTGTGATATGCTGAAGCTGACGTCAATCGGCGAACAAGGCGTACAGATCGTCAAGTCGCACCTTTGTAACCAAATGCTAGCCATGGTCTGAACACGCAGCGCAATCGCCCCATTATCCACCAGAGCTGCGCAGCCAAAGGAGTTGTCAACATCCC
>CAWVGT010000231.1:0-18180 GCA_963928645.1 Candidatus Fimadaptatus sp.
GCCGATGCTGTGATTTCTCCATGATGACACCCTCTTTACTGTGATAGTGCCATTATATCACTTGCCTCGTGTAGACGCAACCTAGTTTGATTTGCCACTGCAGCGCTCAGCGTTTGCCGCCGCCTAATAGCACCAACTCCGGCCATGCTGTTTTAGACCTGCGCACTTACCCCGGCCGCCCGCGCCAGCCATTTACTCAACAAACCCAATCCGGCATGACGATCGCCGCATTGAGCAGCGACGCCCGCGCCAGCCTACATCCGGCTGTTGGTCTCCTGACGGTAATCGCTGGGCGACATGTTGCAGCGCTGCTTGAAAAAGCGCGAGAAGTGCGCCTGGTCGCAGAAGCCCAGCCGGTCGGCTATGCTGGATATGCTCTCGTCGGTCGACACCAACAGCGCCTTGGCGTTGGTCAGCCGGCGCGCGTTGCGCAGCTCTATCACGCTGCAGCCGAAGTGCCGGCGCGTCATGCGCTCCAGATGCGGTACGCTCATGTGGAACTCTTCGGCTATGTCCTCCAGCGAGAGCTTGTCGGCCAGGTGCGAGTTTATGTAGCCCGAGAGCCGCATGTCGAACCGCGCCGTGCCCGAGCGCGTGTGCGCCTCCAGGAACTTTATCACTATCGTATCCAGCAGCGATATCTGCCGCGCGCAGGATATGCGGTTGCCTATGCTGCAGCGGTCGATCAGCACGCCTATGTCGTCGAGCGCCTCGGGGCAGTTTATCACCGTGGGCTGCGGCACGTAGTCGCGCAGCAGCGGCATTATGTCGCGCTCGTCGCCCACCACGTTCAGATCTATGCCCAGCTGCTCATAGCCGTGCTTGGTGCTGAGCGCATGTTCGCAGCCCATAGGCAGCACATGCGCCTGGCCACGGTTCAAATACCACACGTCCGCGCCGCAGCGCACGCACAGCATGCCGTTGGTCACGAGTATGATCTGGTAAAATGGATGCGAGTGCCAGCCCAGATTCCAGTCCGCGCCGCGCTTAAACAGCTGTATTTCGCGATACGGCCTTTGTATATCGCCTATCACAAAGCCGCTCTCCGCTTGCCTTTCGCTTATGCGCATTCCCAACGCCTCCATTGACAGATGAACAGATTCTACAAGCAGTTGATTTCTTTGTCAATTCGCGATTGCGACAAATCGTGATATGATATTATTGCCTGAGCAACCGCAATACTATGCAGAGAGGATGGACGATCATGATAAAGCTACCCGCCACGGCGCAGCGCGTCACTCCCGAAAACGAGCACTGGTTCTTCGGCTACTACGACATACCCGCCTTCGACGCTCACAGCGAGCGCCATCTGTGCCTGAATGTGCCGTTTATGAACCGGCTGCCCCAGGCGTGCGATGCGGCCGACATATATGTTATTGACCTTACGACCGGCGCGCGCACCAGGGTGGACACCACCACCGCCTGGAACTTCCAGCAGGCCTGCATGCTGCAATGGCATCCTACCAGGCCCGACACGATCATATACAACCTGCGCTGCGGCGACGCCAGCTATCCCGACGCGACCGAGTGCGGCTATGGCGCGCTAGTGCGCTCGCTCGCGACCGGCGAGACGCTGCGCCTTGATCGGCCCGTGGCCAATGTGGCGCGCACCGGCGACTGGGCGGTCAGCATCAACTTCGACCGGCTGTTCGACTTCAGGCCCGGCTACGGCTATGCCGGCCAGCGCGACCGCTTCTACGACGTGCCGCACTCCGCCGAGGACGGCATATTCCTCATCGACCTGAGCACCGGCAAGAGCCGGCTGACCGTGTCGATGCAGCGCATATGGGAGTTCGTGGGCGGCTACTTCGACGGCGTCGACCAGAAGATATGTATCAACCACATAACGTTCAACACGACCGGCACGCGCATAGTGTTCCTGGTGCGCAACTTCAACGCCGACGGCAGCTGGCGCACTGCGCTAATCACCTGCGACACGCAGGGCAAGGAGCTGTTCCTGCTCTCCGACTTTGCGATGGCCAGCCACTACAACTGGCGCGACGCGGACACGGTGGCGTTCTACTCCGACGGGCGCGAGCTGGGCGACCTGGGCCCGCAGCTCTACGAGCTGAACGACCTGAGCCACACCGGCCGCGCGATCGATACCGGGTTCTTCGTGCGCGACGGCCACAACAGCTATTCGCCCAACCTGGAATGGATGCTGTACGACAGCTATCCGATAAAGGGCTATCGCGAGCTGTACCTGTACGACCTGGAAAATCACCGCGGCGGGCTGCTGGGCAGCTACTGGGTAAAGCCGGGCTGCGACGGCGACATACGCTGCGATCTGCATCCGGTGTGGGCGCCAAACGGCGAGGAGATATCGTTCGACTCAGTGCACGAGGGCTACCGCGCGCTGTACACTATGGATCTCAAGCCAGCCATGCGGGCGCTGCGCGGCTGAGCAGCGGATATCCGGCAACAGGGGGGAGCGGCGATGCCGTTCCCCCATTTGCTTGCGCGCCGGCGATTCAACCCTTTATCGCGCCGATCATGACGCCCTTTACGAAGAACTTCTGCACGAACGGGAACACTATAAGCAGCGGCAATATCGATACCGTCATAACGGCGTACTTCAGCGTTATCGTATACAGCGCGACCAGGCTCGAGCTCTCTGTCTCCATCATGCCCAACGTCTGGTCCTGTATCAGCATCTCGCGCAGGAACAGCTGCAGCGGATACAGCTCACGGTTTTGCAGATAGATCAACGCGCTGAAGAACGAGTTCCAGTGCCCGGACGCGTAAAACAGCGCTATGACCGCGATAATCGGCTTGGACAGCGGCAGTATAATCGTAAAAAATGTGCGGTACTCGCCCGAACCGTCGACCTCGGCGGCCTCGGTCAGGTCGCGCGGTATCTGCTGGATCAGATAGGTGCGGGTTATCATCAGGTTATAGGTCGCTATCGCGCCGGGCAGCACTATCGCCCATACGGTGTTGAGCATGCCCAGGTTTTTGACGAGCAGGTATTCGGGTATCATGCCGCCCGAGAAGAACAGCGTGAGCACTACAAGGAAGTTGAACTGGCGCCGCGCCGGCAGCTCCGGTTGTGCCAGCGCATAGCCGGTGAGTATCGTGAGCGCGACGTTTATAGCCGTGCCCAGCACCACGTACATCAGCGTATTCCGATAGCCCAGCCACACCGTGCTGGAGCTCATAAGCATATTGAAATTGTAGAGCGTGAACTGTTTGGGTACCATCATGAGCGGGTCCTTGACCACGTCCAGCGGGTCGCTGAACGCCGCGACCAGTATGTACCACAGCGGATATATGAACATCGCCGCCAGCAGCAGCAGTATAAGCGTCAACACTATGTCAAACAACTCGATTTTGCCATGGAGCCGTTTCATGCGCTACCTCCTACCACAGAGAAGTTTCGCCTATCTTGCGAGCCAAGTAGTTGAAGAACACGATTATAATCAGGCCGACCACGTTGTTGAACAGACCCACGGCACTGGCGAACGAGTACTTCATCTGCGTTATGCCCATGCGATACACATATGTGCTGATTATATCCGAAGTCGAATACGTGCTCGAGTTATAGAGCAACAGCACCTTTTCAAAGCCCACGTTCAGTATGTTGCCCAGATTCATCAGCAGCAGCGTCGTCATCGTCGGTATCAGCGCCGGCAGGCTTATGTGGATTATCTTGGCTACCCGGCCCGCGCCGTCTATGCTGGCGGCCTCGTAGAGCGTCGTATCCACCGACGACAGCGTGGCGTAGTAGATTATCGAGCCCCAGCCCATGCCCTGCCAGATGCCGCTTGCCACGTACACGGTTCTGAACCAGCCCGGCTCCTGCAGGAAGTTGATAGCCTCGCCGCCCAGCGCGACGATTATCGCGTTTATAAACCCGCTCGAGGGCGAGAGATATACCTTGAGCAGGCCGCAGACTATCACCGTAGATATGAAGTGCGGGAAATAGCTTATCGACTGCACCAGCGAGCGAAACCGCATGCTCTTTACCTCGTTGAGCAGCAGCGCGAACACTATTGGCAGCGGAAAGCCGAACACTATCGAATACACGCTCAGCAGCAGCGTATTCTTGAGCAGCCGCTCGAAGTACAGCGATTCAAAGAACGTCTGGAAGTGCTTTAGCCCCACCCATGCGCTGCCGCCAAACCCGACGAAGGGATTGTAGTCCATAAACGCAATGAGCGTGCCCCACATGGGCGCATACCTGAATATCAGGTAATATGCAAGGCCCGGCAGCAGGAACGAGAACATAATCAGCCCCTTGCGCCGCGCCCGCGCACTCTTTCGCATCATAAAGGCAAGAACCTCCTTGAATAAAAAGGGCGCCCTCCCGGCCCTGTTTGCGGGAGAGCACCCTCAGATAGCATCTGTCAGCCCTTGACAGCCTGGAAGCGCGCATATGCGTCGCTGTAATACTGCATCAGCTCGTCCAGCCTCAGCCCGTCAAAGCCCGCTATGTAGGAGTTCCAGTCGTCGTCGTTCGAGGGATCCTTGTCGCCCGATATGAACGCCGCGAAGTATTCGTCGACATACGCGTTCAGGTCGGTGAGTATCGTGTTGACCTCGCTTATCTCGGCCTCGGTATAGCGCAGCGCCGGCATGCGGATGTCGTACTGCTGGCCTATCTCGGTCTCGGAGAGGTTGCCCTCGCGCGCCTTATCGCTGAGCGTCGCGTGATAGAACACGGTTATCATCGCGCTGGGATAGCAGCTGGTGTTGGCCGAGTAGTTGTTGAGGTAGTTGAGCACGCCCAGGTCGGAGCTGTTCACGGCGTCGGTGAACTGGTACTCGCCGTCGACCAGCTCGAAGGTCTCGCCCTCCACGCCCCAGTAGATCAGCTCGCGGCCCTCGTCGCTGTAAGTATAGTCGAACAGCTCGGCGACCGTATCCGCATTGCTGCTGGTCGAGGATATCGCGGCGCCATAGCTCACATCGATCGAGGTGTGGTGGCCCTGCCAGGTGCGCACGCCGTCCGGGCCCTCCAGCGGATCGATGTAGGTCAGCGCCTCGCCCTGACCGTCGGCCACGAGCAGCCCGTTATACGTGGACAGCACGCCCGAGAACGAGCCCGCGGTGACCGCGGATTCGCCGGTCACTATGTTGGTGCGCGTCTGGTCGGTGGTCACGGTGTTCCATTCGGGGTCTATGAGTCCTGCGTCGTTGAGGCTGCGTATGTATATCAGCGCCTCGCGATAGCGCTCGTCGGTCGGGCCATACTTGACCTCGCCGTCCTCTATGAACGCGTCGTCGGTGGTGCCGGTGCCGGTGCCGCGGCTGCCCACGCCGAACGGCCATACCAGCGTCTTGACCACGGCCATGCCGCCGGTTATCAGCTTGTCGCAGGTAGGTATGGCTTCCTTTATCGCGACCAGCGCGTCATAGAATTCCTGAGTCGTGGTGGGCACTTCCAGGCCAACCTGCTCGAGGTAATCCTCGCGTATGAACAGGCCCGGCCAGTACCTGGCCGCCGGTTCGAGCAGGCGCGGCAGGAAGTAAATGTTGCCATCGGCCGAGGTTATCGACGGCAGCGCTTCCGGATCCTGCTCGAACAGCGCCTGCAGGTTCGGCATGTTGGCCACGTAGTCGTTCAGCGGTATCAGCGCGCCCTTGCGGCCAAACTCCTCGTAGTACAGCGGATCTATGTCCACAAAGAAGTCCGGCAGGCTGCCCGAGGCCATCACCAGGCTGAACTGCGTATTGCGGTCGTTGCCCGACACGGTCGTCCATTCGACCTTGATGCCTAGGCGCTCTTCGATCTGCTGCCACGCCAGCTGTTGGTCGTACGAGGTTATGCCCGTCTGGTCGTTGAACGCGAACGCGCCCCAGCCGGTAATCGTGCGGATCTCGGGTTCCGCCTCGCACAGCGCCACGCCCGCGGTCGTCAATAGCAGCGCCAGGCTGAGCATGCAGGCCAGCAATCTCTTCATATCGTTCTCTCTCCTTTCGCAATGCGGCACTTGCCACCGTTCATGGCAATAGCATAACATAATATGCACATTGCGAATAGTGCTGCCCTGCTCATCTATTTGTACAATCCGCTCATCAGTGCTCAATTCGCAGCCTCCGGTTGGTAGCAATTACATGCCTTAGGAAGTATTTCATATGTATCTGCAATTCATGCGTCCGGCGCGGCAGGCAGGCAGCGGAATGCGCAAAAACGCAATGATTCGGCCCCGACGCAGCGAATAGCGGAGATGCAACGTTTCACCTGCGTTACGTTTGAGCGGTGTGGATGGTAAAATTTACACAGATCGGGTGAATCGTATGAACTCGCGTTTGGATATGCGATATATGATTATTTCCGTTTGCGCATCGGATGTATGTGACGGCTATTGCGCCGCACGGCATGCCGGGTGGCTCTGCTGTTTGACCGCCAGCGCCATCTGCGCTGTCGCATGCCGGACAGGGCGATGTATGCTCCGATCAGATATGGGTGGCGGGCTGAATATCGATACGTGTTTGCGCGCTTAGATCCATGCCTATCAACCGCGCCAAAAGGGCCAAACTGCGCCATCCGGGGCCGCGCCATGCCGCCCCCACAATCGCGGCGGCATAGCGACTTGTCATTCGAAGCCTTGCCCCGCCTGCCATTTTGCCCAGGACTCATTCGTCGCTCAGCGCCTGTGCGGCCGGCGTGCTGAACACGCGTATGCCCTCGGGCATGACCTCGACCCGGGCTACCTCGCGCGCAAGCCGGGCCGCGTCGAACTCCGCCCAGCCCAGCTCGGCCGATATCGCCCGCTCCAGCTCCGTCTCCCGCACGATGCGGCCGCCGCAGCCGCGCCCACGCGCGCCCTTCTGACGCTCGCGGCAGTTCCACGCGTGGTAATACGGCCCGCCCGCGCTGCCGGTCGCGCTCAGCGTGCGCCGGGTGTAGGGTTGGCCGCACTCGCCGCAAAACACACTGCCATAGAACGGGTGATGCGCCGCCGCGCGCCGGTGGATGCCCCGCGCCTCCTCCTGCCTGCGCTGCTCTAGCAGGGCCTGCGCGCGCTCCCAGGTGGCGCGGTCGATTATACCCGGGTGGTCGGCGTGCAGGTAATAGCTTCGCTGCGGCGTGCGAGCGTCGGGCGCTCCGGTTATGAAGTCGACCGACGCCGCCTTCTGCAGCCGCCTGTCGCCCACATACGCCTCATTGCCCAGCATGTACCGCACCGTGGACGGACTCAGCGGCGTATCTCCGCGCAGCCGTCGCGCGCCCTGCGCGTGCAGTTCATCCGCTATGCGCCGATAAGACAGGCCCTCCACGAACAGCTCGAACGCGCGCCGCACTATCCACGCGTCCGCATTGGGCACGAGCTTGCGCGTCGCCGGATCGGTATCGTAGCCCAGCATGCGGTTGTTACCCAGGCAGTACTCGCCCCGCTCATATCGCCGGCGGTAGCTCCATTTGACGTTGTCGGATATCGAGCGGCTCTCGTCCTGCGCCACCGCGCTGAGCAGCGAGAATATGAAGTCGCTGCGCGGGTCGAATGTGCTTATGCCCTCGCGCTCGAACCGCACCTCCACCCCCTGCGCCTTGAGCCGGGCCACACAGCGCTGGCACTCGACCAGGTTGCGCGAAAACCGCGATATGCTCTTTACCAGTATCAGGTCGATACCGGCCACCAGCGCGTCGTCTATCATGCGCCCGAACCCGGGACGCTTGCGCTCACCGGCGGCGCTTATGCCGTAATCCGAATACACCTCCACGAATATCCATTCCGGCTTCGAGCGAATGAGCCGCGTATAGTACTCAACCTGCGTTGCAAAGCTCTCGCCCTGACTCTCGCTTGCCGTGCTCACGCGGCAGTATGCGGCCACGCGCCGGCTGCCCTGCTCGCTCCGGGCGGGTATCCTGCGCACATTCACGGCCGCCCGCCTCCCTTCTCACCCACGGCGCGCTCCGCCGCGCATGCCCGCTGCGCGCGGTACTTCTGCTCATTGGCCCAGTACAGCGCGGCGACCGCCTCGGGCGCGTTGTGCTCGCTGCCCAGCTGCACGCTGACTACGCTCCTGAGGCCGCACTGCCAGTGTACCACCACGTCCCAGCAGCCCGCCGGGCTGTCCAGCGCGGCGCTGCCGGACGCGTCTGCGAACTCTATGCGCTCGACCAGGTCGTCCAGCCAGTAGAACTCCACCGTCTCCATGCGCGGCTGCTCGGCCTTGTGCGCCAGAAAGCGCTGCGCCGCACGTTGAGTCGCGCTGTACTTGGTCAGCTCCGCAAGCAGCTCGCAGTCCACGCTCGCATACGCCTGCAGCAGCGCCGAGTTGAGCATGTGCCGCCGCAGCGCGAACTGTCCGCAGCCCCATTCGGTAAAGCAGCCCAGCGCCATGCGCGACCTGTAGTTGCCGCGCGTATTGCGCTGTATCAGCGGCGCGCCGCAGAGCGGGCAGTCGAGTTGCGTATGACCATACGGGTATTGCGGTATGAAGCCGTCGCTACTGTTGCGCAGCGCGCGTATCTTCTGCACGCGCTCAAACGTCTGACGGCTGACTATCGCCGGGTGATGGCCGGTTATGTAGTAGCTGGGCACCTCACGTGCGTCGTTGCGCACGCTCCGGTGAGTCAGATGATCCACGACCCGGTACTTTTGCAGTATCATGTCGCCTATGTATATCTCGCTTGCCAGCAGCACGGCTATGCTATTGGCAGTCCACGCCCGGCCCCGTGGCGAGGGCACGCCGTCCGCGTTCAGTCGCCTCGCCACATCCAGCAGCGGCGCACCCCGAGCGTACATGTCGAATATCGCCCGCACGACCTCAGCCTCGCGCGGCTCGAGCTGCATGCGGCCGTCCTCCGACTTGCAAAACCCATACCGCTTCACCCAGCGCTCCTCGCCCGCCTCGTACCTCTTGCGTATGCCCCAGGTCACGTTGGCCGATATCGACCGGCTCTCCTCCTGCGCAAATGCCGCCAGCACCGTCAGTATCATCTCGGACAGGTTGCTGCCCGTGTCTATGTTCTCCTGCTCAAACAGCAGCTGCACGCCCATGCTCTGCAAATAGCGTATGCAGGTCAGGCACTCCAGCGTATTGCGCGCGAACCGCGATATGCTCTTTGTTATTATATAATCGATCTTGCCCGCCTCGCAGTCGGCAAGCATGCGCCGGAACTCCGGGCGCCGCTTCACGCTGGTGCCCGACAGCCCCTCGTCCGCGTACACGTCGACCAGCTCCCAGCCCTCGCGCTCGGTTATGCGCTGCCGGAAGGTCGCCATCTGCGTCTCGAGGCTGGTCGCCTGGCTCTCCTGCGCCGTGCTCACGCGGCAGTACGCCGCCACGCGCCGTATCCCGTCCGTGCGCGCGAACAGGCCCCGCGGCTTGTCCGAGCCATTGTATATCGTGCGCATGCGCTCATTAGACCAATCTTGCCGATTATCCATAGGCTATCCCCTCTCACTGCGCGCGGACGCGCCGCGACCTCTGAGTGTGGAGCGCAGCGCGCCGGAGCGTATGCGCTGTTGCACCGCATCGAACTGCATCCGGCTCACCAGCGGCTCATGGTGCCCCTCTATCAGGTACTGCGCGCGCTCGCCCCGGTTGGGCTTTACGCGCCGCCCGCCGCCCGGCACCGCAATGTACCGGTTGGTCAGGCAGTCGCCGGTGTAGTTCGGGTTGGTCAGCAGATAGCGCAGCTTCTGATACGTCCAGTTGCGCCCGGTGCCTTCCGCCTGCTCGAGCGCGTTGAGCGCCCGCAGCATGTCGCCGTAGCACGCGCCAGCCGCCGCCATGTCAAACGCCTGCCGCACGCGCCGCGCCTGCGCCTCGTCCACGCGCCACGCCCAGTCGCGCTCCGCCCGCGCATAGCCATAGCTGGGCCGGAAGCTGGGCCGGCCACTCGCGTTGCGCTGTTCCTGCGCCCACAGCACGCTCTGGCTGATGCTGTTGCTCTCCTCCTGTGCCATGGCGGCGAATATGCTCAGCAGCAATTCGCCCTGCGCGTCGCCGGTGTTCAGGCGCTCCTTCTCGAACGCCACCGCCACGCCCAGCTGCCGGAGCCGGCGCAACACCGCTATGCAGTCGCTCAGGTTGCGCGCGAACCGCGATATCGACTTGGTGAGTATCAGGTCGATACGTCCGGCTTCGCAGTCGGCGAGCATGCGCTGAAACTCCGGCCGCGCGGCCACGCTGCGGCCCGTGCAGCCCCGGTCGCCGTATATGTCCACCAGCTCCATGCCCGGATCGGCGGCTATCAGCGCCCGGTAGTAGCTCATCTGCTTGTCGAACGAACCCTCCTGCAGCTCCAGCTCCGTGCTGACCCGGCAGTACGCCGCCACCCGCCGACGCGCGCCGCCCATCAATGCGCCCATTCAATCGCTTCCCTTCCGTGTTGAGTGTGAGTCGTCCGCGCGCGGGCCCTTGCGCCGCGCCCGCGAACACATCAGCATTCGCCCTGATCCGGCAAAATCCTTCCGCGCCGCCGCCCTAAGCGCGCGATATGTGCGCAGATACAAAAAGCGACCCCGCTCATACAGGCAGGGTCGCTAATAAACAGTCTTGCATTCTGCTCTCGTCCAGGCGGGCATGTCACCACTCGGCCCGCAGCACCGGGTTGCGCGCGGCGGTGACCTCGTCCAGCCGGCGCACCTGGGCGTTGACCGGCGCGGCGTGCAGCTCCTCGGGCGCGGTGCGCGCCTTGCGGGCCAGCTCTATATATGCCTGCGCCGCGGCGTCCAGCGTCTCGGGCGTCTCGGTCTCGGTCGGCTCGAACATCAGCGCCTCGTGCACTATCAGCGGGAAGTACATCGTCGGCGGGTGCATGTGGCAGTCCAGCGCGCCCTTGGCTATGTCCATAGCGCTCACGCCGGTCTCCTTCTTGAGCTGCTCCAGCGTCAGCACGAACTCGTGCATGCAGATGCCCGCAAACGCCGGCGTGTACTCGGGCAGCAGCTTGTGCAGCAGGTAGTTCGCGTTGAGCACCGCGCCGCGCGCCGCCTCGGGTATGCCCTCGCGCCCCAGCGACATTATGTACGCCAGTGCGCGCATCACTACCAGGTAGTTGCCATAGAAGCTGCGCACCTTGCCCACGCTCTTTTCGCCCCACATGAGCTTCAGCTCGTCGCTGACGCGCGGGTTGGGCAGGTACGCCTCCAGCAGCCGCTTGCAGCCCACCGGCCCGCTGCCCGGGCCGCCGCCGCCGTGCGGCGTCGAAAACGTCTTGTGCAGGTTCAGATGCACCACGTCAAAGCCCATGTCGCCCGGCCGCGCTATGCCCATTATAGCGTTCAGGTTCGCGCCATCATAGTAGCACAGCCCGCCCGCGTCGTGGATTATGCGGGTTATCTCGCTTATGTTGTGGTCGAACTTGCCCACCGTGTTGGGGTTGGTCAGCATAAGGCCCGCGGTGTCGTCGCCGACCGCCTTGCGCAGCGCGTCCAGGTCGACCAGCCCGTCCGGCGTCGACGGCACGCTCACCACCGTAAAGCCGTCCATGACCGCGCTGGCCGGGTTGGTGCCGTGCGCCGAGTCGGGCACTATTATCTTGGTGCGCTTGAGGTCGCCCCGGTCTACGTGATACGCCTTTATCAGCATCATGCCGGTGAACTCGCCATGCGCGCCCGCCGCCGGCTGGAACGTCATCGCGTCCATGCCGGTTATCTCGCACAGGTACCTTTCGGCTAGCTTGAGCGCCGCGAGGCTGCCGCGCACGCTGTCCTCGTCCTGCAGCGGATGCACGCCGGTGAAGCCCGGCAGCGCCGCTATGTCCTCATTGAGCGCCGGGTTGTACTTCATAGTGCACGAACCCAGCGGGTAGAAGCCGCTGTTCACGCCGAACGCGCCTTCGCTCAGCGCCGCATAGTGCCGCGCCAGCTCGTTTTCGCTGATCTCGGGCAGCCGCAGCTGCCCGCGCCTGAGCGATTCCGCCGGCGCGTATTCGGGCGTGTCCAGCGGCGGCAGGTACTGACTGCCCCGCCCCGCGCGGCTGCGTTCAAACAGTGTAAGCATCACGCACGCACCTCCTTGAGCAGCTCGACCAGCGCGTCAATCTCGGCGCGGGTGTTCATCTCGGTAAAGCACCACAGCAGATCGCCGTTCACGTTCAGGCCGCCCAGCATGTCGTGCTGCCTGAGCAGCGCGTTCAGCGCGTCGGCATCGATCGGGCAGCGCGTCACGAACTCCATGCCGAACTCGCCCGGATACCGTCGCTCAAAGCCCGGTATCGCGCATATCTTCTTAGCCGCGTAGTGCGCCTTTGACCAGCACTGCCTCGCCGCCTCGGCCATGCCCGCCGGGCCCATCGCCGCCATGTACACCGACGCCGTCATCGCGCACAGCGCCTGGTTCGAGCAGATGCTCGACGACGCCTTCTCGCGGCGGATGTGCTGCTCGCGCGCCTGCAGCGTCAGCACGAACGCGCGCTTGCCCTCGGCGTCCACGGTCTGGCCCACTATGCGCCCCGGCAGCTTGCGCATCAGCTCGCTGCGGCACGCCATTATGCCCAGATACGGCCCGCCAAAGCCCAGCTCCATGCCCAGCGGCTGGCCTTCGGCCACGCAGATGTCCGCGCCGCACTCGCCCGGCGTCCTGATGAGCGCCATCAGTATCGGATGCGCCGCGACTATGACCTTGGCGCCCGCCGCGTGCGCCAGCTCGACTATCGCCTCTACGTCCTCAATCTGGCCAAAGTAGTTGGGCTGCTGCACTATCACGCAGCCCACGTCCGCGCCCAACTGCGCCTTCAGCGCATCCAGGTCGGTCACGCCCTCGCGCGCGGGCACCATGTCCACCGGTCGATTGCCCGCCCACGCGTATGTGCGCACCGTCTGCGCGTACTCGGGATTGACCGTCTCGGACACCAGCGCGCGCAGCCGCTTGCGCTCGCAGCACATGTGCGCCGCCTCGGCCGCCGCGCTCGCGCCGTCGTAAACCGACGCGTTGGACACGTCCATGCCGGTCAGCTCGCACACCATCGTCTGATACTCGAATATCGACTGCAGCACGCCCTGGCTGATCTCGGCCTGATAGGGCGTGTACGCCGTCAGGAACTCGTCGCGACCCGTCACGCGCTTGACTATCGACGGTATGTAGTGCCGGTACGCGCCCGCGCCGCGGAATATGGTCTTGTACACATGGTTGCGCGCCGCCAGCTCGCCCAGCTCGCGCTTGACCTCCAGCTCGCTCTTGCCCGCCGGCAGGTCGAGCTCGCCCTTGAACAGCAGCTCGTCGGGTATCGCCTGGTACATCTCGCGATAGCTGCTCAGCCCCAGCTCAGCCAGCATACGCTCGCGCTCTGCCGGCGTGGAAGGTATGTACCCTGCCATATCACTTCGCCTCCGCGATAACCTGCTCATACGCCGCCGCATCCAGCAGCTCGCCCATCTCGCTCACATCCTCGACCTCTATCAGCCACGCGTCGTAGGGCGCGTTGTTGATCGTCTCGGGCGCGTCCAGCAGCGCCTCGTTGACCGCGCGCACCGTGCCGCTGACCGGGCTGTACACCGGCGACACCGCCTTGACCGACTCGACCTCGCAGCAGCTCTCGCCCGCCGTGACCGCGTCGCCCGCCTGCGGCAGATCCACAAACACCAGATCGCCCAGCTCCTGCTGAGCATAGTCGGTCAGGCCGATGCGCACCGCGCCGTCGTCCAGCGTGAGCACCCACTCGTGGGACTTGGTGTATTTGAGAGTATCGGGTATCATATGCGTACCTCCATGTCAAATTTTGTATGTAATATCACTTGGTTGGCTTGCGCTTTACGCGGCTATAGAACGGCAGCGGCACGACCTCGCACTTGAGCCGCCGGCCGCGCACCTCGACCTCCAGCTGCGTGCCGGGCTCGGCGCAGCTCAGCTCGACCAGCGCCATCGCCGCCGCGTAGCCCACATACGGGCAGTGCGTGCCGCTGGTGGTGTGGCCCACCTGCGCGCCGTCGCGATATACCGGCAGATGCTCGCGCGCTATGCCGCGGTCGATCATCTTAAGGCCCACGCGCGTGAGCTGGGGCTCGCCGCGCGCGACCAGCGCCGCCTTGCCTATGAAGTCGGGCTTGTCCAGCTTAACGAAGCTGCCCAGCCCGGTCTCCAGCGGCGTGATGTCGTCGTCCATCTCGTGGCCGTACAGCGGCATGCCCGCCTCCAGCCGCAGCGTATCGCGCGCGCCCAGCCCGCACGGCACCAGGCCGAACTCCGCGCCGCCCGCCAGCAGCGCGTCAAACAGCTTTACCGCGTCGCCCGCCGCGCAGTACAGCTCATACCCCGCCTCGCCGGTATACCCGGTGCGCGACAGCAGGCACTTCACGCCGCAGACCTCGACCTCGGGCACGAACGAATAGTACTTGGGCGGCATGGCTATGTCGGGCGCGAGCGCGCGCATAATGTCGCGCGCCTTGGGGCCCTGCAGCGCTATCTCGGCGACCGAATCGGATATGTCCTCCAGCTGCGCGTCGCCCACCAGGTGCGCCTGCATCCACGCTACGTCCTTTTCGCGATTGGACGCGTTTATGACTATCAGGTACTTTTGCGCGTCGTAGCGGTACACCAGCAGGTCGTCCACGACGCCGCCGCGCTCGTTGCACATCGGGCTGTAGCGCACGCGGCCGTCCTCCAGGTCGGTGTAGTCGTTGGTCAGCCACAGGTTCAGGTTGCTGAGTGCGTCCGGGCCGGTCAGCAGCGCCTCGCCCATGTGCGACACGTCGAACAGCCCCGCTGCCGTGCGCACCGCGTTGTGCTCCGCGATGACCCCCTGATACTGCACCGGCAGCAGGTACCCCGCGAACGGCACTATCTTGCCGCCCAGCTCCTTGTGCCGCTCGTACAGCGGCGTAACCTTGTCCATAAGCACACCTCCAGTTTGCGTTTTGCCCGACAAATGCGCAAGAGGCGCATGCGATGCGCCGCACAAGCGGCTCACGCACGCGCCTCTGTTCATATCGCCTGAAAGATTCTCCCCGCGCCGGGGATTGCTTCTTCGGCGCCGCGCATGCAGTTCGCGGCTTTCCAGAGTCTCGTCCAGGCCCGGTCCTTTTGCCTGAGAGTTTATCGCGTCTACCCCTTCGGCGGCGCCTGTGCGCGCTCTCCCGGCCCCTTCATCCGATCTATGCGATTTTGGATAAAACCCGAACTATTTCTGCGTCACGCCGACGCTCATCCATATTATAGGGTCTTCCGGGCCCTTTGTCAATATCGGAACGTCCGGACATTTGAACTCGTACGCGCCCGAACCGAAATCTTTACGCACCTCGCCCAGCCTGAACATGCACAGCGTGTTCTCGGGCACCTCAAGCTTCACCGCCAGCTCCTCGCCCTCGCGGCGCACCGACACCGCTATCCGGCCGTACAGGCTGTCGTAAGTGCAGTTCAGGTGATCCCAGCCGGTGGGCAGGTGCGGCGTTACGCTGAAGCGCTTGTAGCCCGCGATGCGCTCGTCGACGTTTATGCCGGCCAGCACCTCGACCATCCAGTCGAGTATGCAGCCATAGGCATAGTGGTTGAACGAGTTCATGGCCTCGCTCCAGAACGAGCCGTCGGGCTTGATGCCGTCCCAGTGCTCCCAGATCGTCGTGGCGCCCTGCTTGACCGCGTACAGCCAGGACGGGAACTCCTCGCGCTCCAGCAGTTTGAGCGCCACGTCCAGCCGGCCATACCGGCTCAGCACGTAGCACAGGTACGGCGTGCCCAGGAAGCCCGTCGTCAGGTGATTGTCGTTCGTTTCGATGAGCTTGACCAGCGAATCCACGGTGCGCTGCACAGCGCCCTCGGGCACCAGGTCGAACATCAGCGCCAGCACGTGCGCGGTCTGCGTGGGCACGGCCAGCCGGCCGTTGGCGGTGAAGAACTCGCGCTTGAAGAACTCGACTATGTCGTTGCGCAGCCGCTTGTAGTTGGCGCTCTCGGCGCTGTAGCCCAGCACCTCGGCGGCGCGGCTCATTATCTGGGTCGAATACGCGTAGTACGCCGTGGCGGTCAGGTCGTTGGGCGTCGCGCCCAGGTAGCTGCCCTCCTTGGCGTCCAGCGCCAGCCAGTCGCCGAAGTGGAACCCGCTGTCCCAATACACGCCCCTGGTGGCCACGCTGCGCACATGCTCGACCCACTTCTTCATCATCGGATAGTTCTTCTTGAGCTCGCGCTTGTCGCCATAGCACAGGTACAGCGTCCACGGGCAGATCGTGGCCGCGTCGGCCCAGCCGCACGCCGAGTCGCCGTTTTTGAGCACGTCGGGTATCACGTGCGGTATGCCGCCGTTTTCGAGCTGGTCGCACGCCATGTCGTCCAGCCACTTGGAGTAGAACGCGCGCGCGTCGAACAGGAAGCACGCCGTGCGTATGAACACCTGCGCGTCGCCGGTCCAGCCCAGCCGCTCGTCGCGCTGCGGGCAGTCGGTGGGCACGTCGACCGAGTTGCCCTTAAAGCCCCAGCGCACGTTCTTGACCAGCTGGTTTATCAGCGGGTTGGAGCACTCGAAGTCGCCGGTCGGCGCCATGTCCGAATCCAGCACCACGCCCTCGAAGTTGTCGCTCTGCGCGAACCCCGGGAACTCTATCACGCGCACATATCTGAAGCCCTGGAACGTGAAGTGCGGCTCGAATACCTCCTCGCCGTCGCCCGAGAGTATGTAGTTTATGTCGTTGCGCGCCTTGCGCATGTTGGCGGTATAGAAGTTGCCGTCCTTGTCCAGCACCTCGGCAAAGCCCAGCCGCACGCGGTCGCCCTTGGCGCCGCTGACGCGCACGCGCACGAAGCCCACCATGTTCTGCCCGAAGTCGAACACCGTCTCGCCCGCGGGCGTCTTGAGCTTGGCTATCGGCTTTATCACTTCCTGCGGCCGCACGAACTCGCCGGTCTGCATCGTCATTATGCGCTTGTCGACGCGCGCGAGCTCGCACTTGACGAACCGGCTGACCTCCGGCGCGTCGCACCAGCCCGGCTCGGCCAGGTTGGCGTCGTAGGTCTCGCCATGATACAGCTCGCTGAACGTTATCGGGCCCAGTCCGCTCTGCCAGTCCTCGCCGGTCTGCACTACCTGCCGCCGACCGTCCTTATACGTTATGTGCAGCTGCACAAACAGCGCGTTCTTCGCGCCAAACGTGTTGCGGTTGTCCTGCCACACCAGGTCGCCCTTATACCAGCCCGCGCCCACTATCGCGCCCACCACGTTGGAACCTGGGCGCAGCAGTTCGGTCACGTCATATGCCTGCACCTGCAGGTGCTTGTTGTACGACAGGAACCCGGGCGCGAAATACGCGTCGCCGACCTTGCCGCCGTTCAAGTGGAACTCGTACATGCCCAGCGCGGTCACATACGCCTTGGCATACGCCACCTCGCCGCTCACGTCGAAGCCGCGGCGGAAGTATATCGCGCACGAATCCTCGGGCTTGTCCAGCGGAGAGGATATGAAGTCGGCGCGGAAGCCGTCCGGCTCGAATATGCCCGTGCCGAACGAGGCGCTCGCCCACTCGCTCTTTTCGCGGTGGTTGTCCTCTATGCGCACGCGGTACCAGTAGCGCGTGTCGGGCGCGAGCGGCTCGCCGCGGTACTCGCACAGTTGGCTCTGGTCGCCCGAGAGGTGGCCGCTGTCCCACGCGATCGACTCGAAGTTCGGATCGGTCGCCAGCTGTATCTGATAGCTGCTCTGGGCGCACGCGCGCGCGTCGCTGCGTATTTTCCAGCTGAAGCGCGGCTTATCGGTCGCTATGCCTATGGGCGAGGCAAAGTTTTCGCATTTCAGGTCGTAGATAGTAAGCATATGCGTGCCTCCTGTATTTTATAAGTAGATTATAGCACATGCTTTACGCGTTTGCCAGCGCAATTTGCAGTTTGCGCCGCCGTTATCGACAATTTGCGCGCGCGTAAACGGAGCCTTCCATGTCTGAGCGGCGTGTGGGTTGTTGATAAAGTTATCTTATTTGTGGGACTTGGACTCAGCGCGCTTGCGCGGCACAGTACCTGTCTCAGGTTGATTTGCCTGGGCGCATTGGCACTGCCGCCTGTGCGCATGTCCTAACGAAGGTCGCGGGAGAATCGCCCCGGCCGCCCGTTGCCTTAATGACATGATAAAGGCCACCCGCTGCCCGGATGGCCCTCAACCCGCTTACGTAACCACGGCTGTCGGACGGCATGCTCCATTCGACATCGTTTCCGCATCTGCGCTTGCACGGCGCTTCAAGCTGCGGCCGTTCACTCCATGGGTTGGCTTACAACCCGCATCGAGCTGTCGTCACTTGCCGCAACCCAGGCGAAACTGCCGACACAAACGGCCTTGGCGATAAACAAGGGCCACCCGCT
>CAWVGT010000232.1:0-9249 GCA_963928645.1 Candidatus Fimadaptatus sp.
GCCTGCTTCTCGTCGACATAGCCCCAGGATATGTCGTTGAACGTCATGCACGCCTCCCAGTCGCGGTCCAGCGCGGTTATGTGGCCCTCGGGCGTGCCGAAGTCCTCGTCGAGCTTGCTGCGGTTGTTTATGATTATGTCAGGTTGCAGTTCGCGCAGGCGCTGGTTGCGCTCGAGCGAGTCCCAGCCCTCCCAGCTCTCCATGGGCCGGCTCACGTCGTACCAGAGTATGTCTATCTTGCCGTACTGGGTCAGCAGCTCGGTGTTGAGCGCCTCTATGTAGTCGGTGAAGCGCTTGCGCGCCTCGCTGTCGAACGCGCACCTCCAGCCGTCCGGGTGGTGCCAGTCCATGAGCGAGGTGTAAAAGCCTATCTTCAGGTCGAACTCGCGGCACGCGTCCACGAACTCGCGCACTATGTCGCGGTGCGGGCCGTAGTTGACCGAGTTGAACGGGTTGGCCTTGGAGTCCCAGAGCGAGAAGCCCTCGTGATGGCGGGTCGTCATGACCATGTACTTCATGCCCGCGGCCTTGGCGAGCTTTGCCCACTCGCGCGGCGCGCCGGGCCTGGGGTTGAACCGGTCGGCCAGCTGCGCGTACTCGTCCACGGGTATGTTCTCCTGCACCTGCACCCACTCGTTGCGCCCCAGCAGCGAGTAAAGCCCAAAGTGCACGAACATGCCAAACCGCGCCTCGCGCCACCAGCCCATGCGCGCGTCGCGCGTTTGAGCCGTGCGCTCCTCGTATTCGGACCTGCTCAGTATCGCCATATGTATGCCTCCTTCAGTATTCGTTTTATTTATGTGCCCGGGCCGATGCCCCGGGTCAGGTCTGCATATGCTGCGCGCCGGACGACCGGCGCGGTACGGCATTGGTTTCTGTTTACGGCGGCAAGCCGCGCGCGCTGTGCGCGCCGTCCCGCCCCGCGGGGTTTGAGCGCAGCCCGCCCGCTCCATGCGGCGGGCCGGGCAGACTCGGCCGGGCGCATGGCCCGCGCTCGCAGCCGTCGCGCAGCCCGACGCGTCCTGCCGCACGCGGCGCGCATGCAGGGCCATATGCAGGCTCAATGAGCGCCCGCATACTGTACGAGCCGCCGCTCGGCGCGCTGGCGCTGCGCACACCAAACTGCCGTTCGCGCCACAGCCGCCACACAAACCACCGCCGCGGCTCGCGCCAATCCATCGCTCACACAGGCAGCACCCCGCGCGCCAGCCGTCTCACCGCCGCGCGATATCCCACTCCACGCTCACGCGCTCGCCCGCGCGCAGTGTCAGCTCGCGCGCATCCGCGCCCAGCGTCAGCCGTACGCACGCATCGCGCACCGCGCACAGTTCAGCCCGCGCACGCCCGTCGCGCCAGCTGATCTTTGCCTCAATGCCGCAGCGCGTCGCCACCGGCCCCACGCTGCCCGCGCGCCAGCGCGCCGGCAGCGCCGGCAGCAGCTCCAGCCGCCGGTCATCCGAATAGACCAGCATCTCCAGCACCGCCGCGGTCCAGCCCATGTTGGCGTCTATCTGGAACGGCGCCCAGCCCATCTCCAGCCCTATGCCCATGCCGCGCCAGTCGTTGTGCACCGTGAACAGGTTGCCCATCAGCATCGCGCGCGCGGTCAGGTCAAAGCACCGGAGCGCGGCCTCGCCGTCGCGGGCGCGCGCCTGTGCGCAGGCCATCAGCATCAGGCTCCAGCTGGTCTGGCTGTCCAGGCCGTCGCGCAGCCGCCGCACCTCGGCTATGCGGAACTTTTCGGCGCCCTCGCGCGCGCACTCCAGCCCCGGGAACAGCGGGTATACGTGGCTCTGATGGCGGTGATGCTCGTTGTCGGGGAAGTCGGGGTGGTTCCACTCGCGCACGCCGCCCTCGGCGTTCGTCTGATACGCCGGGGCGCAGTCAATCATGCGCCGCCACTTTGCGGCCTCGGCCGCGTCCGCCTGCGCGCCCAGCGCAAGCAGCTCGGTGAACACTTCCTTTATTATCGCGATGTCCATCGTGGCGTCTATCGCGCTCTGCGTGCCGTCGGGCAGCACGTCGCCCTGGTCGCGATAGGCGCGCGTGCGGTTCTCGGGCGACACCGACGGCACCACATGCCAGGTTCCGCCCTGCCACACCACGAAGTCCTCATAAAACAGCGCCACCTCGCGCAAAAACGGTATCAGCCGCGCGTCGCGGAACTGCGCGTCGCGCGTGAACAGCCAGTAGTCGTAGTACAGCTGCGCTATCCAGCCCGCGCCGCCGGTCCAGTTGACTATGTGCGGCGCCAGGCAGGTCGTGCGCCCGCCGCCCGGCGCGCTGACCGCCGACAGCACTATGCCCCGGCAGCCGAACAGCTTGCGCGCGTTCTCGCGCAGGCCCGGCAGCATCGCGTCGTAGTAGTCGAACACCGGCTCCATCAGCTCGGGCGCGCGCGCCGGCAGCGCCTGCCAGTATATCATCTCCAGGTTGATATTGGCCATGTTGAACGACCAGCCCGCGCGGTACTCGCCGCTCCACAGCCCCATCAGCGGACACGGCAGCGAGCCCGGCGCGCTCGCCGCGGTGAGCAGGTACCGCCCGTACTCCCACATGCGCTCGACCAGCGCGTTGGGGCACTCGCCGTCCCAGGCGCGCTCCAGCAGCCGCTCGTTGAGCGCGTCCGGCGCGAACTCGGCGTCGTCCAGCCTGAGCTCGCACCGATTCAGCCGCGCCCGCCATGCCGGCAGATGCCGCCCAAACAGCGCCGCATAGTCCATAGGCAGCCCGGCCAGCCGCCGCTTCAGCTCGTCCCAGCGCCCGGCGCGCGCCCCGTCCGGGAACACCGCGCACACCGCCAGCACCCTGCCAGGCGCGCGCAGCACTCGCGCCACCGCGCCAAAGTCCTCGCCGTCCACCTGCGCCGCGTACAGTATGTACTCGCCCTCATGCTCTACCTGCGCGTCCTCGGGCAGGCGTATGCCGCGCGCGTTGACCTCGTCGGGCAGGTGCACGCACAGCTCGACCGCAACGTCCGCCAGCTCCGCGTCGCTGACCAGCTCCAGCGCCAGCACGTCGTCGGCGCTGGACACGAACGCGCGCCGCCGATAGCGATGCCCGGCGTCGTCGTACTCGACGAGCGCCTGCGCGCTGTCCAGCTCCAGCGCGCGCCGGTAGCGCTTGAAGCCCTCCTTAACCGGCGTCTCCAGCTTCAGGTCGGCTATCGGGAACGGATAGCCGGTCCGGCCCGCATAGCCGCGCTCAGTCAGCGCCCGCGCCAGCAGCCCGTCCGCGCCCGGCACGTCGCCCGCTATTATCCGCCGCCGCATCTCGGGCAGCAGGTCGGACACGTCCGGCAGCTCGCTCTGATATGTCTCGCGCCAGCAGCGCGCGTGGTTGAGCAGTATCCTCTCGTGCGCCGCGCCGCCGTATACCAGCGCGCCGGTAAAGCCATTGCCCAGCGGCAACCCTTCGCGCCACTGCCCGCTCCACCACGCGGCGGGCTGGCGCATCGCAAGCGTATGCCTCATATGTTCCTCCCCCGTATGCCGTTTAGAACGCTGTCCCTACTCAGGATTACGACGCCGACTGCAATTCTCCTGTAAACTCACGCAAACTCCGCGAATCAGCGCAATCTTTTCGCAAATTACATAAAGCCTTAATTTGTGTTAATGGTGGCAGAAATTCCATATTGCAGCCGCGCGCATCGAGGCTGTGCGCACCTCATGGCTTTCGCGCGCCCGTCGCATATGTATAACGGGTCATCCGCATTGCACATCCGCCGCGCCACGATAGCCATATGGATTCGCGCTCACAGCGTGAAAGCATCGCTGACAAAGCCCGGCGGCAGGACAACCGTTTTACTCCAAACAGTTTTTTGAAACATCCTGTCGGCGATCCTGCAAACCAAATCTAATGCTAATGGCATTTCAGACGGTTGACAAACCCAGGCGGCGGGGCAGCCGGTTTTACTCCAAACAGCTATTTGCGACATCATGCTGGCGATTTTGCAAAATCAATCTAATGCAGTCGGCATTACAAATAACTTTGCGCGTTTGGCCTGCTGCTGTTGCACGCTCGGCTAGTCAGACCGTGTGCGACATGCTTTGTCAATAAACAGTAATGCTAACGGCATTTCACTTTAATTTGCACATTCTGCCGGATGCTGTTGCGGGCTTGCCCAAACAGACTGTGTGCAGCATTCTTCGTCAACAGACTTCGCCGCCCACGGCATGCCATGGGCGGCGATAGTATATCGTATAACACGCGATAAGCGCGGCTCAGTCCTCCCCGGGCGTCCACTCGCCCAGCTCTATCAGCACCAGCTCGTGTATCGCCACGCGCGGCAGCGCCACACTGTTCTCGCGGCTGTACTCGCTTTATTTGCATGTTCCCCACCGGATGCTGTTGCGGGCTTGCCCAAACAGACTGTGCGCAGCATTCTTCGTCAACAGACTTCGCCGCCCACAGCATGCCATGGGCGGCGATAAGTATTTCATATAACACGCACCAAGCGCGGCTCAATCCTCCCCAGGCGTCCACTCGCCCAGCTCTATCAGCACCAGCTCGTGTATCGCCACGCGCGGCAGCGCCACGCTGCTCTCGCGGCTGTACTCGCGCACCTCCAGCGACTCGCCGTCCAGCGTGCGCGCCGACAGCACGCGCCCCAGCTGCCGGCTGACCGTCAGCACGCCCGCCGGTATCTCGGGCGCGTCGCCGTTGGTCTTTTCGGCCAGGTGGCTTATCAGGTGCACTATCAGCGTGTCGCCGCGCCGATACGCCGCGTATGACACGCTCTCGGGCGCGCCGGTCGTCAGGTGCAGCGCCGGCGCGGGCAGCAGCTCGTCCAGCATGCCCGCAAACAGCTGGCGCATCAGGTTCAGCCCGGCGTTGACGCCCTCGAACAGCTCGAACGCCGCGTACATGGCCCGGCCCGCGCCCACGCGGTTGTCTATGACCGCCGGGTACTCGCTCGGGCATGTGCTCGGCGGCGGGCACCACCAGTTGACCCAGGTGCGCTCGGTCAGCGCCACGCACGGCGGCACTATCCGCCCGCAGCCGTGCCCCGTGGTCGGGACGACCGCCTGCTGCACCCGGCCCAGCGGCGGCAGCGTGTCCGGCAAGAGCCTAAAGCAGCTCGACTCATCGCGCAGCAGGTACGCGCCGTAGTCCGCGTCGGCGTACCCGGACAGCTTCATCGCGAACTGGCAGCCCAGCAGTTCGGCAATCGCCGACTCCCGGCGGCGCGTGCCGTCGGCCTCGTACATGCCGCACTCGCCGTCGGCCAGCACGCAGCCGCCCGCGGCGACGTACTCCTCCAGCACGCGCTTCAGCTCCGGCGATATGTGGAACGCGCCGGCCAGTATTATCAGCCCGAACCCGGCGGCCGTCTCGGGCGTCAGCTCCTGCTCGGGCACCACGCGCCAGGCGCACTTGGCCCAGTCGCACAGCTTCATCGCGCCCAGTATCGCAGACCGGTGCGCGTCGGCGCGCTTGCAGCGGCCTATCGCGTTGACTATGACCTCGTTGCCCGAGCGCGCGCGCGACGACGCGTCGCTGAGCAGTATCGCCACGTCGGCCACCGGCTCGCGCCCGCCCAGGTACTGCTCGAACGCCTTCACGTCCGCAAACGCCCGGCCCACGCGGCGCGCCTCCTCGTGCTCGAGCGTGCCGTCCACGTGCTGCGAGCCGCTGTACAGAAACGCCCGGCAGCCGCCCGATACTATCTGCGCCGCCGCCAGCCGGTACACCGCCTCGGGCCGGTAGTTGTACACGTCCGACACGTCGCCCGGGCCCAGCTGCGGGTACTGCCCCCGCGCCGTGTCGCGCGAGTACATCGCCGACAGCCAGTTGCCCGCCCACGGCTCGGTGAACTGGTAGTCCAGCATGTCGCGTATGCGCTTGGGGTACAGCGCCGCGAAGTTGATCGTGACCTTGATGTCCGGGTCTATCGCCTTGACCGCGGCGATTATCTCGGAAAGCATGTCGCGCGCGCAGTCCTCCAGGAACTCGTTGACGTCGCGGCCGTGCGCGCCGAAGTCGAACGCCGCGAACTCGTCCCGGGGCTTTAGGTCGCTTTCGGGCAGCGGATAGCCGTACCTTTGCAGGAACTTCTTGCGGCACGCCTCGCAGTAGCACAGCGTCTTGCCGAATATGTCCAGGAACAGGCTGTCCGGATGATACCGGCTGACCACCTCGCGCAGCTGGCCCAGCACGTACTCGCGGTAGCCGGTCTCGTAGCACGCCATGCCCCAGCGCGCCATGCGCCCGCCCAGGCTCACCGGCTCGCCCCAGCGGTCGCGTATCGCCCACTCGGGGTGCTGCCGCGGCGCGAGCGTGTCGTACTCCAGGCAGTAGTACGCGTTGAACTCTATGCCGTTGCGATGCAGTATGTCGCTGACCATCGCTATGTAGTCGGCGCGCAGCCCGGGGTGGCGCGTGCCCACGGCGGTGTCGTAGTAGCTGTAGCCCCAGTGGTCCTTGGTGTAGACCATCAGGCTGGATATGTTGGCCTCGCGGTAGAACTTCTCGTACTCGGCCGGGTCTATATGCGTGAAGTCGACCACCGGCGGCGCGGGCGAGTGATGATCTATCAGATAGCCGCGATATGCGCTCTTGTACTTGTCGGACATGCTCTTGCCTCCCTTGACATCGGTTTAATGTGCCTATTATAATATCACTCGGGGAGTGAACTGGCAAGTCGTCGTTTAAACTTTGTATAGCTTTCGGAACGCGCGGAATGGGGCGCGCGTCTAAACTGCGCGGCATGAAACATATGGAATCGCCAAAACAGGGGGAGGAATATGACAATGAAAAAACTGCTGACTCTGCTGCTGGCCATAGCGCTAATGGCGCTCAACCTGCCCGCGCTGGCCGACGCCGACGCGACCGACGCGCAGGGGAGCGCCGAAGTCGCGGGCGACGCTGCGCCCGCCGCCGCCGAGACCGAGCCCGCTGACGCCGGCAGCTCGATCATGGCTCCGACGCTCGCCGAAGCCGACGCCGCCGACGCGGCGCTTGTAGAAGCCGCGCGCGCCGCCGTGGACCAGCTGTGCGCGCTGTGCTCAGATGAGACCTATGTGGCGCTCTACACCGCCGGCACCAATGTGGCCACGCAGATAGCCGAGGCCATGGCGCAGGACTACTCCGCGCCCGACTCGATAACCGTGCTGAGCGCGCCGCTTGAGGCCGTAGACGCCATTATCGCCGCGGCGTTCAGCGCAGGCGGCGCGACTTATGACGCCGACGACGCGCAGGCCTGCCGCATGCTGCGCCTGAAGCTGTACAACACGCTGCCCTCCATGCTCAACGCCAACAGCGGAGCGGAATGGCTGGCGGCGACGTCGGTCATGACGCTGGGCGACATACAGGTGCTGGACGGCGTGTCGCCGCGCGTGGCATATGTGATATTCGACTACGGCAAGGAGCGCCCAGCGGCGGTCGTCGCGGCTCATGTGGACGCGGACGGCCTGACCTCGCTGGCTGCCACGCTGTGCAGGCTGCCCGAGGCGCTGCGCCCGCTGCTGCTGGGCGGACAGGTGGGGCAGCTGCTGGACGGCATGGTCGATGATGCGGCGCAGGTGCTGGCCGGCGTGGACGGCATAATAACCCGCAATACCTATGCGCCCGACGGGAAATAGGCACATCGCACAACGGCCGCACGTGGCGCGACGCCCGTGCGGCCCGCGCGCATATCCATTGCAGCAATGCGATACTTGAACGGGAAGGATGCTCGATATGAGAAGAATGCTTTCACTGCTGCTGGCCATGGCGCTGCTGGCGCTGCCGGCGCTGGCCGGCGCAACGGCTGCGGACGAGGCCGAGCCGGCGTCCGGCGGGACATTCAGCGATATAGTAGGTTCGATAGCGGACTCCGGCAAGGCCGCTTTACCGGACGCTGCCGACTCGACCGGCGAAACAGGCGCAGCGCCGACAGCCGACGCGGCGCCCGCCGCCAACAGCCTGTTCGGTTCGATAATCGACTCCGGCAAGGCCACCGAGGCCGTGCCGCTGAGCCAGGCCACGCCCGAGGACGCACAGCTCATCGAGGCCGCGCGCGGCGTGGCGGACTCCATGTGCAAGCTGTGCGCATACGAGCAATTCATCGATATATACGTGCCCACCGACGACGTGCGGTCTGCGCTGGCCGATATCGTGCCCGAGTACGGCTCTGCGCCCGAGTCGATAGTGGTTATGCGCCTGTCCGACGACAAACTCGGCCTGATAATGGACTTAATAAACATAACGTCCGGCATGCAGCAAACGGGCGACGCCGAGCTGCTGCGGCTGTACCGCCTGAAGATACATAACATGTTAGCCGGCCTACTGACCCTGCAGTCCGGCCCGAATCTGATATCAGCGGCTGCGATAGCGACCTGTACCGATGTACAGCGGCTGGACGGTTGCGACTCGGGCATAGCATACGTGCTATTCGACTACGGCGAGGCTGAGCCGGCGGCGATAGTGGCGCTCAGCATCGATGAAGCCGGCCTGACGATGCTTACCGCGACGCCGTGTATGCTGTCCACAGACCTGCGCGCGGCGCTGCTGAGCGGGCAAACGACCGGTTCGTATACTCAGGCCGACATGATGCGGGCGTTTATGACCCAAACCGTCTACACCCCCGACTGACACTGAACGGAGGCGATCGCATGGACATGGACCGCGCGCGCTGCTGCTGCTTCACCGGCCACCGACCCGACAAGCTGCATCTGCCCGAGGCCGAATTCAAGGCGATGCTGGGCCGCGAGATCGACGCCGCGATAGCCGACGGATACGAGGCATTCATAAGCGGCATGGCGTGCGGCATAGACGTGTACGCCGCCGAGGAGGTCATAGCGCGGCTGGAGCGGGGCGTGCGCCTGATCTGCGCCTACCCGTACCCGGACAGCTGCGAGCGCTTCACGCCCGACTGGCGCGCGCGCTGCCGCGAGATAGCGCGCCACGCCGCGGATCAGGTCTGCGTGAGCGAGCGCTACCACGCCGGCTGCTTCATGCAGCGCAACTCCTGGATGATCGAGCACAGCTCGCGGCTGATAGCGGTGTTCGACGGCACGCGGGGCGGCACGTACGGCACGCTGGTGCGCGCCGCCGCGCAGCGCCTGGACGTGCGCGTGCTGATGCTGGAGCGCTGAGCGGGGCTGGCGCGCATGGGCCGCTTTGGTTCGCTTATCAGCCCAGCATATAAAGCGGCCTTATATCGCGCATGCGCCACTTTTGCAGCACACCGGACTCAACGCCATGCAGCCCACCCTCGCGCGTATGCCGCCCTTGAACATATTCGGCTTACCGCGCAAAGCTGCACTG
>CAWVGT010000233.1:0-17701 GCA_963928645.1 Candidatus Fimadaptatus sp.
TTGTATCAGACTGATTTTGCGATATCACCTATATGCCATATCAAGAATGTTTGGAGCAAACCCGCTATCCGGCCGTTGGGCTTTGTCAGCGGTTTGGGCCCTCCTGCTGCGGTTGGTGGGCTCGGTCTTTTGACAAAGTATGCACCCATACAATGCTTGTTTGACCAGACGTGCAACAGCAACCGACAAGGCACGCAAATCAATGCGGTACGCTGCCTACATCAGACCTGCTTTTGTGATATCACCCATATATTGTTTAAAAAAAGTTGAGAGCAAAACCAGCTGCCCAGTCGCGAGGCTTTGTCAGCGGTCTGGGCCCTTCAGCTGCGGTTGGAGGGCTCATTCTTTTGACCAAGCAAGCCGTACCCTGTCTGCTTGACGAAACGCGCATATCAAAATGAAATGCCGTTTATATCAAAACTGCTTTGCGACATCGCTCATATGTCGTTAAAAAGTTGGTAGCAAAACCCGCTGTCCAGCCGCCAGGCTTTGTCAGCGGTTTGAACCCTACGGCTGCGGTTGGAGGACATTTGTATGCGCCGCAAACGTGCGCGTATGCGGACGGTGACGGGGCTGTGCGCAGCGGGGCGCACATCATTGGGCTGAGCTGAGCTCATCTGACTGCGGCATGGTGTTGCGGCTGGAACGGGTTGGACGTCCTCCGATGGCGCGCTGCGCCTTGGACAGGTGCCACATTTGACAGCGCGCCGCGGCTGGAGGCGTTCATCGGCCAGTATCTGCGCATCGCGTTGGGGGCGACGCGGGCGGAGCTGTCGCGTCGCTGGTGAGCGGCGACTGCCGGGGCGCCTCAGGGCGTGCAGCCGGCAGTGCGCGAGTCGAGCGGCGCTGTCATGCCGCGCGCAGGCGCGATTCGCCTATATCGCCGCGCAAAACTTTACAAGCTCCGCGCGCGCCGCGCTTGCACGCATGCGCGGGCGTATTGTAAAATAGTATCCATTCGGAGGTGCGAGCGCGATGTTTGACGAGCTGCGACCCGACATGGTGTGTCGGGATGTGATGTCGATCGATCTGGATGCGCTGGAGCGACTGGGCGTGCGCGCGCTGATGTTCGATCTGGACAATACGCTGGCGCGCTGGAACCGGTACGACGTCGCGCCCGGGCTGCGCGCGTGGCTGGACGGCTGCCGCGCGCGGGGTTTTGCGGTCTGCATATGCTCGAACAACCGCGCCGCGCGCGTGCGGCCGGTGGCCGAGGCGCTGGGCATTAAGTTCATAGCCGACGCCGGCAAGCCCGCGCACGAGGCGTACGGGCGCGCGTGCGCGCTGCTGAGCGCGCCGGCGGGGCAGGTCGCGGCGGTCGGCGATCAGCTGCTGACCGACGTGTTCGGCGCAAAGCGCAACGGCATGCGCGCGGTGCTGGTCAACCCGATCGGCGGGCGCGAGTTCGCGGGCACATACGTAAACCGCGCGCTGGAGCGGCCGGTTATGCGGCTCATGGGCGTCAGGCGCGCGCGCTGACAGATGCGGAGGATCATACTATGGCTAAATTTGGCACGGCGGGCAATTCGCGCAGCTTCTATGACGCGGGCTGCAAGTCGTCTACGCAGGCGCCCGAATGGCTGGCCGCGCGCGGACTGGACGCGTATGAATACGCCGCCGGGCGGGGCGTGGCGTTGTTGGACGACACTGCGCGCGCGATAGGCGACAACGCGCGCCGCTGGGGCATAACCGTGAGCATACACGCGCCCTATTATATAAACTGCGCCGCGCTCGATCCCGACAAGCGCGAAAAGTCGTTCGGCTACATAATGGATTCGGCGCGCGTGGTCATGCTGATGGGCGGCGCGCGCGTGGTGTTCCATCCCGGCTCGGAGAAGGGCGGCCACGCCGAGGCGCTGGAGCGCGCGCTGGAGTTCATGCACGAGTGCATAGCGCGGCTGGACGCGCTCGGGTATGAGCAGGTAAACCTCTGCCCCGAGACGATGGGCAAGCGCAACACGCTGGGCACGCTGGACGACGTCATAGCGCTGTGCGGCGTCGACCCGCGCGTAACGCCCACGCTCGACTTCGCGCACATGCACGCGCGCGAGCTGGGCGCGCTCAACTCGGAGGCCGACTTCGAGCGCGTGCTGGACGCGCTCGAGCGCGCGCTCTGGCCCGGGCGCGCGGGCGCCATGCCCGAGCGGCTGCGCCATTTCCACGCGCACTTCAGCCATGTGCAGTACGCCTCGTGCGGCGAGCGCCGGCACATGTCGTTTGCCGATCCGGGGTTCGGGCCCGACTTTGGCCAGCTGGCCCGGGTGCTGGCGCGGCGCGGGCTGGAGCCCACGGTGATCTGCGAATCGCGCGACACTCAGGCCGAGGACGCGCTCGCCATGCGCGACATGCTGGCGGCGGCGCGCTCCGAAATTACGCCGATATAACACATCGCCGGGCTTTGCACGCGCAGGCCACGCTCAAAACGCCATCTTTGCGCAATTTTTGCTGGCAAAGCGTATGCGGATGTGGTATAATTAAATGGTTAGTGCGGCGCTGTTTATTTGCGCCGGAAGGGAGTAATACTAATGCAGATGCGCTTAACCCGCATGCGCGAACTGATGCGCGCGCAGGGCCAGCCGGCGGCGCTGCTCCACAGGCCCGAGAACTTCCTGTACCTGAGCGGCTACGCGGGCGAGGGCTGCTCGCTGGTGACGCTTGAGCGGCAGTACATATTCACCGACTTCAGATACGTAGAGCAGGCCCAGCTGCAGGCGCCCGGCTGGACGGTCGTAAAGACCGACCGCGACACCCCCTGGCACAGGGCGCTGGCAAATGCGCTGGCCGAGTGCGCGCCCGAGCGGCTGGGCGTGGAGACCGACTTTGTGACCGTGGACGCGTTTG
This sequence comes from Candidatus Fimadaptatus sp., assembly GCA_963928645.1. Taxonomy (GTDB): domain Bacteria; phylum Bacillota; class Clostridia; order Christensenellales; family Aristaeellaceae; genus Fimadaptatus. The sequence continues at coordinate 2,842 of CAWVGT010000233.1, forward strand.
AGCAGATAAAGGCCGCCGCGGGCGACATACCGGTCGAGCCGCTGCGCGCCCGGCCCGAACAGCTGCGCATGGTAAAGGACGAGCACGAGATCGAGTGCTTGCGCCGCGCCGAATCGATAAGCGCGCGCGCGTTCGACGAGTTGCTGGGCCACATAAAGCCCGGCATGACCGAGCTGGAGCTCAAGGCCGAGCTGGAGTACATAATGCTCAAGCTGGGCGCGCACGGGTTCGGGTTCCCGACGATAATCGCCTCGGGCGCGAACGGCTCGCTGTGCCACGCGGTGCCGGGCGAAAAGCGCATAGCGGCGGGCGAGTTTGTGACGATGGACTTCGGCGCGAGCTACTGCGGCTATACCGGCGACATCACGCGCACGGTGGCGCTGGGCAGCGTGACCGACGAGATGAAGCGCGTGTACGAGGTGGTGCTCGAGGCGCAGCTCAAGGCGCTGGACGCGCTCAAGCCGGGCGCGATCTGTTCGGACATGGACGCGGTCGCGCGCGGGCACATCGAGGCGGCGGGCTACGGCGAGTACTTCGGCCACAGCCTGGGCCACGCGACCGGGCTTCAGATACACGAGGCGCCGGGCTGCAGCTGGGCCAACCACACCGCGCTGGAGTGTGGCATGTCGATGACGGTCGAGCCGGGCATATACCTGCCGGGGCGGTTCGGCGTGCGCATAGAGGATCTGGTGATAATTGAGCCGGGCGGGGTGAGCAATCTCGCGCTCGAGGCGCCCAAGAAGCTCATTATACTATAAGTCATATCAAGCTTATTTGGAGGGATTATCAATGATTACTGCGGGCGATTTCAAGAAGGGCATAACCGTAGAGATGGATAACGGCGTGTGGACGATAGTGGACTTCCAGCACGTCAAGCCCGGCAAGGGCGCGGCGTTCGTGCGCACCCGCATAAAGAACGTCATGACCGGCGCGGTGCTCGAGCGCACGTTCAACCCGACCGACAAGATGCCCAAGGCGATAATCGAGACCAAGGAAATGCAGTACATGTACAACGACGGCGACCTGTACTACTTCATGGACAACGAGACCTACGACCAGATACCGCTCAACCACGAGCAGGTCGAGGACGCGATACCGTTCATAAAGGAAAACACCAACGTGACGATGCGCTTTTTCAAGGGCAGCCCGTTCTCGGTCGAGGCGCCCAACTTTGTCGAGCTGGAAGTGACCGAGACCGAGCCCGGCTTCAAGGGCGACACCGCGTCCAACACCACCAAGCCCGCGACCGTCGAGACCGGCTATACGCTCAACGTGCCGCTGTTTGTCAACACCGGCGACGTGCTGCGCATAGACACCCGCACCGGCGAGTACATGGAGCGCGTCTGAGCGCTTGACGGAGGCCGATATGAGCGAGCTGAGCGATAAGCTGGCGTATGCCAGGGGCCTGTTCGACGGCATGAAGATGCAGCCCGACGCGCCCGAATACAAGCTGATGCAGGCGCTGCTTGACGCGCTGCAGGCGGCGTCCGACGAGCTCAAGGAGCTGCGCGACGCGCACGACGACCTGAGCGAATACGTGGACGTGCTGGACGACGACATAAACGAGCTGGAGTCCGAGGTATACGGCGACTTCGATGAGGACGACGAGGACGAGGACGGCGAGGACTGCGACGAGTGTGACGACTGCGACGAGTGCGACGACTGCGACGAGTGTGACGACTGCGACGAGTGTGACGACTGCGACGACGAGGACTGCGAGGACTGCTGCAGCCACGCGTCCCGCAAGGAGCTGCTGGACTCGCTCATGGTCGAGCGCAAGTGCCCCAACTGCGGCAGCGCGATAGACATACCGATGAGCACGCTGCTCAAGCGCGGCGCCAAGATAGTCTGCCCCAGCTGCGGCAGCGAGTTCAAGGCGCTCAATGTCAAAAAGTGAGCCGCCCGCGCAGCGCGATGGCGACTGGCAGCTGAATTAAGCCCCGCGGAAGCACATCTGTGCGCGGCCGCGGGGCTTTGTATATCGGGTTTTGCGTATGAGGGTGCATGGCGACGCGCCGCGAGCGCAGCGCTGAGATCTGCAACAGTTGCATCAGCGAGTTCAGCGTGCTATATGTCAAGAATAAGCTGTTCGCGCACCGCGCCGGCGACAAATAGCCGAGCCAAGCCCCGCGCAAGCGCATCAGCGCGCGTTCGCGGGGCCTTAGCACATCAGGTCTTGCGCTCGGCCGCGCGCTGCGACTCGCCGCGAGCGCGGCGCGGCAGCCGGTTGGCCCAGCCCAGCGCGCCGGGCGCGCACGCGTCCAGGCACGCGCCGCAGCGTATGCACTCCAGCGCATTGCAGTTGCGCCGGGGGTCGATCGACATCGGACAGGCGCGCGCGCACTGGCCGCAGTCGACGCACCTGGCCGCGTCAAACCTGAAACGCACCAGCGCGATCGGATTGAAGACCGAGTATATCGCGCCCAGCGGGCACAGGTATTTGCAGAACGGCCGGTATATGAACAGGCTCAGCAGTATCAGCGCGATCAGCAGCGCGCTCTTCCAGGCGTACAGAAACCCTATCGCGCCGCGCAGCGCCGTGTCCAGCAGCACCAACGTCCAGCCGCCCTCCAGCGTGCCCGCAGGGCAGATGTACTTGCAGAACCAGGGCGAGCCCTGGCCCACTATGTCCACTACGAACAGCGGCGCGAGTATCACGAACCACGCCAGTATCGCGTACTTCAGCCACTTGAGCGCGCGGTGGCCGGGCAGGCTCTTGCGCCGCAGCCGCCTGAGCGCGCGTGGCAGCGGTATGCGGTGTATCAGCTCCTGCACCAGCCCGAACGGGCACAGCCAGCCGCACACGACCCGCCCCAGCACCGCGCCGAAGAATATCAGCAGCCCCGCCACATAGTACGAAAACGAGAACTTGTGGCTGCCCAGCACGGCCTGCAGCGCGCCTATCGGGCACGCGCCCAGCGCGCCCGGGCACGAGTAGCAGTTGAGCCCGGGCAGGCATACGCGCTTGCCCGCGCCGGTGTATATCCGCGCGCCGGCGAACCCGGCGGCATAACCATTGCCTATCAGCAGCGCGCACCACTGCGCGAGTTTGCGCGCGCCGCGCCTGAATCCGTTCCGCTTAGCCAATGCCCACACACTCCAGACATATGTTAGTCGCCTTCTTGAATACCGTGTCGATCTCGCCGCGCCACGCCCCCGCGCAGATCATCGCCGCCGCCAGCGCGATCAGGGCCAGCGCTATCGCATTCTTCCTCATCCGGCACCACCTCCACAGCTTTGACTTACCGCATATTATCATATTTGCGCCCGGCGCGTCAAGCTGTGGCGCCGGAGGACACGCGCCGCGCGCGTCGGGCGGCGGCGCCGTCGGGGCGAAGCTGCGGCGGTTTCGGCGGATTTTCTGACATGCGGCGTCAAATCGCGGCGAAAGCTTGCCGCAAAACCCGGTGCGTGCCGTGCTTTAATGGTACTTTAATGTTTTTGTGGTACAATGTGGCATCAAATCAAGGCGATTGCGCGTCTAATCCATGTGGGTGCTGTCCGGCGGCGCGCCGCTGAGGTTGCCCGTGCGCGGGCGCGCTGCGCCGGGCCGAGCCTGGATGGTTGAAATCTGCGCGCGCCGGGTGTATAATGTCCCTGGATTGCGTTTGCATCACAAATATATTGCAAAGATTGCGCAGACGTTGCGAAAGGATGAATGAGGTGAACAACATGAATAAGACAACTTCCCGCGGACTGTGCTCGCTGCTGAGCCTGGCGCTGAGCGCGGCGACGCTGTTCGGCGGCGCGCCCGCGCTGGCCGAGGCGCCGAGCGGCGAAGCGGTGCTGAGCGTCGAGGCGACCGCGGAAGCGCCCGATGTCGGGGCTGCCGGCGCGCAGGTCGAGCCGGACGCGACGGGCGAGCCGGAATCGACGGGCGAACCGGGCATGACTGCCGTGCCGGACGCTACGGCCGCGCCGAGCGAAGCGCCCACCGAAGCGCCCGCGCTGGCGAGCGCGGAGCAGCGCGCGATTCAGGCGACGTTTGAGTACTCCAGCGGACAGCGGTATCAGCTGATAAAGACCGGGAACGATTATACGCATCTGACCATAGTCAACCGGGGCGACGCCATACCGGACGGCGCGTATATAGAGGTCGTGTGCACTGGGCTGGAGTTTGACGACAATCAGCTGAGAGTGAGCGACGATCAGACCGCCGAGTTCTCGGTCAAGTCCTACATGGAGGGCGTGTTCACGCTGAAGGTGCGCGTCATGGACGCGGCGCTGCATGAGGAGATATGCTCGGATACGCTGATGCTGATATGCGTAGACGATGCGAGAGACTTTGCGATACCGATCATCTGCTCCGATCTGTCGGGCAGCGGCATAAAGAAGGTCGACTACGTGTTCGCCGACGACCCCACCACGCGGCTGGAGGTCAACTCGGAGCTGATGCCCGCGGGCTACAGCGCGAGCTGGAGCATCTCGACGACCACGGGCGAGGGCAATGCCACAATCAAGCTCTCGGGCAGCGGCGGCGCGCAGACGCCCCCGATACTCTACACCAAGTCCAACGTCGCCAACGTCAGCGCCACGATAACGCTCACCGTGACGCTGCCGGGCGGCGAGAAGCTGACCCGGCGGATACCGGTCAGCTATGAGGTGCGCGAAAAGGTGCCCACCGGGTTTAAGACCACCGGCGACCTGCTGGTCGTGCGGCTGGGCGAGCTGGCGCAGGTCGACCTGACGACGGCCGAAGAGGGCAGCGCGCTGACCAACGGCATGAGCGTGACCGCCTCGCTGGTCGGCGACGCGGACGGGCAGCTGACCACGACCACGTTCACGCCCGACGACGGGCTGTCGATAGGCGCGACCAAGCCCGGCGTGTACGACGTGGTGATAACCGCGGTGAGCGACGTGCCCGGCGTGGTGGACGGCGCGACGTTCACCAAGAACGTGCAGCTGATCGTCGCGGACGCCTCGGCGCAGCTGCCCGAGGGGCTGTTTAAGGTCGACCCCGCTGAGCTCGAGGCCACGGTATACGACGACTCCGCCTCGCTGGGCACGGTTACGGTCAAGCCCTGCGCGCCGCTGCCGGACGACGTGGCGTACAAGGTGAGCTGGCTGGTGCTCGCGCCCGACGGCTCGGTGGCGTCGATCGGCTGCGACAGCGCCGATGGCGACGGCCATACCGCCACATTGCGCCCTGCCAGCACGCTCGAGTCGGGCGTGTACCAGGTACAGGCGACGGTCACATTGAAGTCCGCGACCGCGAAGATATACTCCACGCTCAGGCTGTACACCAGCGAGCCGCGCATAGACGGCCTGCGCAGCAGCTATCAGGTGCCCTGGCAGTACTCCAGCTACGTGATAAGCGCGCCCGGCGTGGTCGTGCTGACCTCGGAGGGCGAGTGGGAGGAGTATGCCGGCAATATCAGCTGGAGCTGCGAGCCGGTCGACAGCGCGAGCGACGCGGCGTTTGAGAGCGTGACGATAGACGCGGGCACCGGATACACCGTGTTCAAGCTGCCCGCGACGCGCGTGACGGGCACGTTCCGCTACAAGTTCACCGCAACGCTGGCCGACGGCCGCACCGCGACTCAGACGGTCGCGCTGGGCGTGGAGGACGCCTCGGGCGTGGTGCCCACGCCTATGCCCACGCTCGACCCGACGCAGCCCCGCACCGGCAAGGTCAACGCCAGCCGCGTCAACGTGCGCAGCGGCCCCAGCACCGATTCGGCGATACTGGGCCAGGTAAAGCGCGGCGACAAGCTGACAGTGAACGACTGGACGCAGGAGTGGTTCAGCTTTACGTTCGAGGGCCGGACGGCCTACATAAAGGGCGAGTACGTGACGCTGGATGCCGTGGAGCTGCCCACGGCCGCGCCCACCGCGACGCCCGCGCCCACCGAAACGCCCGCGTCCACCGCGACGCCCGCGCCCGCGGCGCGCAAGGGCAAGGTCAACGCCAACCGCGTCAATGTGCGCAGCGGCCCGGGCACATCGTATGCAGCGCTGGGCCAGGTGACGCTGGGCGATGAGCTGGAGATAGAGGACTGGTCGCAGCAGTGGTACAAGTTCACCTATAACGGCCAGACCGCCTACATAATGGGCCAGTACGTGACGCTGGACGCTCAGCCCACGGCCGCGCCCACCGCGACGCCCACGCCCACGGCTGCGCCCGCGACGCGCCGGGGCGAGGTCAACGCCGACCGCGTCAACGTGCGCAGCGGCCCCGGCACGACGTATTCGGTGCTGGGCCAGCTGACCCGGGGCGACGCGCTGGTGATAGACGACTGGTCGCAGTCGTGGTACAAGTTCCTATACAACGGCCAGACCGCCTACATAATGGGCCAGTACGTGACGCTGGACGCCCAGCCCACGGCCACGCCCGCGCCCACGCCCACCTCGTCGGCCGGCGCCACGCAGTATGGCAGGGTCACGGTGGGAACGAGCCTGAACATGCGCGCCGAACCCAACGCCAGCTCGGCGGTGGTGGCCAAGCTCCTCAACTCCACGTATGTGGAGATACTGGGCCAGACCGGCAGCTGGTATTACGTGCAGCATAACGGCGTAAAGGGCTATGTGTCGCGCCAGTACATACAGCTTGCAGAGCTGCCCACGGCGACGACCACGCCCACGCCCTCGCCCGCGCCGCGGGTGGGCACGGTCACGCTGAGCAATTCCAGCTCGCGGCTGATAATGCGCAGCGGCCCCGGCACCTCGTATAGCGAGATAACGCGGCTGGCCAACGGTACCAAGGTGACGGTCATGCTGGAGGATCAGGGCTTCTACTACATCGAATATGAGGGCCGGCAGGGCTACGTGGCCAAGCAGTACATAGTGCTGGGCGGCACGGCCAGCCCGACCGCCACGCCCAGGCCGACGAACAAGCCCACGTCCACGCCCAGGCCGACCGCGACGGCGAGCGCCAATTACGCCACGGTAATCAAGTCCGACGGCCTGGCGCTGCACGAGACCGAGCAGGGCGCGACGGTGCGCACGATACCCAACTATGGCGTGGTCGAGGTACTGCACGTGTACGGCGACTGGACACATGTGTCCTACGAGGGCACTGTGGGCTATGTCGAGAGCAAGTATCTGAAGTCGGGCATAGTCAAGCCCGAGGGCAGCTCGGGCACGAGCGCCCAGGTCACGCTGGCCAACTCGGCCGCGATGTACCTGCGCTCCGCGCCTAACCAGTCGTCGCAGGCGCTGACTATGATACCCAATGGCGCCACGGTCACGGTGATAACCACGGGCGACACCTGGTGCAAGATCTCCTATAACGGCAAGACCGGGTATTGCATGGCGAAATACCTCAAGCTGCTCGGCTGATGGCGAGCGAACGCGCCGCATGGGCTCTGGCCCGTGCGGCGCTTAGCATATTGGCAAAGTGTGCCCTGCGCGAACTGCTTTGCCAGACGCGCTGAGCAACCGGCAACGCATGCAAGTAAAAATGGAAGCTGGTCGTATCAGATTGGTTTGCGGCATTGCCCAGGGGCCGCTTTAGGAAGCCGTTTTGAATAGAGCTATCTGTCCAGCCGCCGAGGTTTGTCTGCGGCCAGAGCGCGCATAGGCTTTGGCCCGTGCGGCGCTCGGGCTATTGCCAAAGTATGCCGCACGCGGTCTGCATGGCCGAGTGTGCAAAAGCAGTTGGCAAACATGCAAATGAAGGTGATATGTAGCTTGTATCAGGTTGATTTGACAGCATTGCCAACGAGAATTGCAGGAAGTTGTTTGGAGAAAAACTGACTGTCCAGCCGCCGAGGTTTGTCTGCGGTCAGAGCGCGCATAGGCTTTGGCCCGTGCGGCGCTCGGGCTATTGCCAAAGTATGCCGCGCATTGTCCGCTGACCAAGCATGCAGCAGCAACCGGCAAACATGTGGACTAAAGCTGAGCGCCGCCTATATCAGACTGGTTTTGCAGCAACGCCCATACGATGTTTCGCAAATTCGTTTGGAATATAACCTGCTATCCAGCCGTCAGGGTTTGTCAACGATCTGAGCGCCGCATTGGCTTTGGACCGTGCGGCGCTGCGTTTTGGGCGGCAGCATTGCCTGGACGATCGTGCCCGCTGCAGGTTTGGCGTGCAGTGAGGGTTGCGCTGTCGTACTCGCTGAAGTAGCGGCATTGCTTTGGTGGATTTGATGCAGTGCTTGTCCTGTTCAGGCGGCCCTGCGCCTGGGCCAATCTTGCTTGGACTGCCGGGCTTTTGCGCCTGTCCTGCCTGGCGGTCTTGCCATTTGGTCAGCTCTGACGCTGCGAACGTTCCAAGTCGTCATTGCGCGCATCCGCCCCTCTTGCCGGCCTCGCCACCGCTCCCCGGCACACATAATTACCCCACCCCGGGCATACGCTAGCCGAAGGGAGGTGTGCCTGTATGGACAAATACTTCTTTCCGGGCGGCAACACGCCTCGGGGCTTCGTGAACCGGTTCGGCGACATACTGCCGCCGGGCATGGCGCGGCGCGTCTACTACATAAAGGGCGGCTCGGGCGTGGGCAAGAGCACGCTGATGCGGCGCGTGGGCGAGCGCTACCGGCGGCGCGGGCTGGACGTGGAGTACTTCTACTGCTCGAGCGACCCCGCGAGCCTGGATGGCGTGGCAGTGCCGGCGCTGGGCGCGGCGCTCATGGACGCCACGCCGCCGCACCTGATGGAGCCGCGCCTGCCCGGGCTGCGCGACTTCACGCTCGACCTGGCGGCGTACCTGGACGAGGCGCGCTTGAGCGGCCATCGCGCCGAGCTGGAGGCGGTCATGCGCCGGCGCGCGGGCTGCTTTGAGCAGGCGTATGCGTGGCTGCGCGCCGCGCTGCCGCTGTATGAGGACGCGGGCCGGCTGGCCGCCGACGCGCTCCGGCCCGCCGCCGAACTGGCCCGCGACATAGAGCGCGCGCTGGACGCGCCCGGCGTGGATCGGGCGGACTGCGCGCCGCGGCGGCTGTTCGCGGGCGCGATATCGCCCGACGGCTTCGTCAGCACGCTGGACACGCTGCGCGCCGGCAACTGCCTGCGCATAGAGCTGCCCTGGGGCTGCGACGCGAGCGAGGCGCTCGAGCTGGTCGCGCGGCGGCATCCGGGGCGCGCGCGGCCCGCGGTGCTGCTGCTCAACCCGATGCGGCCCGAGCGCGCGCTGCACCTGCTGCTGCCCGAGTGCGACGCGCTGATAACCGCCGACGGCGGGCTGCAGGACGCCGTGCGGTGCGATTCGGTGCTCAGCGGCATGCGCGGAGCCCCGGCCGACGGCGAGGCGCGCGCCGCCGCCGCGTTCGACCAGCGCGAGTTCACGCGGCTGATCGAGGCCGCGGTCGGCGAGCTGAGCCGGGCGCGCGCGCTGCATGCCGACGTGGAGCGCGTTTACTCGGCCGCTATGGACTTCGACGCGGTCGGCGCGCGGCTGGACGCGGTGCAGGCCGAGCTGGACGCGCTGTTGCCGCTGAATTGAACCGGATTTGACAATGTTTGCGCGCATAAAGCCCAACTGCGAATGTGTATTTTCCGTCTAAAATTGTGAACATGCTGCATCCGCGGCAAAACTGTGTTACAATATAGGTATACACCAAAGCCGCCAAGCGCGCAGGAGGGGGACAAAAGATTATGATGCCAAGACACAAGCGCAGGACCGGTCGCCGCCGCTACCGCCTCAACCCCAAGCTGTTGCCCACGGCGCTGCTCACGCTGCTGGCGGTGGGCATGGTCGTCGTGGTGTTTATGCTGGTATTGCCGGGCGGGTCGATCTCGGTGTTCAACCAGCCCACGGCCGCGCCCACCCAGGCGCCGACCGCTGAACCCACTGAGGCGCCCACGCCGTCGCCCACGCCCACGCCGCAGCTGTACGACGAGGTGCGCGTGCGCGCCGCGGGCGATATCATGGTGCACGACGACGAGCTGAACTCGGCCAAGCAGGCCGACGGCACCTACGACTTCACGTCGTTCTTTGCGGCGATAGCCGACAGCCTGGGCGACGCCGACTACACCATGGCCAACCTGGAGACCACGGTCGGCGAGGCCGGCTCCAAGGGCTTCACCGGCTATCCCAACTTCCACACGCCCACGTCGCTGCTGACCGCGCTCAAGGGCGCCGGCATAGACATGCTGACCACCAGCAACAACCACTGCCTCGACCGCTACTTCGACGGGCTGGTCGAGACGCTGGACGCGCTGGACGCGGCCGGGTTTGACCACACCGGCACGTTCCGCAACAAGCAGGAGTATCAGACCGCATACGTAAAGGAAGTCAACGGCATCAAGATAGGCGTGGTGGCCTATACCTACGGCACCAACGGCATGGAGGAGAAGTCCGACCCGGACGGCGTGGAGTGGGGCATAATGTACCTGTCCAACGCCAACTTCGAAAAGAGCGCGCAGCGTCTGCGCGACGCGGGCGCCGAGGTGCTGATCGCCGTGCCGCACTGGGGCACCGAGTACAAGCGCGAGCCCGACGACTCGACCGTCAATTACGCCGAGAAGATGGCCAAGGCCGGCTTTGACGTGATAATAGGCAGTCACCCGCACATGGTGCAGCCGATAGAGTGGCTCGAGACCACGCGCGCGGACGGCAGCACCGGGCGCACGCTGGTGGCGTACTCGCTGGGCAACTTCATATCGGCGCAGCGCGACCAGTACAAGGACACCGGCATAATACTCGACTTCACGATACGCCGCGAGATCGCCACGGGCGACATAACCATAGAGGACGTGGGCTACGTGCCGGTATGGGTGTGGCGCTATGGAGACGGCGACAAGAACGCGTACAGCGTGCTGCCGTGCGGTTCGGCGCTGGACGAACTGCCCGAGGGCATGTCCGACGACGACAAGGCGCGCCTGAGCGAGGCCTGGAGCGAGACGCTGGAGCTGATGAAGGCCGAGGGCGTGACCGCGCTCAAGCAGTGATCCGAACATATGACACGGACGGGCCGCGCGCCCGCCCGTGCCTCGATTTTATGGAGGCGGTTCAATGGTAAGCGACGAGTTCCTGGAGAAGTACCGCGTGCTGGAGGACCTGCTGGGCGAGCGCTTCGGCGGCGCGCCGCGGCGGCATGCCAGCGTGATAATGGAGTTTGCCGACAGCAAGGAGGGCGAGATATTCCGCGAGCGGCTCGACCTGTGCCGCGAGATACGCAACCTGTTGACCCACACCGCGGCGCTGGACGGCGAGCCGGTGGTGACGCCCGCGCGCGCCACGCTCAACATGCTAGAGGATATAATCGCGTATGTGCGCCGGCCGCCGCTGGCCGCGAACTGGGCCACGTCGGTCGACAAGCTGCTGCTGACGCGCAAGAGCGAGCCGGTGCTAAAGCTAATGCGCATAATGGAGAGCCGGGGGTTTTCACATGTGCCGGTCTTGGAGCGCGGGCGGATGATAGGCGTGTTCAGCCAGAGCACCGTGTTCTCGTACATAGGCCGCGCCAACGGCGCGCGCATAAACGACGCGACGCGCGTGGGCGACATGGAGCGCTACCTGCCGCTGGAGCGCCACTCGAGCGAGCGGTTCATGTTCATGCCGGCCGACGCGAGCTATGTGGATGCGGCGGCGGCGTTCACGCCGGGCCAGGAGCGCGAGAAGCGCCTGGCGGCGATATTCCTGACGCAGAGCGGCGCGCCCGACGAGCCGCTGATAGGCATGATAACGCCCTGGGACGTGCTGGGGCGGGCGAAGCGCTCGATAGTGCGGCCGGAGTTCGGCGACGCGGGCGCGGCGGTGGATGAGCAGATGTGACGCGCAATGAGCGGCGTTGCGGGCGGCTGGGGAAGGGCGCGATGGTTGGCGAGCGATATGACGCGCTGCTGCAGGAGCCGCAGGTTGCGGAGGTGGACGAGTTTGTGCGCTTCGTCGCCAGAGCGCACCCGGCCGAAGCGATGGGAGAGCGGTTGTATTAACGCCGCTGGTTACAGCAGCGAACGGGCATATGCGCCTAATCGCCGATAGCGCAACCTGGTGAATCAACGTGCGGACGGATGCGATACACCGCCAGGAGTGCCGCCGGTCGCGGCAGCTGGCAGACGGATGTGACACACCGCCGTCGCGCAGCCGGTCGCGGCAGTGAACGAGAGCCCGTGAGCCGCATCGCCGAGAACTCTGTCGGGCAAACCAACAGGCGATCGGCTGCATAAGCGCACAGTCGGTCGCGGCAGTTGGCAGACGGATGTGACGCACCGCCGTCATGCCGCCGGCCACGGCAGTGAACGAGAGCTCAAGCGCAGAATCGCCAAGAGCGCAGCCGTGCAAAGCGATGACCAGTCCAAAACGACGCCCCGCCGTGAGCGCGCCCAGTCAAGGCGATGCACGAGCGAACATAACGCGCCGACAGGAACGCCGCCGGCTGCGGGACGGTGTGCGGCAAAACCGAAGCGGCGCAATATGACGCGCGGCCGCATCCCATATGGAATGCGGCCGCGTTTGGCATGCAGGGTTTACTTCAGGAACAGCTCAATCACCGGCACCAGTACGTTGGGCTTGACCGGCGGCAGCTCGATAATTAGCTGGTCGGCCGAGGCGCTGGTGCCCTCGGAGAAGTGGTTGATGACGCCCTCGGTGTACTTGAGCTCGCTGCCGTCGTGCAGGAACTGGGCGTAATCGACCTTGCCCGCCAGGCCGGGCAGCGCGATGTGGCCGTAGGGATACGCGAACAGGTGCAGATACAGCCGCTTGCCGTCGGCGTACTGCGTGTAGCGGCAGTCGGCGGGCGCCACGAACTCGGGCTCGGCCATAGTGCAGCCGTAGATCGAGCGGGCATTGCCGTGCATCCAGTCCTCGTAGACCTTCAGCGCGTCGCAGGCGCGGTAGTCGAACTCGCCGCGCGACGTGGGGCCTACGTTCATCAGCAGGTTGCCGCCCAGCGCCACGGTGTTGACCAGCATGCGTATCAGCATCTCGGGGCTCTTCCAGGTCTGCTCGTCGCGATAGTAGCCCCACGAGCCCGAGAACGTCTGGCACGCCTCCCAGGTGACCAGCTCGCCGGTCTCCTTGTGGCGCACCCACTGGGTGGGCTGATATTGCTCGGGCGTCCACAGATCCTGCTCTATCTCGGTGCGGTTGTCGATTATTATGCCGGGCTGGAGGCGGCGCGCGGTGGCTATCAGCTCCTCGGCCTCCCAGTCGTCCTTGCCCTTGCCCTTCATCCAGGCGCGCTCGCCCTCGCCGTTGTTCTGGGAGTACGAGAAGTCGAACCACAGCACGTCTATCTTGCCGTAGTTGGTCAGCAGCTCGGTCACCTGGTTGCGCATGTACTCGGCGTACTTGTGCACGTCGCGGCCCTTGCTCTGCTCGTAGGCGTCGGGATCGTCGCGGCGCGGGTGCAGCATGTCTATCGGGAAGTCGGGATGGTGCCAGTCAATCAACGAGTAGTAGAAGCCCACGTGCAGCCCCTCGGCCCGGAACGCGTCCACGTACTCGCGCACCAGGTCGCGGCCCGCGGGCGTGTTGGTGCACTTGTAGTCGGTGTACTGGCTGTCGAACATGCAGAAGCCCTCGTGGTGCTTGGTCGTGAGCACCGCGTACTTCATGCCGGCGGCCTTGGCGCGGCGCGCCCAGTCGCGCGCGTCGAACAGGTCGGGATCGAAGTACTTGAAGTACTTGTCGTAATGCTCCTCGGGTATGCGCTCGCGGGTCTTGATCCACTCGTGCCGCGCGGGCATCGAGTACAGGCCCCAGTGTATGAACATGCCGAAGCGGTCGTGGGTGAACCAGGCGGTGTCGCCGGGGGTCTTGCGCGTTACGTAACTCGACATAGCTCTCCTCCTGTGCATGTATAATTAAATTCAGGTAAAGTGCAGCGCGCCGCTTGCATGCGGTTCTGGATTGATTATACTTTAATTGGGCCGGCAAGTGAATGCACAACCCGGCGCAAAATATGCACTTTGGGGAAGGGAGGCGCCGGGACGGGTGACGATAGAGCGCATGAGCGGCCCGGAGGAGCGGTTCGTGGGGCTGAGGCTGCGCATGTTCGACAGCGGGTACGCGCGCCTGGACAGCAGCTGGTCGATGCGGGAGGTGTGCTCGCCGTACACGCGGCTGTACTTCGCGTATCGCGGGGAGGGCTGGATACGCACGCCCGCGGGCGTGCGCGCGCTCAGGGCGGGGCACATGTACCTGATACCCAGCGGGCTGAAGTTCGACTACTGGTGCGCGGGCGAGCTGGACAAGCTGTACATACACGTGGCGCTGGAGCTGCCGGACGGGTTCGACCTGCTGGGCGGATTTCCCGACGGGCTGGAGCTGGAGCTGGACGCGGCGCTGGGGGAGGAGCTGCTGCGCGCGTACCGGGGCGGCGACCTGCGCGCGGCGCTGCGGCTCAAGGGCTGCGTGTACGCGGCGCTGGCCGCGTTCGTGGGCGCGTATGGCGCCATGCTCCGGCCGATGGGCAGCTACTCGCCGCTGACGCACGCGGCGTTCAGGCTGATAAAGCGCGAGCTCAGCTCGCACCTGACGCTCAAGGACATAGCCGCCGCGCTCGGCATAAACCCCAGCACGCTGGGCAAGCGGTTCCGCGCCGAGACCGGGCTGGCGATAAGCGATTACATGGACAGCCTGCTGATGCAGCAGCTGCAGCGGCGGCTGCTGGCGGGCGACTCCACGCTCAGCGAGATCGCCGACGAGCTGGGCTTTTGCGACCAGTTCTACATGTCGCGCTACTTCAAGCAGCGCCAGGGCGAGACGCCCAGCGCGTATCGCAGGCGGCTGGGCGGCGCGGTCTGAGCCGGGCGCGCGCCGATATGCACTTTGGAGCGTGGAGGGTGCGCGCTGCGGCTTTAATACGGGCTGTGCCTGAATTTTACGCAAACGGATTTGACAGAAACGTGCACAGATGATATCATTAAGTGTCAATGGAAAACTGCTTTGGCGGAGGGATACGCATGTCAGGACACAATAAATGGTCCACTATCAAGAACAAGAAAGCCAAGACCGATGCCCAGA
>CAWVGT010000234.1:0-12237 GCA_963928645.1 Candidatus Fimadaptatus sp.
CATAATATATTGGTCTATTGCATATAATGCACAGCCAATATCAAGCTCATTTGGCCAGGCAACTGTCGACGATGCGCGCAACAACCGCACCATCCAACATTATGCTTATACCATGACAGAGCAAGAACACACGCTATCGCATACACTGCGACGTGTGTGCGTCCGATTTTATGTTGATTGAACTTCTTAAAAGATTGGCGCATAATATATTGGTCTATTGCATATAATGCACAGCCAATATCAAGCTCATTTGACCAGGTAACCGCTGACGATGTTCGCAAAAACCGCACCATACTGCATCATGCCTATAATTAAGCAAAGTGAAAACGCGCACGCAATCGCAAATTCTGCGACGCGTGCGCGCCCGAGTTATCCAAGCCGTCCCTTGCCGCTGCGCCGCACAGCATCCACATCATACTGCAGCCCGCCGGCGCAACCGCCATCTCGCGCGCCCGCACTCTGAATCGCTCGCCCCGGCGCGCCCGGCGCCCGCCGCGCGCACGCCGCCCCAGCGCGCTACTCCCCGCGCCCGTTGCGCGCCACCGCCACCAGTACCGGCGCGTTCGCGGGCTGGTTCAGATACCGCCGCACCATCGCCTGGCAGCCGCGCCCATCCAGCGCGCTCGCCCAGGCCAGCACCGCCTCCAGCTCGCGCGCGCCCTCGGCATGGCCCGGGTAGGCGCAGATCGTTATCAGCCCGCCGGGCCTGAGCAGGCTCAGCGCCGCATCCAGCGCCGCCAGCGTGCTGTCCACATGCGTCGTCAGCGCGTGATCGCCGCCCGGCAGCCAGCCCAGGTTGAATACCGCCGCGTCTATCGGCGAGGTCACGTACTGCGCCATGTTGGCGTGCGACGCGCAGTACAGCCGCGCACGCGCGCTCAGCCCCGCCGCCTCCAGCCGCGCGCGCGTGCGCCTGAGCGCCTCGGGCTGTATGTCGAAGCCGTACACCACGCCCTGCGCGCCCACCAGCTCGCACAGCGCCTGCGCGTCGCCGCCGCCGCCCAGCGTGGCGTCCACCGCGCAGCCGCCCGGCCGCAGCGCGCGCGCCTGCAGTTCGCGCGCCCAGCTCCACGCGCCGCCCAGTTCAAACATATGGCACCGCCCTCCTCTGCGCGCGTCAGTACGCCGCCAGGCGGCGTATCGCCGGCCGTGCCGCCGCGCGCGTCACCTCCAGCGCCAGCGTGCGCCCGCGCGCGCCCGCCACCGGCAGTATGCGCTTGTGACCTATGCACTCGCCCGCGTACAGCTCGCGCCCGTCCAGCAGCACCCTGAAGCCGCGCACCGCGTGGCCCCGCGCCTGATCCTCCTGTATAACCACGTAGTTGAGCGGCGCGTCCGGCAGCTCCAGCTCCACGCGCAGGCCCTCGCCCGCGCACTCGGCCAGCGCCCGCCCGAATGTGCGCCTCAGCAGCGCGCCGAACGCCTCGAACTGCGCCGCGTCCTCGAACAGGCCGTCCCGGTTGATCGCCATGCCCAGCAGCAGGTTCGCGTTGCGCCCCACGCTGCGGCAGTAGCAGTCCAGCAGCTCCTGCGGCGTGTACGCCTTGTCCTGCTCGCCCGCGCGCCAGCCCCAGCCGCCGCCGAACGCGTCCTGCCGGCGGTTGCCCATGTCGCACTCGGCGGGCCACCAGTGCCGGCCGTCCGGATCGCCCTCGCCCGCGCGGCTTGTGTCGACGCCCTCATACGCGTCCTCGCCATAGTCGGTCGCCGACCAGCAGTTCTCGGGCGCCAGGCCGCGCTCGTTGCCGACCCAGCGCACGTTGTGTGCGTGGCCGGGCGGGCCCTGGAAGCAGATCGCGCCGGGCTGATAGCGCTCAAGCAGCGCCGCCGCGTCCGGGCCGCCGAGCTCGACCGGTATCGTGCCGCCGTCGAACCAGATCTCAAACAGCTCGCCGTACTGCGTCCACAGCTCGGTCAGCTGGCGCTCGACTATGCGCGCGTAGGCGTCGTATTCGGGCGTGCCGGGCCGCACGACCTCGTCGTTTATGTCATAATACCCGTTGCAGCCGGTCGAGTAGTACAGGCCCGGCTTGAGCCCATAGCGCGCGCACGAGTCCACGAAATCGCGCACTATGTCGCCCCGGCCGCCCCGCCACGGCGAACGCGCCACGCTGTAGTCGTTCACGCGCGTGGGCCACAGCGAGAACCCGGTGCAGTGGTTGGCGACCAGCACCGCGTAGCGCGCGCCCGCCGCCTGCGCCGCCGCCAGCCACTGGTCGGTGTCCAGCTGCATCGGCGCGAATATTTCTGGCGGCATGTGCGTGCGCACACCGCGGGTCTTAAAGCCTTTATAGTCGGGATTGTATATGTCCATCAGGTGGTGGATTATAACGCCCAGCTCCATGTCCGCCCACTCGAGCTGGCGCGCGCTCGGCATCGCCATATCACGCCTCCCCGCCGCGCGCGGCGTTCCACCGGGCCTTGAGCACCGGCATCCACAGCCCGCCCTGCACCGAGCGGTGCCACATCCAGCACCTGTGCGCCGTGACGGTGTCGAACCAGTCGGTCATCGGTATGCGGTCGCGCGTGGCGTCCAGGAACGCGCACAGCTGCGCAGACATGCGGCGCGTCGTCGCGTCGCTGTCGTCCAGCGCGCTGGCCCACAGCATCCAGTCCGACTTGGTGAAGTCCTTGCGGCTGTCCAGCGGCACGCCGTACTCGTTGGACTGCGCGCGATAGCACTCGACCTCCAGGCGGCGCACTTCCGCGTCGAACAGCCCAAAGCCCGCCACGGTGTCCCAGACCATGTTGTACTTGAGGCTCCAGCTGTCGGGCTGATCCAGGCACAGCATCATGCCGTGCGCGTTGCGCGCCAGCTCGGTCAGCTCGCGCGCGCCCCTTCGCGCCGCCTCGCCATAGCGCGCCTCGCCGGTCAGCTCGCCCATCGCGCACAGCGCCTCGCACGACTTGATCGCCAGGTTGACGTTCTTGCCCAGGTGCCCCGCGAAGTCGTCGGTGCACAGCTGCGTGTCCAGCTGCACGCCCTTGTCGATCAGGTACTGCGCCCAGCGCCTGAGCAGCGGCATGTAGCGGTCTATGTAGTCGCGCGCGCGCTGCGTGCCGTCGGCGCGCCAGTACGCGTAGGCCATCAGCAGCATGTTGCCGCACTCCTCGACCGGCATCTGATAGTCGAAGTCGTACACCTCGCTGTCGCGCCTGAACAGCTCCAGCCACGCATACGGCTCGCGCTTTAGCAGCTCGTCGCGCAGCGCGTACACCTGGCCATTGGCGATCGGGTACTGGCCCAGGTCATGCGGCGCGTAGTCGCACTGCCAACACGGCAGCCCGGCGAACTCGAATATGCCGGTCATCAGGCCGCGCACCAGCTCGGGATTGTAGCACAGCAGCAGCGGCATCGAGGGATAGCTCACGTCCACGGTGTTGATGCAGCCGTTGCTGTTGCACTCCTTGCTCATGTACAGCAGCTCGCCGTCGGGCCGGCGCACCGCCTTGTGCGCGGCCAGCACCTGCCGGTATACCGCGGTTATCAGCCGCACGTAGTCCTCGCCGAACGGCCGCGCGTCCTCGATCAGCCGGTGCTGCCACTCAAGCGCGCGCTGCCTGAGCTCGTCGTGGCGGGTATAGAAGTAGTCCACGGCGCGGGCTATGTCGCCAAAGCGCTCGGTCCACACGCCCTTGAGCGCGTCGCCCAGCACGATCAGGCTCAGCCCGTCGTCGTATGCGAACACGTCGTGCATGCGCGCCCGGCCGGCAAACCCCGCCAGCCGGTGCGTCGACACCAGCTCGCGGCACTCGTACTCCCGCGCGGACTCGGGCTCGCCAAACCGCGCGAAGTCGTAGTCATACGCCGTGCCGCGCTCGCTGTAGCGCGCGGCCTCGCCCGCCAGGTAGAACTCGCCCCAGTTTATGTCCACGCCGTCGCCGCGCTCGCTCAGCGGCCGCTGCTCGCGCTTGCCGAACTGCGCCAGCGCATAGCCCGCGCACTCGCGCGTGGCGCCGACTATCTCGCCGCCGTGGCCGCACATGGCGCCGTCCACGCGCAGCTCGAGCGCTATATCGTGCGCGCGCCCGTCCAGCGCCTCGACCTCATAATCTATAAACGAGCACGGCGCGCTCATCAGCGTCACGTCGTCGAGTATGGCCGGGCTCCAGAATTCGAGCGTCAGGCGCACATGCGCGTTTTCGAATATATAGCGCGTGAACAGCGGCTCGAACTCGACCGACTTCTGCGGCAGGCAGCGCTGCGGCACGCCGCGCCCGGGCGCGCCCGCGCCCATGAAGCGCAGGTGTTCGCCGTCGATGTGCATCACGCCGTAGATCGGCTTTGCCATGCCGTGCCACAGCCGCGTGTCGTCGTCGTTGAGCAGGTCGGAACAGCTCCACAGGCTCACATATGGATCGATGGTTATCAGCGGATACGCAGGATATCGCATTCAGGTCATGCCCCCTTCGCGTTTGCTGCCGCCATTATAGCACAGCGCCGCCCGGATTAACAGCGTTCGCCAAATTTTAATCGCGCCGCCGGGCGCTGGATGCGCGCGCAGCTCCTGCCAGCCGCCCCCCGCGGCATCTGGCCAATTTTGGGATAATTCTCGCTCATAACGGCTAAATCGCCAAACTGGTGATTGATTTTTTACTTGGCTGATGGTACTATTATATGAGCTATACTTGCGCCAAGATTTCACTTGCAGCTGCGTCGCACGCCGGGCGCGCATTCGCGACGCTACAGCGCGGTCGCCGCGGAGGTATCGATACATGTTAGAAGCAGTCATGGAATCCAGTTTCATGCGGGGGCTGATAGAGGCCCTGAACGTATTCATGACTACCATTGTGACGCTGGCCATAGTAGGGCTGGTGGGGTTCACCTGCGGCGAGCTGTTCCCGCGCAGGTGGGTGCATTACGACCGCTTTCCGTTCAACGAGTTCGGATGGGAGCGCAACGGCCGCATCTACATCCGGCTCAAGGTCAACAAGTGGAAGGACAAGGTGCCCGACATGAGCAGCCTCTTCAAGGGCATGTTCTATAAAAAGGCGCTGGCGCAGACGCGCTCCGGCGCGTACTTCGAGCGCTTTGTGATAGAGACCTGCGTAGCCGAGGCCGTGCACGTGGTCCTCATGGTGGGCGGCTTCGTGGCGTTCTGGGTGTTCCCCAACGCGTGGGGGCTGATCGCTTCGCTGCTCTACGCGCTGGGCAATCTGCCGTTCGTGCTGATACAGCGCTACAACCGGCCCCGATTCAAGCTGCTGATGGAGCGGCAAAAAAGGATAGAGGCGCGCAACGCGCGCCCCGCATCCGAGGAGGAAAGATGATGCTCGCACTCGACATAGTAATGGCGCTGATGCTGGCGGCGACGCTGATGTATGGAGCG
Source organism: Candidatus Fimadaptatus sp. (assembly GCA_963928645.1). Lineage (GTDB taxonomy): Bacteria > Bacillota > Clostridia > Christensenellales > Aristaeellaceae > Fimadaptatus. Next base: position 5,331 of record CAWVGT010000234.1, read on the forward strand.
TACTTTCTGGCGGTGGCGCTGATAGGCGCGTTTCTGCCCGAAAAGCGCTGTCCCCATCGGCCGCCCGAAAAGCGCATCGCCGCCATAATCGCCGCGCGCAACGAGAGCGGCGTCATTGCCCCGCTGATAAAGAGCATGCTCGATCAGCGCTACCCCGCACACCTGCGCGACGTGTTCGTCGTGCCCAACAACTGCACCGACGACACCGAGCAGGTTGCCCGTGCCGCCGGCGCGCGCATACTCCACTGCACCGTGCCGGTGCACGCCAAGGGGGAGGCCGTGTCCTGGGCGATAGACGAGCTGCTCGCCTATCCCGAGCACTACGACGCGTTTATAATCGTCGACGCCGACAACCTGCTGGACGCCGACTACTTCCAGATAGCCAACGACGCGCTGTGCGCCGGGGCCAAGGTCGGCCAGGGCTTCCGCGACAGCAAGAACTACTCCGACTCCTGGATCGCGGGCTGCTCGAGCCAGTTCTACTGGTGCATGAGCCGCTTTTACAACCACTCCCGCAACGCGCTGAACATGTCGGCCGCGCTCAACGGCACCGGCATACTGCTCAGCGCCGACTACATGCGCCAGGTGGGCTGGCACACCTCCTCACTGACCGAGGATCTGGAGTTCACCGCGCAGTGCGCGCTAAGCGGCGTGCGCATCTGGTGGCTGGGCGACGCGCGCGCCTACGACGAGCAGCCCAACCGCTTCATCGACAGCTACAAGCAGCGCCGGCGCTGGTCGGCGGGCACGGTGCAGTGCATGCGCGGCTACTTCGGCCGCCTGGTGCGCCAGGCGGTGCGCGCCCGCAGCCTGCAGTGCTTCGACATGGCGGTACTGTTCACCGGCCCGATAGTGCAGCTGATATCGCTGCTGCCGGGCGTGTACTTTACGATACGCGCGCTGATATCGCTGATGGGCCAGCCGTTTGAGGCCTGGCTGCCCTGGCTGATCGGCGCGCTGGGCGGGCTGGCTGCGGGCTATATCGCCATCACGCTGCTGTCGATACTGATACTCAAGCTCGAGGGCAAGTCGCTGCGCGGCCAGTGGAGCACCGTGTTCGGGCTGTGGCTGTTCCTGCTGACATGGATACCCGCAAACCTGGTGAGCCTGTTCACCCGGCCGCCCAAGTGGGTGCAGATACGCCACGAGCGCGCGCTGACTATGGATGAGCTCAGGCGCGCCGAGCCGCCCGCGCGCACGCCGGGCTCCGAAGCCCGGCAACCCGGCGCCCAGAGCACCCAGGGGAGGGATGAACCGGTATGAAGTACGCATCCTGGAACGTAAACGGCCTGCGCGCCTGCGTGGGCAAGGGCTTTATGGATTACCTGCTGGCCAGCGACGCAGACGCGCTGTGCCTGCAGGAGACCAAGCTCCAGCCCGGCCAGATACAGCTCGACACGCCCGGCTATACCCAGATATGGCTCAGCGCCGACAAGAAGGGCTACTCCGGCACCGCGATATTCACCCGGCGCGAACCCATCGCCGTGCGCTACGGCATGGGCATAGACGAACACGATCACGAGGGCCGGCTGATCTCAGCCGAGTTCGACACCCACTTCCTGGTGTGCGTGTACACGCCCAACTCGCAGCGCGGCCTCACCCGGCTCGACTACCGCATGAAGTGGGAGGACGACTTCCGCGCATACCTGCTCGAGCTGGACAAAGCGAAGCCCGTCATAGTCTGCGGCGACATGAACGTGGCCCATCAGGAGATCGACATCAAGAACCCCGCCACCAACCACGACTCGGCCGGCTTCACCGACGCCGAGCGCGCCAAGTTCACCCAGCTGCTGGACAGCGGCTTTGTGGACACATTCCGCGCGCTGCACCCGGACGCGCGCGAGCGCTACAGCTGGTGGTCGTACATGTTCCACGCGCGCGAGCGCAACACCGGCTGGCGCATAGACTACTTCCTCACTTCCGCGCGCCTCGCCCCGGCGGTGCGCGCCGCCGACATACACGACTCCGTAATGGGCAGCGACCACTGCCCTGTGTCGCTTGAGATAGACGTCTGATGCGGAGCGGGCGCGCTCACCTGGCGCAGCCCGCTCTGCGCATACAATACGGGAGGTGCCATCGATGATAGCCAAACTGGTGAGCTCACTTGACAAGGTGTTCCTGGACCAAGAGCCCGTGGGCGCGCCCGACCTGCGCCCCGAGGGCTTTGCCAACGAGACGATATCGTTCCAGCTCGCCTACTGCGAGCCCGACGACGGACAGCGCCGCGAGACCTTCTGCGAGCTGCGCGCCGAGTCCGACATCGCCGCGCACGTGCGCCTCAGGCGCGTGGTCAGCGTGCCGGTGGGCCTGGCGGTATACGCCGACGCCGACGCCGACTACCTGCGCCGCGGGCCCGGGCTCTACCCCGACATGCTGGTCGACGTGGACAAGTGCAGGCTGCGCACGCTGCCCGGCCAGTGGAACAGCGTCTGGGTCGACGTGGAGGGCGCGCCCGCCGGCGAGCACGCGATCGACCTGGTGCTCGGCCGCAACGGCCAGGACGAGCTCCGCGTGAGCGCAAAGGTCAACGTGCTGCCCGCCGAGCTGCCGCCCCAGCAGCTGATCTACACCCGCTGGCTGCACACCGACGCCATCGCCCAGTACTACAACGTGCCCATCTGGAGCGAGCCGTTCTGGAGCTATCTGGAGAAGTTCATAGCCTTGGCGGTGAAGCGCGGCATAAACGCGATACTCGTGCCGATACACACCCCGCCGCTGGACACCGCCGTGGGCGGCGAGCGCATGACCTCCCAGCTGGTCGACGTATACCTCACGCGCGGCGAGTACAGCTTCGGGTTTGACCGGCTGCGCCGGTTTGTGGACATCTGCAAGCGCTGCGGCGCGCGCTATTACGAGATGGCGCACCTGTTCACGCAGTGGGGCGCGCGCTTCACGCCCAAGGTAGTCGTCAACGTGGACGGGGTTGAGCGCAAGCTGTTCGGCTGGCACGTCAGCGCGACCTCGAGCGAGTACCGCGCGTTCCTGGACGCGTACCTGCCCGCGCTCAAGGCCGAGCTGGCCAGCCTGGGCGTGCTGGGCTCCACGATCTGGCACATATCCGACGAGCCGTCGTTTGACCACGTGGACAGCTATACCGCCGCCAAGGCGCTGGTCAGCCCCTATCTGGGCGACCAGTACGTGCTCGACGCGCTCAGCGACGTGCGCTTCTACCGCACCGGCTCGGTCGAGCACCCGGTGCCCGCCAACAACCACGTGCACGACTTCATCGACGCGCAGGTGCCCGGGCTGTGGACGTACTACTGCTGCAGCCAGTACAAGGGCGTGTCCAACCAGTTCATCAGCATGCCCAGCCGCCGCGAGCGCATACTGGGCGTGCAGATGTACAAGTACGACATCGCGGGCTTCCTGCACTGGGGCTACAACTACTACAACAGCCAGTACTCCTACTACCCCATCGACCCCTACGGCACCACCGACGCCGACGGCTTCGTGCCCGGCGGCGACGCGTTCCAGGTCTACCCCGGCGCCGACGGCGAGCCGATAGAGTCGATACGCATAATGGTGTTCGAGCAGTGCCTGGCCGACATGCGCGCGCTCAGGCTGCTGGAGAGCCTGACCTCGCGCGAGCACGTGCTGGAGCTCGTCGACGCGGGGCTGGAGCGTGAGCTCACGTTCTCGGATTACCCGCGCACCGACGAGTACCTGACCTCGCTGCGCGCGCGCGTCAATGCCGAGATAATGGAAAAGCTGGGCTGAGGCGCTAACGCGGCCAGCTCCACACGCGGCGCGGCTGAGGCGGCATACGCCCCCGGCCGCGCCGCCATGATATCAAGATACTGGAGATATGCACAATGCAAACCGAACTTCTGTGTGCGTCCGATGCGGCGATAGCGCGCGCCGCCGAGCTGCTGCGCGCCGGCCAGGTCGTGGCCTTCCCGACCGAGACGGTGTACGGCCTGGGCGGAGACGCGCTCAACCCGCATGCGGCCCAGCGCATATTCGAGGCCAAGGGCCGCCCCGCCGACAACCCGCTGATAGTGCACATAAGCGCGCCCGAACAGCTGCGCGAACTGATACGCGGCGAGCTGCCGGGCGCAGCGCGGCTGCTGGCGCGGGCGTTCTGGCCGGGGCCGATGACGCTGATACTGCCGCGCGCCGCGGCGATACCCGACTCGGTCAGCGCGGGCCTGGACACGGTGGGCATACGCATGCCGTCGCACCCGGTCGCGCGCGCGCTGATAGCCGCCGCCCGCCGGCCGATAGCCGCACCCAGCGCCAACCGCTCGGGCCGACCCAGCCCCACGCGCGCGCAGGACGTGCTCGAGGACATGGACGGCCGGATACCGCTGATACTGGACGGCGGCGAATGCGAAATCGGGCTGGAGTCCACGGTGATCGCGCTGGAGCATGGCGCGCCGCGCATACTCCGCCCCGGCGCGATAACGCCCGAGATGATACGCAAGGTGCTGGGCGAGGTCGAGGTCGACCGCACCGCGCTCAGCCCGCTGCGCGAGGGCGAGGTCGCGCGCTCGCCCGGCATGAAGTACCGCCACTACGCGCCGCGCGGCCGGCTGATACTGATAGACGGCGAGCCGCTGGCGGTGCTGGGCGCGATGCGCGAGCGCTACGCCGACGAGACCGCGCACGGCCGGCGCGCCGCGCTGCTGCTGCCCGACTCGCTGGCGCAGGGCTTTGACGGGCTGCGCGTGTACCGGCTGGGCGACACGCCGCAGGACGCCTCGCACCGGATATTCGCCGCGCTGCGCCAGCTCGACCGCGACGGCGTGGAGGTCGCGTTCTGCCAGACCTTCGACACCGCCGGCATCGGCCTGGCGCTGATGAACCGGCTGGGCAGGGCTGCGGGGTTTGCTATTGAGCGAGTGTGACGAGAGCGTGCTGCCGACGCTCACGGATATGTTTGTGCACATGCCCACTGGGCGACACGCCGCAGGACGCCTCGCACCGGATATTCGCCGCGCTGCGCCAGCTCGACCGCGACGGCGTGGAGGGCGCGTTCTGCCAGACCTTCGACACCGCCGGCATTGGTCTGGCGCTGATGAACCGGCTGGACAGGGCTGCGGGGTTTGTTATTGAGCGCGTGTAATGCTAAGGCGATGGAAGCTGGCTGCCTGTATATTGCGCTGCGAAATCAGCGACATCGTTGCTCATAATACGCACTGCGCTTCTGTTGGAGTTCCGCGCGCTTAATTCCAGATGCGCACAGTTCGAAGCCCGGCATATCTCCGACAATACAGGCAATGGCGCTCAGCCTAGCAGAGCGTGATCCACAGCCAGACATCCTAACAACTCCAACGCCCGGCCTGAACATCCGCACAGGCCGGGCGTTCTTGATTTATGCCATAGTCCTGATCGCAGTGCGGCACGCTTTATTAACCCCTTGTCGGATATGCGCGCAGGCGATGCGGCAATGCGCTTGCCAGATGCGCGCAGTTCGAAGCTCGGTGCGTTTTAGACAATACGGGCAATTGCGCGGCCTTGCCAAGCGCGGTTTGAACGCCGGGCATCCTACAATGTCAAACGCACGGCCTACATATCCGCACAGGCCGGGCGTTCTTGACTTATGACGTAATCCCGGATGCAGTGCGCTCTTTGCGAATCGCCTTTGCGATATGCGCGCAGGCGATGCGGCAATGCGCTGCCGTCGCGCCGGCAGAATGCACGCACACTCATATGATCCAACCGTCGTGATGGCACGCCGAACCTGACTGCCGGGAGGCAGTTGCCTTGTCAATAGACCGAACGCCCGGTCTGCGCTTTCGCACAGGCCGGGCGTTCAATTATCACCGGGCAGCGCGCTTTACCGCCCGCCGCGTCGGTTCGTCACACCGTCCAGTCCGCATGGCTGCCGTCGCGCAGGAACGCCGGTATCAGCTCCAGCGGCGCGTCGACCCTGACGCGCTGGCCGCCCTCGTACACCTTGCCCGTGCCCAGCTGCGTCCAGCGCGCGCCCGCGGGCAGCCATACCTCGCGGCTTACCGCGCCCGGCTCGCATACCGGCGCCACCAGCACGTCCGGCCCGAACATGTACTGATCGCGCACGTCCCAGCACTCGCCGTCGCCCGGGAAGTCGAAGAACATCGGCCGCATCGGCGGCATGCCCTGCTCGTGCGCCGCGCGCATCAGCTCGCGCACATACGGCCGCATCTGCTCGCGCAGGCGCAGGTAGCGCGCCAGTATCCCGTAGTTGTCCTCGCCGAACGACCACACCTCGTTGTCGCCGCCCGAGCCCAGCACCTCGGTGCCGTCGGCCCGGTATACGTCCTCGTGCGGCTTGCGGTCGCCGTGCAGCCGCATCACCGGGCAGAACGCGCCGTACTCGAACCAGCGCACCAGCAGCTCCCGGAAGCCCGGGTCGTTTATGTCGCCGTTGTGGAAGCCGCCTATGTCGGTCGTCCACCAGTCTATGCCCGCGACCGCCATGTTGAGGCCCGCGCAGATCTGGTTGCGCATGTCCTGCCAGGTCGAGTGTATGTCGCCCGACCACACCAGCGCGCCGTAGCGCTGGCTGCCCGCCCAGGCGCACCTGACCAGGTTGACTATCTCCTGCTGGCCCAGCGCGCGCATGCCGTCATAGAAGCCCCTGGAGTACTGTTGCGGATAGATATTGCCTATCTGCGCGTTCGGGCCCATGTAGTAGCGGTAGTTGTCGAAGTCATAGCCCGCGTACTCGGGCTCGGCCTCGTCCAGCCAGAACAGCTTGACGCCCTTGTCCAGGTAGTTGCGCCGGCACTTGTCGAACACGTACTCGCGCGCCTCGGGGTTGGTCGCGTCGTAGAACACGCTGTCCTCGACGAACTGCATGCACACCTGCACGCCCTTGTCGCACCTGACCAGCAGCCCGCGCTCGCGCATCTCCTCGTAGTTCTCGCTGGTCAGCGCTATCTGCGGCCACACCGACACCATCAGCGCTATGCCCATCTCGTCC
>CAWVGT010000235.1:0-11334 GCA_963928645.1 Candidatus Fimadaptatus sp.
GGGGCGCGCCGCTTCAGTATATTGACAAATCATACCTCACACGATCAACTTGGCCGAATGCGCAACAGCGGCCGGCAAAACATGCAAATCCAAACAGAATGCCGCTTGTATTAGACCGATTTTACGGCACTGCCAGTAGGATGTTGCAAAAGGCTGTTTGGAGTAGAACCGGCTGTATAGCCGCCAAGGTTTGTCGACGCTCTGCGGCGGCGCGCCGCTTATATGGCGCGCAGAGGCCGCCGCGCGGCGCGTCACAGCTTGCGCCGGTAGTACAGGTACAATATGCCCCACAGCGCCAGCGCGCCCAGCAGCGTCAGGTACAGCGTGTAGAACACCTTTACATCGATGAACGTCGCGGTGATCGCCGCCGCGCTCAGCAGCGCGCACGCTATGAACGCGAACCTGCGCCCCGCCATGCCCTTGATCGCGGCGGTGCGCTCGTCCTCGGCTCTCACCATCTCGTCGCGCAGCCTGAGCGCGTCGCGCATGAGCCGGCGGTTGTGCACTATGCGCCATATCGCGTAGCCCTGCCAGATGAACAGCACCTTCTGCATCGACAGCATGTCCTGCGTCCAGGTGCGCGAATCCAGCACGTCCGTAAAGCGCGGGAGCACCTCGCTGATTGAGACCATATACGCCACCGACAGCGCCAGCAGCGCCCACAGCCAGCCGTTTTGCCGCCTCAGCCGCGCGCGATACAAATCCGCATTCATGTTATTCCACCTCCGAAAAATCGAACACTTCCTCGATCGTAAGCCCAAAGTAGCGCGCTATCCTGTATGCCAGCGGCAGCGACGCGACGTACTTGCCGGTCTCGATCGACGTGATGGTCTGACGCGTCGTGCCCACCGCGCGCGCCAGCTCCTCCTGTGATATGCGCCGGGCCGCGCGCAGCTCGCGTATGCGCGTTTTCACATGCGCTCACGCTCCTCTCTGTCAAGTTCGCTTTGCATGTTTAGCATAGCATACTTTGCATTGTATGTCAAGTGTACTTTGCAAAACGGAAAGCATGCTTTGCATAGAGGCGCATACCGGGCCGTATTCGCTGTGGCGGAGGCTGAACGGATCAGGTTTTGCAGCGCGATTAGCGTGAAGCGGCGCGCGTGGTTCAGTGCGAGTGGCGATGCGCGGGATATTGGCGCAATGGCGACTCCAACGGGCGCGGATTAGCCCGCGCCGGCATGGTCATAAGCCCAATCATCCCGCGCAGCTCCTGCAACGCTGACAGCTCAATCGGTATACATAGTCCAATGCAAGCGGTGACAGGCGGGGAAATTTGCGGTACAACCAACTCGAGCGGTCGTAAGTAATACGCGCCGGCATGGCCACAAGCCCAATCACTCCGCGTAGCTCATGCGGCGCAGCCAGCTCAATCGGTATACATAGTCCAATGCAAGCGGTAGTATGCGAGCAAATTAGCGGCGCGTCAGCTCAAGCAGCCGCAAGCAAGCCCGCGCCAGCATGACCAACCTCCAATCATTCCGCGCAGCTTACGCAGTGCGTTCTGCCCAATCAGCGCACATAACCCAATGCAAGCAGGTGCGTACGAGCTCATCAATGGCATGTCAGCTCGAGTAGCCGGAAGCAAGCCCGCGCCAGCGCGACCAACCTCCAATCACCCCGCACAAATCTCGAGGCATGTTCAGCCCAATCGCTGCACAAAGCCCAATGAATGCAGTAACACGCGAGTTCAACAGCGGCACGCCAGCTCAAGCAGCCGCAAGCAAGCCCGCGCCAGCGTGACCAACCCACAATCATCTCGCGCAGCTCCTGCAACGCAGTCAACTCAATTGGTATACATATTCCAATGCAAGCGGTGACAGGCGGGCAAATTAGCGGCACGCCAGCTCAAGCAGCCGCAAGCAAGCCCACCTCAACACGACCAACCCACAATCCTCCCGCGCAACTCATGCAGCGCAGTCAGCCCAAACAATCCCCAAAACCTCAATGTCAGCCATAACAAACCATTCAACCCGCACCGCCGCAGCCCCCACAACCGCCAAACGCAATCCCCAGTGCCGCACCCCCACGCGCGCACACCACCGCGCCGCTCCCAAAAAGCAAACCGCCCGCGCACATCAAAGTGTCCGCGGGCGGCAGCAGGCGCTCACCTGTGCATCAGTTCCGAGATCGCGTCGAGTATCTTGTCGTGACAGCCGCCGCAACCGGTCGAGCAGTGGGTGATCTTCTGCACCTCTATGAACGTCTTTTCGACCTCGGGAAAGGTCTTGCAGTTGTGCAGCGCGTCGTCCACGTCGAACAGCGTGACGTTCTTGCACTTGCAGATCAGCCTGTTTTCCATGCGCACACCTCCTCGCACCGCGACGCGCCCGGCGGTCGGGCCGCCGCGCCGCATATTGTCCCGCGCGCTGCGCAGGGCTATTGGCATTATACCAGATGTGCGGCCCCGCGTCTAGCGCGGCATGCCCCGACATGTAACTTAAACAAAACCCGGTTGCGGCGCGGCGCGAAGCGGGGTATAATTAAAAAATGACAAACCTGCCATGGGAGGCCCGCCGATGCTTAAAGTGACTCTGCTCGGAACTGGCGGCATGATGCCGCTTAAGAACCGCGCGCTCGCCAGCGCCATGCTCAGCTGCGAGGGGCGCAACCTGCTGATAGACTGCGGCGAGGGCACCCAGGTGCAGATACGCGAGTGCGGCTGCGGCTTTAAGCCCATAGACGCGCTGCTGCTGACCCACTACCACGGCGACCACGTGAGCGGCCTGCCCGGGCTGCTGCTGTCGATGGGCAATCAGGGCCGCGAGCTGCCGCTGCTGATCGCCGGGCCGCCGGGGCTGAAGCGCGTAGTGGAGGCGCTGCGCGTGATCGCGCCCGGGCTGCCGTTTGCGATAGAGCTGCATGAGATAGATGTCGCCGCGCCCGCCGCGTTCAGCTGCGCCGGGCTGGACGTGGAGCCGTTCGCGCTGCGGCATGGCATGCCCTGCCTGGGCTATTCGATCACGCTCAGGCGCGCGGGCCGGTTCCAGCCCGAGCGCGCGCGCGCGGCCGGCGTGCCGCTAAAGCTCTGGAGCGTGCTGCAGCGCCAGCCCAGCGCCGAGCTGGACGGGCGCGTGTACACCTCCGACATGGTGCTCACGCCGCCGCGCCGCGGCATCAGGGTGGTGTACGCGACCGATACCCGGCCCGTGCCCGCGATCGCCGCCGCCGCGCGCGACTGCGACCTGTTGATCTGCGAGGGCATGTACGGCGACCCCGACAAGCTGCCCCGCGCGCGCGAGGCCGGCCACATGATGATGGACGAGGCCGCGCACATAGCCGCCGGGGCGGGCGCGCGAAGGCTCTGGCTGACCCATTACAGCCCCGCGATGCCCGAGCCACGGCTCTGGCTCGAGCGCGCGCGCGCGATATACCCCGCGGCCGAGCTGGGCGTGGACGGGTTGAGCGTGGATCTGCCGTTCATCGACTAGCGCGGCCGAGTTAACGCGCAGGCAGTTTACACCGGCGCGCGGCCGGGTTATACTGAGATTGACTTCAGGCGCACTCCGCACGCGGCGCGCGCCCAAGGAGGCGGTTGGATGGATGAACGCCGCAGGGTGTCGGGCGCGGTGATAAGGCGGCTGCCCGGCTATTACCGGTACCTGGGCAAGCTGGAGCGCGCCGGCGCGCAGCGCATATCGTCCCAGGAGCTGGGCGAGCAGATGGGGCTGACCGCGTCGCAGATACGCCAGGACATAAACTGCTTCGGCGGGTTCGGCCAGCAGGGCTATGGCTACAATGTACCCGAGCTCAGGCGGCGCATAGGCGACATACTCGGGCTGAACCGCGCCTATCGCATGGCTATAGTCGGCGTGGGCAACATGGGCCGGGCGCTGCTGAGCTACGGCGGCTTTCGCGACATGCGGTTCGAGGTGGTCGCGGTGTTCGACTCCGACCCGGAGCTGATAGGCCGCGCCGCGCTCGGGCTGACGATACGCGACGTGCGTGAGCTGCCGCAGGCGCTGGCCGCGCAGCCGGTCGACATAGGCATTATCGCCGTGCCCGAGTCCGCCGCGCAGTCGGTGTGCGACCAGCTGGTGGCGGGCGGCGTGCGCGCGATATGGAACTTCGCGCCGGTGGATCTGGCCGCCGGCCCGGACGTGGCCGTAAACAGCGTGCACCTCAGCGACAGCCTGCTGGTGCTGACCTACGCGCTGCGCCATATGTAGACTGCGCCCGGAAAAAGTATTGCGTTTTGTCACACTTATACCATATTTTATTCGCGGCGCGAGCTTGAACTCGCGCCGCGTTAAACTATAATATTAGTAGATCGCTTTTTACCCCGCGGCGCCGCGTCGGCGCGGCGCGCAAGCTACGAAGGAGATAATATATGAACTATAACGACATCCCGGTGGGCAATGCGGGCGCGCCGTCCGACGCTTCGACCGGCGCGCGGCCCGCGCCCAAGGCGCCGTCGGCCGGAACCGCCGGCCAGTCGGGCGCGCGGCCCGCGACGCATATAAAGGCCACCCCGGTGTCCGCCAGCGCGCGCCGGCACACCAGCGCCGCGTCGCGCAACGCGACCCAGACCCAGGCGCAGCGCACCGTAAAGGTAGCGGCGGCTCAGCCCCGCGCCGATAAGGCCGCGCCCAAGCCCGCTACCAAGCCCGTCGCCAAGGCCGCGCCCAAAGCCGGCGCGGCGCAGGCCCGCCCCGCCGCGCGCAGCTCGGCCGTGGCGCCGCAGCACCGCACCCGCACGCAGGGCGCCGGCATACGCCACAAGCGCAAGAAGTCCGCGCCCAGGTGGGCGGGCGTGCTGCTGGCGGTGTGCGCGGTGGCGCTGCTGGGCGTGGGCTATGTGGGCGTGACGCGGCTGACCGATTACATGGACTACGTCGACAAGTGCAATACGCTGGATCAGGTCACGTTCTACGACGGCATAACGCTGGAGGGCAACCCGCTCAGCGGCATGACGCTGTTCGACGCGATAGAGACGTTTTCGAACCAGCTCAGCAGCGTGGCCTCGTCGACCCAGATAACCGTGACCGCGATGGGCAAAACCTATACGCTCGACTCGGGCTCGGTGCAGCTCAACTCCGACCTGCAGGCCACGCTCAACAAGGCCTACTCGATCGGGCGCAGCGGCACGTTCGAGGAGCGCTATGCCCAGGTGCAGCAGCTCGCCGCCAACGGCATGGACTTCACGCTCAACCGCGGCTGGAACGAGGAGCTGCTGCGCGACAAGATAGATGAGATCGCGTCCGACGTGTACGTGCAGGGCAAGAACGCCACCGTCGAGAGCTTCGATCCGGACAGCGGCGAGTTCACGTTCGCCAGCGCGGTGACCGGCTATCAGCTCGACGAGGACGACCTGTACAGCCAGATAACCCAGGCGATAGCCAACGGCAACGTGACCGCCACGATAGAGGCCAAGGTCGACGTGATCGAGCCCGACTACGACGTGGACTACCTGGAGGCCAACTTCGGCCGGATATCGGTGATGAAGACCAACACGACCTCCGACAGCAACCGCAACAACAACATCAAGCTCGCGACCGCGTGCTTCAACGGCATGCGCGTGGAGCCGGGCGAGACGGTGTCGTTCAACGACACGACCGGGCCGCGCAGCGAGGACAAGGGCTACAAGCCCGCGGGCGCGTACTCGGGCGGCGTGCTGATAGAGGAGCCGGGCGGCGGCGTGTGCCAGGTGTCGACGACGCTGTACAACGCGGTCGTAAAGGCGGGGCTGGAGATAGTCGAGCGCTCGCCGCACTCGCGCCCGGTGACATACGTCGATATCGGCCTGGACGCCGCGGTCAACTACGGCAACCAGGACATGAAGTTCAAGAACAACACCGACTTCCCGATATTCATAGTCGGCGAGTATTACGATCAGACGCTCACGTTCAAGATCTACGGCCACCAGATGGCCGACGGCATGTACATAATGACCGAGGGCGAGCTGGTGGAGACGCTGCCGGCGCTGAGCAGCGTGACCGAGCGCTACGACTCGACGCTGCCGTCCGGCACCCAAAAGGAGGAACCCGCGCGCGAGGGCTACAAGGCGGTGTCGTACATGATCTATTACGACGCCAACAACAACGAGATAAAGCGCGAAGTGCTCGCCAACAGCACTTACCGCGCCTCCGGCAAGATAATCCGCATAGGAACCGGCTGATGTTGAATACTGACGAGGGCCTCCCGGGCGCGCCGCCTGCGGAGGCCCTTTGTTTATTGACAAAGCTCGGCATGCAATACAGCACGTCCCGTTTCTGCGCTTTGACGCGGTTGGTTCACAATGATATGCTATTATGTCGTATGTCGGCCAATACTCTGCATCATGCAGACGCTTCGATTGCATGCCAAGCTGAATCGTTAGTGTGTGGGCTGCTATGCGAATAAACGGAGGGCCTCCCGGGCGCGACGCCTGTGGAGGCCCTTGCTTTGCCAGCGTAGCCGCGCGAGCGGCGTACGGCTGGCTAGGGTGTCGGCTGAGCGGGCGCACCGCCTGCTGCGGCCATTTGCGCGGGCGGATCTGACATTAAATGGAGGTATGCAGCGGATTTGTGGCGAAAATGCGCAACAAAACCGAGCCTGTGTGCGTCTGTATAATTGTGACATGCACTCGAGCGCCGCGTGCGCGCTCGCAAAGGAGGCCATCCCCGCAATGAACGCCAATGAAGTACCCGTGAGCGGCGGCCCGCGCGCGCCCAGGCCGACCGGCGCCCGGCCGTCCCGCCCCGCGGCTGACGACGCGCAGCCGTCCAAGGCCGCCTCGGACGCCAAATCGGCAAAGCCTGCGCCGGGCGGACGCAAACTGCCCGCAAACGCCCGGCCCGCCGCCGACGCAAAGCTGCTCGCCAGCGGCAAGCCGGCCGGGGAAGTAAAGCTGTTGCCCGCCGGCAGGCACGGCGCAGAGCCCGCTGAAGGCGCGCGCCCGGCCCGGCGCTCCATGAACATAAAGCCCACTCCGGCCACCGGCGCGCGCCGCGCGGCCAATTCCGGCCGCCCCGCGAGCGGACAGACCGCCTCCGACAGGGCGCGCCCCGCAGGCAAACATGCCGCGCCCGAAGCGGCGCGTCCCGCGGGCAAACACGCCGCGCCCGCAGGCAAGCGCCCCGCCGGTCGCACAGCCGCGCCCGCGGGCAAGCGCCCCGCCGGTCGCACTGCCGCGCGCCGGCCGCGCCTGCCGATCGCGCAGCGCCTTCTGCGGCAGCCGATCGAGCCCCGCTGGGTGCGCACGCTGTTGACGGTGTGCGCGGCGGCGCTGCTCGTGCTGGTCTGCGTGGGCGCGGTCGCTATGGGCCGGTTCATATCGTATCGCAGCATCTGCGCCACGCTCGATCAGAATACGTTCTACGACGGCGTGACGCTGGAGGGCGAGTCGCTCAGCGGCATGACGCTGTTCGACGCGATCGACAAGTATACCCGCCAGCAGGGCGACCTGGCCACCGCGACGCAGATAACCGTGAACGTGCAGGGCAACCTGTACACGCTCGACTCGGGCTCGGTGCAGCTCAACTCCGATCTGCAGGCCACGCTCAGCGCGGCGTACGCGGTCGGGCGCAGCGGCACGTTCGAGGAGCGCTACGCCCAGGTGCAGCAGCTCGCAGCCAACGGCATGGACTTCACGCTCAACCGCGGCTGGAACGAGGCGCTGCTGCGCGACAAGATAGCGGAGATAGCGTCCGACGTGTACGTGCAGGGCAAAAACGCCACCGTGGAGAGCTTCGATCCGGACAGCGGCGAGTTCACGTTCGCCAGCGAGGTGACCGGCTATCAGCTCGACGAGGAGGATCTGTACAACCAGATAACCCAGGCGATTGCCAACAGCAACGTCACCGCCACGATCGAGGCCAAGATAGACGTGGTGGAGCCCGAGTACGGCCTGCAGTACCTGCAGGAGCACTTTGGCCGCATAGCGATGCAGCGCACCAACACGTCCAGCAACACAAACCGCAACAACAATATCAAGCTCGCGACCGCGTGCTTTGACGGCATGCGCGTGGAGCCGGGCGAGACGGTGTCGTTCAACGACACGACCGGGCCGCGCAGCGAATCCAAGGGCTACAAGCCCGCGGGCGCGTATTCGGGCGGCGTGCTGATAGAGGAGCCGGGCGGCGGCGTGTGCCAGGTGTCCACGACGCTGTACAACGCGGTGGTAAAGGCGGGGCTGGAGATAGTCGAGCGCTCGCCGCATTCGCGCCCGGTCGACTATATATCGATCGGCCTGGACGCCGCGGTCGACTATGGCAACCAGGACATGAAGTTCAAGAACAACACCGACTTCCCGATATTCATATCGGCCGAATACTACGACCGGACGCTCACCTTCAAGGTATACGGCCACCAGATGGCCGACGGCAAGTACATAATGCTGGAGGGCGAAAAGACCGGCACTATCGCTCCGCTGAGCACGGTGACCGAGCGCGACGATCCGACGCTGCCCGCGGGCACGCGCAAGGAGGAGCCGGCGCGCAGCGGCACGCGCGCGGTGTCGTACAAGGTGCTCTACGACGCCGACAACAACGAGATCAGCCGCGAGAAGCTGGACGACAGCACGTATCCCGCCTCCGGCACGATAATCCGCAACGGTACCGGCTGACAGCCGGCTGCGGCCCCGCTCGAAGCGCTGCTTTGGGCGGGGCCTTTGCGTCGCGGTTGGCATGGGGCTGTTCATGGCGGTAGGCATGCCCGGCGGGGTTCGGGAGGCAGAGCGCAGCGCCTTGTGTGACAGACGCGCATCAGCGCCATCTGCGCGGGCATGGGCAAGCGGTCGGTTGCGCTCGATTCGCAGCGTTGCTGTGAGCGGCAAGCCGGCGCGGCTATTGCGGGGGATTGGGGGGGCACTGCGTGTGCAGTTTGCCTCTGTGGGCAGGTGTGGAGCGATGCCTGGGCGCTTGACGCAGCGGATGAGTGCGCCGATTGCGGTGCGTGCGGACGCTTGAACCGATTGCGTTTACGGCGCGCCCCGGCGCGGCGCTCGGGCCCACGAAGGCGCGGCCAAGTGCCTGCGCCCAGGGCGCCTGCGGGGTCAGCCGACGCGTCACGGCCTGTGCGCGCGTATGCAGGCTGGCGGGTAAAGCCGCATGACAGGAGCTGACACTGGCCGACAGGCCGGTCGCCCGGCACTCTGCGCGCGGTCTGCAAGCGCCCGCGCGGTGAACCGGCAGGGGAATCGGTCGAGCAAATCGGCGGGGAGCGCGCCGCCTGCTGGACATGGGCGCGACGCAGCCGAACGCTTTGCCCGGCGCGCGGCCGTGCGGCGTACATAACGAGAACATTATACTTTCTTCGGCAATACTTCGTTGAACATTGGCGCGACAAATGCTATAATTTTATCGATAACCGGAGCGAAATACGATAGAGTTTGG
This sequence comes from Candidatus Fimadaptatus sp., assembly GCA_963928645.1. GTDB lineage: Bacteria > Bacillota > Clostridia > Christensenellales > Aristaeellaceae > Fimadaptatus. Next base: position 9,315 of record CAWVGT010000235.1, read on the forward strand.
GGGAAAACACAATGGATGTGCCGTCTTTGTTGGAAGCTGCGATGCTGATCTGCTTCGGCTTCTCCTGGCCGATGAACCTGATTAAGAACTACCGCGCGGCGTCCGCCAAGGCGATGAGCTTTGGCTTCATCGCGCTGATAATCACCGGCTACGTGGCCGGCATTGTCGCCAAGATAATCATACTGGCCCAGGGTGGCACCGTCGCCTGGTACGTGTTGACGGTTTACATACTCAATCTGGTCGTCGTGTCTATGAACATGGGCGTGTACTTCCGCAACCGCGCCCTGGATCGCAAGGCCGGCAAGTGAGTCCACAAGCCCCATCTTGAATATTGGGCCCGTCGCTGCATGCGCAGTGGCGGGCCTTTTGCGCGCGGCGCGCGAGCGGCATGCGGGCGCTTGCGGCCGCTATGCAGACGGCGCTGCGAGCCGATATGGTCGCGCCAGCGCGCCATGCTGTGCCGGTAGGCGGCTTACTTGCAGGGCAGCGCTTGCCGGGCAATGCGCGCTTCTCCCCAAATCGTTCCGGATACCTGCGCGCCTGGCCCGGCGATGCGCCGTTGTAAGCGCAGCTGCCGCGCTGCGCTTCACAGGCCCTGCCATAGCGACAGCGGCCAGGTAAAGCTGCTCATGCTCTGGTCGCTTTGCGGCCGGGTCGCTGCGGCGTCGCACAATCGCAAATGCCTTCGAACGTCGCCTGAGCGCTCCGATGCACGTGTGCGCTTTGCAGCGCGCGCTGCCCGCTCTGCTCCGCGGCGGCGCAAGCCGTTTCAAACCCGCACGCGATGCCGCCGTCGGGTAGGGCAGGCGCCTCGGGCGGCTTGCGCCGGCTGCTTCCGTCGACGGGGCAATAAGCGCCCCCGGCCGCGCGCGGCGTCCGACGGCGCGCTTGCTGTGCACAGGCGCGGCGTCCTTTGTCCGATTGGCATGCCGCCAAGCCCTGCATACACAGCGCGCCAAAGTCGCAAGCGCGCTTCGTTCCGCGCCGGCGCTCGAGTCAAACCCGTAATCCGCGCCGCTCCACCGACAATCCTGGCCATGCGAATTGCGCCCCCAGTCGCAAAGCCAAGCCGCCCGCGCATCGCCGCCGGCATGCGCCGCCCGCGCCAGGGGCAAACTAATGCGAGCACAGCGCTCATACCTCACACGGCGCTGTTGACATACGCCGCGCACGGGCGTATAATCAATTGTGGCATCGCGTAAACCGTTCACATGTTTACCTTTGGAGGCTGAATGTAAATGGATATATATACACTGCACAGCTGCATAATCCGCTCAGGCCGGGGCGTGCGCGAAGCGCATGACGCGGCGATAGCGCGTGCCGCGCGCCGCTGTGGCATCACGCGGCCCGAAGCTGACATACTGTTGTTCCTGAACAACAATCCCGAGCTCAACACCGCCCGCGACGTGGCGCGCCATCGTGGGTTTTCAAAGGCGTATGTGTCCAAGGCGATAGAGCCGCTCACGCAGCGCGGGCTGCTGTCGATATGCACCGACCCGCGCGACCGGCGGCGGCAGCTGCTCACGATAACCGGCGGCGCCGACATCGCCCGCCAGCTGAGCCAGGAGCAGCAGCGCTTCCTCAGCGCCATGGCCCGGGACATACCCGAGGCCGACCTGGAGGCGTTCCTGCGCGCGACCGAGGCCATGTGCGTGAACGCAAGGGGCTACCTCAGCCAGACCGAAGCCGAATCGGATTGACCCGCGCAGCCGGCATGCAAGAGCCGGGCGGCCCGGCGCATATCGCGCCCTGCCGCCCGGCTTTGTCGTTGTGCGTCAGAAGGTGCCGTCGCCGGCTTTGCCGTAGCGCGTCAGAAGGTGCTGTCACCCGCGCCGCTGCCGCCGTCGCCCGGCTTTGTCGTAGCGCGTCAGAAGGTGCCGTCGCTCACGCCGCTGCTGCCGTCGCCGGCTTTGTCGTAGCGCGTCAGAAGGTGCCGCCGCTCACGCCGCTGCTGCCGTCGCTGGCTTTGTCGTAGCGCGTCAGAAGGTGCCGTCGCTCACGCCGCTGCTGCCGTCGCTGG
>CAWVGT010000236.1:0-5597 GCA_963928645.1 Candidatus Fimadaptatus sp.
GTTCGCTTGACGTAGCGTTAACTGACGATTCGACGCCATGATGGCGCGATTTGCTCATGTGTTGGCGATTGCTCGTATGGTGATTGAATCGCTTAATGAAATGCTGTAGCTTGACTTGTGCGGCAGAGGTCACATGCCACAGTCACGTTCGCTTGACGTAGCGTTAACTGACAACTAGGCGACAGGCAAATGCGGTTTGCTCCTGCATTGGCGATTTGCCCATATGATGCAAAGCCACGGCATGACATGCAGAACACACTCATGTCATCCAATCACGTTCGCCTGTTAAGTCGCCAATTGACAAATCGCATATAGCCAGACCCGATATGCTCCTGCGGCGTCAGACGCCTCACATAAAAAAACGCGCTCATCATAAGCAGCGCAAACCATCCCTAACCATGTAACACGCGCCCGACAGCATTTGGCTCCCGGCCTGCGACACAGCCCACAGAGCGAATCTTCCGCCCAGCATCAAAAGACCGCACGGCCGCGCTCGTCACAGCCGGCAGCTCGTTCATGCCGCGGAACCGCGCTTTCGGCGTGGCATGCGGCGCACGGCATGCAGTGTCAACGTCATCATCGCCTCCGTCAACCGGTCCGCAATATGCCGGCGCGCCGTGCAGTCTGCACGCAGTGCCCGCACTACAACGCCGCCGCGCGCGCACAGCTGTCCCACGCAACCTCCCACGCCCATATGCCTGCCCGCGCGCCCCGCCCGCCTGACAAAAAAGCCCCCGCCCCTCGGCAAGAGGGACAGGGGCGCAGCGCGCGTCACGCGTCGCTGGACTGCTTGGCCGAGCGGAACACCGTGCCGCTGTGCAGCGTTATGCCCTTGAGCTCGAACAGCTCGTCTATCGTGCACAGCTGATAGCCCTGCTCGACCAGCTCGGGCACCACGCGCTTTACCGCCTCGGCGGTGGACGAGTACAGGTCGTGCATCAGCAGTATGTCGCCGTCCTGTACGTTGTTCATTATCTCCTTGTAGACGCTGTCCGCGTCGCGGCTCTCCCAGTCGCGCGTGTCTACCGACCAGTTGATAAGCGGCAGGTCGATGGTCTCCTTGACCGTGGAGTTGACCGAGCCGTACGGCGGCCGCACCAGGTGCGACTCCTCGCCGGTGTACTTCACTATCAGCTCCTGCGTGCGCTCGATCTCGTCGAGCATCTCGGACTTGGACAGCTTGGTCAGGTTCGCGTGCGAGTAGGTGTGCATGCCTATCTGGCAGCCCATCTCGTGCTCGCGCTTGAGCCGCTCCGACTGGTTGTCGAGCCGCTCGCCGACCACGAAGAACGTCGCGCGCCCGTCGACCGCCTCCAGCGCATCCAGTATCTCGTCCGTATACTTGCTGGGGCCGTCGTCGAACGTAAGCGCGATGGCCTTCTTGTTGGGATCGAGCACGCGGCCGGGCACCTCGGTGGGCGCTTCGGTGGGCGCCTGGGTCGGCGCCTGCGTGGGCGCCGGCGTCGCGTTCGGGTCGGCGGTCGGCGTGGCGAACACGTCCTCGAACGGCTTTTCGGTGCTCAGCGACGTGCCGAATAGCCCGCCGAACAGTCCGCCCCCGGCCTGCGCGCCGCCCGAAAGCAGCCCGCTGTTGATCGTTATCGGTATCAGCACCAGCGCCAGCACCGCCAGCAGCGCCAGCGCCGCGATCCGGTTCGAATTGCGCTTGCGCCGGCGGCGGGCCGGCTGTGCCGGGGGACGCCGGTGCGCCGGGCGCTCGTAGCGGCCCGGGTCGTAGCCCCGCGGCGCCGAGCTTGGGCGCGCGCTCGTGCGGCGCGGCTCGGCGCGGACGTCGCCGGTGTCCACCCGGCTGTACGCGTCGCGCCGCACGCGCGCCTCGTAGCCGCTCGCGTTGCGCGAGCCGCGCATCGCGTCCGAACGGCTCGCGCCTTCGGTGCGCCGCCGGTCGCGCGCGACGTAATCGTCGTCGTAGTCGCTGTCGTCGCGACTGTGGCTGGCCATGTATTCGTCATAGCTCATGCGCTCGTATTCTGGCGCGCTCGTCGGCCTGCGGCGCGCGCCCTGAGCGCCCTGTGAACTGCGCCGCGACGCGGGCTCCCCACTGCCGCGGCCGCTGCCGGTCTCGATGCGCTCGTCATCATAGTTCATTTAAATGCACCTCTGCTCATTATTGGTTGACCAGAAAACCATCGTTGCCTATTAGACATAATTCGCGCTCCGATTGTTCCCGCCGCGCGCATTTTTAACGCGTCAAACCGCTGCGCACGCGCCACGCCATTGCGCCCGCCGCGCGATTGTGCTATCATATGTGCGTAACGCCCGGCCGGCCAGGCGGAGCCGGGCGCGCGACATCCCTATGCGAAAGAGGAGGAGCGCATGTACATAAAACACAAGGCGGCGCTGATAGGTTCGGGCGCGATAAGCCACATATACCTTGAAAACATGGTGCGCCGGTTCAACGTGCTGGACGTGGTGGGCTGTTCGGACATAATCGAGGAGCGCAGCCGCGCCCGCGCCGAGGAGTTCGGCATACGCCAGCTCACCAACGAGCAGATACTCGCCGACCCGGAGATCGACATAGTGATAAACACGACCTACCCCACCGCGCACTGCGAGGTCAGCCGCGCAGCGCTGGAGGCCGGCAAGCACGTGTTCAGCGAGAAGATGATAGCGGTCGAGCTGGACGAGGGCCGCGCGCTGGTCGAGCTGGCGCGCCGGCAGGGCCGCTATATCTGCGTCGCGCCGGACACGTTCCTGGGCGCGGGGCTGCAGACGGTCAGAAAGCTGATAGACGCCGGCATGATAGGCGAGGTGCTCCAGGCAAACGCCCTGGTCATACGCGGCTACCTGCCCACCATGGCCGACCCGAGCTATCTGAGCAAGCCCATGTTCTTCAAGCCCGGCGGCGGGATACCGTTCGACATGGGCGGCTACTACCTGCACGCGATGCTGGCGACGCTGGGCGGGCTCAAGCGCGTGAGCGGGTTTGCGCGCACGCGGCTGCCCCGGCGCCCGTATACCAACACCCAAAACCCCGAATTCCCGACCGACATGGAGTACGAGACTCTCAACCACCTCAGCGCGGCGCTTGAGTTCGAGTGCGGCGCGTACGGCACGCTGGTGTGCGCGTCGGACGCGTACGCCGAGAAGCCCCGGCTGGAGTTCTTCGGCACCGAGGGCTCGATAGTGTACGAGGATCCCAACAGCTACGGCGCGCGCGTGCTGCTCTCGCGCAAGGGCGAGGGCTATGACTACGTCGAAATGCCGTTCACGCACGGCTTTGCCAGCAACTCGCGCGGCATAGGCCCGGCCGAGCTGGCGTGGAGCCTGAACGCGGGCCGCGTGCCGCGCACCGAGGCGCAGCTGGGCCTGCACGCGTTCGAGGCGATACACGGCATATGGCGCAGCTGCCGCGACGGCCGGGTGTACGCCATGACGACCCGCTGCGAGCGGCCCGCGCCGCTGCCCAGCGGCTACGTGCTGGCGGCCGAGGAAGAGGCCGCGCTGGCGCTGTGAGCGCCGGAGTGCGCGCGGCGATATTCGACTTCGACGGCACGCTGGCGGACTCGATGTACCTGTGGGACGACCTGCCGCGCGAGCTGGTGCGCCGGCACGGCGGCACACCGCCCGCCGACCTGGCCCACGCGATAGCGCCGCTGGTGCTGGACGACGCGCTGGAGTGGATGCGCGCCAACTGCCTGCCGCAGCTGAGCGTGGAGCAGATACGCCGCGAGCTCTACGCCGAGATAACCCGGCACTACGCGCAGATAGTGCAGCCCAAGCCGGGCGCGCGGGCGGCGCTTGAGCGGCTGAGGGCGCGGGGCGTGCGCATATGCGTGCTGTCGGCGACCGATTCGGAGCTGATACGCGCGGCGCTGACGCGGTTCGGCTGGCTGGACATGTTCGAGTTCGTGGCGTTTTCGGACGAGTGGGGCGGCAAGGCGCATCCCGAGTGCTACCTGGCCGCGGCGCGGCGGCTGGGCGCGGAGCCGGCCGAAACGCTGGTATACGAGGACGCGCTGCACGCCGCGCAGACCGCGCGCGCCGCGGGCTTCCGGGTAGTGGGCGTGTACGACGCGCACAGCGCCGCCGACTGGGAGGCGCTAAAGCGCATAGCCGAGTGGCACTGCCGCGCGCTGAGCGCCGATATGGGCGAGCTGGGCTGAGGCGCGAGGCTGCGGCCCGGGCGCCGGGGCGCGGCGCGATTCGCAATGGTCACTTGCCCGCGCGGTATCAGGCCGCGCGGGCTTTGTCTGCGGAGCGCGCCAGGTTGCGCTGCGGGGCGCGGTCGCGAGGTCAATGCGCATGGGCGTTGCCGCTTCGGCGGGCGCTGCGGGCATGTGGTTCGCGCAACGCGCTGACGAGCGGGTTGGCGGGCTTGGGTCGGCGCTCGGCTCTGAGATGGAGCGCGCCGCGCTCGGGCTGGCTGCCGCGCTCGTACCGCCGTTTCATGCTTCGTTGCGCGTCGGTGTGCTTGCGGGTGTGCTGTCGTGATCGGCGCGGTGCGCACATGCCTCCAGCGATTGCTACCCGGCCTCGCTGCTCTACAACCGGGCATTGCCGCGCGCGGGGCGATTGCCGGGTGTGCGGATAAAATGGCCTACACTCATCGTAGAACGGCGCGTTCAGGGCTCATGATTACGTTGCCGCTCGACGCTCGGGCGAAACCGCGCTCAGGGTGATCAGCCCACATGAGGATAGACGGACTTTCGCTCGTCGCGGAACGGCGCAATCATCGCTCATGCTTGCGCTGCCGCTCGATGCTTGGGCGCTGCCGCGCTCAGGGCGATCAGCCCACATGAGGATAGGCGGACTTTCGCTCGTCGCTTAACGGCGCAATCATGGCTCATGCTTGCATTGCTGCTCGATGCTTTGGCGCTGCCGTGCTTAGGGCGATCATCTCCAATGAGGATATACGGACTTTCGCTCGTCGCGGAACGGCGCAATCATCGCTCATGCTTGCGCTGCCGCTCTCATGTCGATCATCTCCCATGAGGACAGACGGACTTCCACTCATCACAAGGCAGCGTGTTCATGGCCCATGCTTTCATTACAGCTCGCCGCTCGGACACTGCCGCGCTCAATGAGGTTTTCGCGCCTGAGCGCCGGAGCACTCAAGCCCATGCCAAGGCCGCGCATACATGTCCCCCGCACGCGCCGCCGCTCTGCGCCCAGGTGTGCCGCGCACGGAGCGCTCAGCGCGCATTCGGCAAGACGTACTCAACGTTACGGCAGAACCGCGCGTTCAGCCCCTCCCGCCGGCGCCGCACATGCCATATATAACCACATCTTCCAAAGGCATAACGTGCCCACGCGCGATACTGCCCAAACTCGCGCCCGATTCGCGTTAAACTTGTGGCATTGCGCAAAACTCATTTACAAATGTGGCAATGTGTAGTATAATCAGTGCGTAGCGTCGCGGCGATCGCGACAGTAGGGTGGCTTGATTCTCGCAATTGCAGGTAGCATGGAAGGATGGGATAGCTATGCCGTGGGATAAGCTCGTCTGGTTGATAGGATACGTCATTTTCTTGGCAGGCATTTCGGTGTACTCGCGCAGCAAGGCCGATACGCTCAACAAGTTCGTGTTGGGCGGGCGCAACGTCGGGCCGTGGATGAGCGCGTTCGCGTATGGA
>CAWVGT010000237.1:0-25619 GCA_963928645.1 Candidatus Fimadaptatus sp.
ATGTCCCCGCTCGACTTGCATGTGTTAGGCACGCCGCCAGCGTTCGTCCTGAGCCAGAATCAAACTCTTATGTTCAATTCAATCGCCCGACGCTCGCTAAAACGTCGGACTCTCGCTCTCTCAAAAAACTGACTGTTTTTAGCTTCTTTCCCAACTTTGTCCTCTCGGACTTCGCTGGTTCATACTGTATCGTTTTCAAGGATCGCCGCTGCTTAACTCGCGATGCACTCTCGAGCATCTCTTGCTCCCTTTGTGCGCCGCTCGCTGGCAGCTCATATATAATACCACGCCTCCAATCGTTTGTCAATACCTTTTTGGCCTCTTTTTTCGGTTTTTTTGAACTTTTTTCCGCGCTTGTCGGCCTTTGGTCGATCGCTTCTATATAATACACCGGTATTCCGCCCTACCGACCGCGCGCAGTGCGCCGCGTTTCGGACGCAGCCGCGCGCACATGGCGGCGCGGCCTGGTCACTTGAACTCGCCGCGGTGCTCGCATTCCGCGATCGGGCAGCGCTCGCACGCCGGCTTGCGCGCCGTGCAGCACCGACGCCCATGCCAGATCAGCAGGTGATGCGAATGGCTCCAGCGCTCCATCGGCACGGCCTCCATCAGCTGCTGCTCGGTCTTTTCGACGTTGTCGGCGTGCGCCAGCCCGATCCGGTTGGACACGCGGAACACATGCGTATCCACCGCGAACGCCGGCTTGCCAAACGCGTTGGCCAGCACCACGTTTGCGGTCTTGCGGCCCACGCCCGGCAGCCGCATCAGCTCCTCGCGCGTGTCGGGCACCCGCCCGCCGTATTCGCGCACCAACAACCGGCTCAACTCCACTATGTTGCGCGCCTTGTTGTGGAACAGCCCACACTCCTGTATCATCGGCTCCAGCTGCTCGGGCTCGAGCTGCGCCATAGCCCGGGCATCGGGATATTTGGGAAACAGCCGCGCCGTGACCATGTTGACGCGCTTGTCGGTGCACTGCGCCGCCAGCACCGTGGCCACGACCGTCTCAAAGGGATTGGTGAAGTTGAGCTCGGCGCCGGCCTGGGGATACAGCTCCTCCAGCTCGCCCAACACGCTCAATACCGCCTGTGCATTCATCCGCATTTATCCTCCGCAATGTTATACGCCTATTATATACCCATTCGGGCGCGGCGTAAACCGTCAATACCCGCGCGCGCCCGCCACCGGCGTAAATCTGAGATTGAACCGGCCGTCGCCGGCGCGCTCGGCGCGGTATATGCCGATCATGTTCTGCGGCGGTGCAGCGCGGCACAGCTCCTTTACCCGCCCCAGGTCACCCAGATCAAACTTCACCGACAGCCCGCAGCCCACCGCTATCTCGCGCGGCGTGGACACCACCTCGCCGCGTATGCCCGCGCGCCTGAGCTGGTTTTCAAAGTTCATGACCTGCTGGCGCGAGCGGAACGAGGCAATCGCAAACGCGTTATCCATACACGCATCCTCCCTGGCCGCCGGAATCTCTATGCGCCGACGGTAATATAGTATATGGTGACGGCGCGCTGCGAGTGCCGGACTAATTCTTGTAGGTGATGGCGATGATCTATCTGGACAATGCGGCGACGACCTTCCCCAAGCCGTGCGCGACCGTAGAGGCCGTGGCGCGGGCGATGCTGCTGTACGGCGCCAACCCGGGCCGCTCGGCGCACAGGCTCAGCCTGCGCGCGGCGCAGGAGGTATGGGCCTGCCGCGAAAAACTGGCGCGGCTGATAGGCGCGCCCGACCCGACGCATATAATATTCTGCTTAAACTGCACCGACGCGCTCAACATGGCGATCCGCGGCAGCATAAAGCCCGGCATGCGCGTCGTCACGACCGCGCTGGAGCACAACTCGGTGCTGCGCCAGCTCGCGCCGCTTAAGCGCACGGGCGAGATCGAGCTCGAGATACTCCAGCCCGGCCCGGACGGCACGGTCGCGCCGGCCCAGTTCCAGCGCGCGCTGACCCCGCGCGCCGACCTGGTGGTGTGCACCCACGCCTCCAACCTGACCGGCGCGATACAGCCCGTCGCCGAGATAGCCGCGCTGTGCCGCCGGGCCGGCGCGCGCTTCGTGCTGGACGCGGCGCAGACCGCGGGCCTGCTCGACATAGACGCGACCGCGCTGGGCTGCGACCTGATAGCCATGCCCGGGCACAAGGGGCTGTACGGCCCGATGGGCACCGGCGCGCTGTTCATCGCCCAGGGCGTGGAGCTGGAGCCGCTGCGCGTGGGCGGCACCGGCTCCAGCTCGCAGAGCGTGTACCAGCCCGCCGACCTGCCCGAGCGCATGGAGAGCGGCACGCTCAACCTGCCCGGCATCGCCGGCCTGAGCGCCGGACTGGACTTCGTCGCCAGCGAGGGCGCGCGCATACGCGCCCACGAGCGCGCGCTCATCGAGCAGCTGCTGCGCGGCCTGAGCGGCATACCGGGCGTGCGCGTGCTCGGCCCGCAGACCGCCGCGGCGCGCGCGGGCGTGGTCAGCTTCAACCTGGGCGCGCTGCCCTCGACCGACGTGGCCGACGCGCTGGGCACGCTGAGCACAGACGAGGCGCGCTGCATAGCGGTGCGCGCCGGGCTGCACTGCGCGCCGCTGGCGCACGAGCACTACGGCACGCTCGAGCAGGGCGCGGTGCGCGTGTCGGTGGGCGCGTTCAACAGCCAGGCCGATATCGCCGCGGCGCTTGACGCGATTGACGATATAGCCCGCAGCATGTGAATGGCCAGAGCGTTGACAAAACCCGGCGGCTGAACAGATTGCTGTAATGCAAGCCGCTTTTGAATCAGCACGCGATCAATGTCGCAAAACCAGTTTGATGCAGGCGGCTCTCCACTTTATTTTGCATACTTTGCCGGCTGCCTTTGCGTGATTTACAAATTGGGCTGTGCGCGGCATACTTTGTCAATATGCCGCGCATGTGGATGTCCAATTTAGTGACAAAGCATGCCTCACACGATCCGCTTGGCCGAATGCGCAGCAGCGGCCGGCAATACATGCAGGTTAACGGAATGCCGCTTGCGCCAGACTGGTTTTGCAGTATTGCCAACGAGATATTGCAAAAACTGTTTCGAGTAAAACTGGCTGTCCAGCCGCCGGCTTTGTCAGCGGCCTGAGCATGCGAATGCCCGCCGCAGCGCGCCATGCCGGCATACAGCCCGCCGGTTGCGGCGCGCGGTTTCCGCCGGTTGCGGTGCGCCCTGCCATGTGTTTCTACCAGCTGCTTGAGATTTGTATGGTCTTATGATATAATAACTCCATACAACAATCAGTAAGCGAGGTTGACAATATATGTGCAAGCGCAGGGCTTTGCTGCTCTGTCTGGCGCTGTGCCTGTTTAGTGCGGGCGCGCTGGCCGGCGCGGACTATCAGTGGACAGCCGACGATTACGTCTGGTCGCTCAGGAGCAAGCGCGTAAACAACGTGCCGATAGGCGACGCGCTGGAATACGCATACCCGGACGCTAACTGGACCGCCGGCGTGGCCGACGATGGCAGCGGCGACGTGTTGGGGCTGTTTCAGGGCAGCTCCGATGCCGGGAACTTTGCGCTGCTGGTGCGCTTTGACAGCTATTTCAGCTTCTCGCTGGAGCGCGGCGAACTCAACGGCCGCGTGCTGGACAATCCGTCGCAGCCGCTTTTGGAAGCATTGCAGGCGTATTATGACAGCCACATATGCGCAAAATGCGCCGGGCTTGGCTACGTAGACGCCTGCCTCAACTGTGCCGGTTCCGGCTATGCCTACGGCAAGACCTGCCTGGGTTGCGGCGGCACCGGCAAATACAGCTGCGATTCCTGCCGCGGATACGGCGTCATTACCGGGGACTACACGCGCCGCTGCCCGTTCTGCGACGGCACGGGCAGCGGCGGCAAATGCGCGACGTGCAAAGGCGGCGGTTACGGCATTATGAACGGCATGATACTGATGTGCACCGACTGCCTGGGCAGCGGAGAAGCCACCTGCGCATATTGCAGCAGTAACGGCAGCATCAAGCTCGGCTACCTTGCCGGCAGCTGATGCCACCGCCCACAGCCCGCAACAGCGCCGCCGCATGGGCTGCTTCCATGCGGCGGCGCTGTCATATGAATATCCGGCATTCGGCTGCGGCGCTCGAATGCAGCGGGCCAGGCCTTGCTTGGCCTCCTTGGGCGCGAGCATCAGGTCTATCGCGCGCTGTACCTGCAGAGCTTGAACAACCTATTGGCGATATTGCAAAACCAGCCTGGTACAAGCGGCGTTCCGCTTTCATTGCATGTGTGCTGACTGTTGTTGCACGTTTGGGCAAACCGACCATGCGCGGCATACTTTGCCAATATACTGAGCGCCGCCGCATGGCTGCTTCCATGCGGCGGCGCTGCCATATGAATCTCCGGCATTCGGCTGCGGCGTCAGATGCAGCAGGCCAGGCCGTGCTTGGCCTCCTCGGACGCGAACATCAGGTCTATCACGCGCATCACGCGCAGCGCCTGCTCGGGCTTGACTATCAGCTCGGCGCGGCCATCCAGCACGTCGAGTATGTTGCGATAGTAGTCCGACCAGTCGGTCTCCACGTCGGGCAGCGGCAGCTCCTGGGTGGTGTGCTTGGGGCGCGGCGCCATAGTGCGGGTGGGGCCGGCCTCGGTGTAGACAATGTCGTCCTCCCAGGCCATCTGCTTGTCGGTGTTGAGCTTGACTATGCGGCCCTCGCACTTCCAGTTCTCGACCACGCAGGTGCCGTCGCTGGCGCTGATGTGCCAGCGCGGGTGGTTGATGAAGCAGTTGGTGGCCATCTCCATCAGCGCCGACACGCCGTTTCCAAAGCGTATCAGTATCTTTATGTTGTCGTCCACGCCGGGCGTGAACAGGCTCAGCAGGTGCGCGTCGACCGACACCACCGGCGCGTCTATCATGTTCATCAGCTGGTCGAGCAGGTGCACGCCCCAGTCCAGCAGCATGCCACCGCCGTTGACCTTGTAGCCGCGCCAGCCGTGCATCGAGCCGCGCGAGCCCTGCACGCGCGATTCAATGAAGTACGGCGTGCCTATCGCGCCGCTTGCCAGCACCTGCTGAATTATCTTATAGTCCTTGTCCCAGCGCCGGTTCTGGTGCACAGAGAACAGTTTGCCGGTCTCGTCGCGCACGGCGATTATGTCCTCGAGCTCGGCGGCGTTGAGCGTGACCGGCTTTTCGGAGATCACGTTCTTGCCGGCGCGCATGGCCTGTATCGCCAAGGGCTTGTGGAAGTTGTTGGGCGTGGCTATCGTCACCAGGTCGACCTCGGGATCGGCCAGCAGCTCGTCCAGCGACTGATACGCCTTCAGGCCCATGTCGCGCGCCTTGTCCAGCGCCTCGGGGCGTATGTCGAACGCGCCCTTGACCTTGAGCTCGGGCACGCGCTCGATTATGTTGCGCGCATGCCAGCTGCCCATGCCGCCAAAGCCTATGATTGCCAGAGTGTGCATATATCTTCCTCCCTTTCTCAAATGAGGTATCCAGTCTGATAAAACCGCGCCTCAGCGCGGGCGCGCCTTGCGTGTGGGCGCGCGTCGAACGCAACAATAGTCTGCCGCAACTTGGCGCGGCGCATGCGTCGGCGGTCGGCGCGCACTGCACCTGTATGAGCATATGATAGCATAACCGCGCGCAAATATCCTGACATAACGCCGCAATTTATTGACAAAACTTGGCCTGTTTGGGCGCGCAAATTTACAGTTGCGCTGCGCGGCGCAGTGTGATATAATGTATGAGTTATATCTCGCCGCTGTGGTGGAATTGGCAGACACAAGGGACTTAAAATCCCTCGGAGCAATCCATACCGGTTCGATCCCGGTCAGCGGCATACTGCGCCCCGAGCTCGCGCGCTGCGAGTTCGGGGCGCTTTGCGTATGTCGACCGGGGCCGCCGGGCAAAGCTTGGGCCTGGCGCCCATATGCGCGCGCAATTGCCGGCGCTTTCCGGCGGCACGCCGCGCGCCCTGCGCCCGCGCCTCCCGAGAGCGCCGCGCTGATATCCCGTCCGACGCGCAGCCCAAAGCGCAGCCCTACCTGCCATTCGCCGCATGTCACGCGATCATCTACGCCACGCGCCGCGCTCCCAACTCCCGCGCTTTACGCGCGCGTTTCCGGACTTTTGCGCAATAGCCGCCCGTTGACCCATCTGCCCGTCGCTCGCTGCCGCCGCTGTAAGCTAAGGCATTTGCGCATCTGACGCCCGCGTTCCGTGGACATGCTCAAGCCAGGTCAGCGCTAGAGCTGCGTGGCACTCCCGCATATCTACCGACTATTCGACATGGCTACGCTTGACAGCCGTATTATATCGCCCCGTCCGCCCGTCGCTCGCCGCCGCCGCTGTAAGCTAAGGCATTTGCGCATCTGACGCCCGCGTTCTGCGAATATGCTCAAGCCGGGTCAGCGCCCATGCAGCCCGGCGCTCTCGCATTTATGTCGACCATTCGGCTCTTCCATGCTTGACAGCTATATTATACAGATGTATAATATAGCTGTGCGATCGTACAAGGAGGTCATATCTATGAAGCGCTTACCCGACGCGGAATTTGAGGTAATGAAGTGCATCTGGGCAAACGAGCCCCCGGTGACCACCTCGGATATAATGGCCCAGCTCGGCAACGAGCGCGGCTGGAAGACGCCGGCGCTGATCACGCTGCTGCAGCGGCTGAGCGAGCGCGGCTTCCTGCGCAGCGAAAAGCCGGGCAAGGAACGGCTCTACTACCCGCTCATCGCGCAGGAGGACTACCTGCGCTTTGAGACTGACAGCTTCCTGGGGCGCGTGCACGGCGGCTCGATATCCAGCCTGATGAGCGCGCTGACGGGCGGCCAGCGCCTCAGCCGCGCCGACCGCGACGAGCTGATGCGCTGGGTGCAGCAGCAGGAGGACGCCTGCGCCGCGCGCGACGAGGAACGCTGATCATGCGCGCGCTGCTTGTCACGCTTGTGACCAACTCGGCGGCGATGAGCGCGGCGGCGCTGAGCCTGATGCTGCTGGACGCAGCCCTGCTCAAAAGGCGGCGGCTGCCGGCGCGCGCGCTGCGATGGGCGTGGCTGATCGTGCTGGCGGGGTTCATATGCCCGCTCCGGCCCGACCTGGGCGCGCTGATGGCGCTGGTGCCGCGCGCGCAGCCGGCGCTGGGCGCGCTGCGCGGCCGACTCGCGGACGCCGTGCCGCTGCTGGCCGGCACACCGGCCGGGGCGAGCCTGCCCTCGACCGCCGCGCAATCGACGCTTGCCCGCTCCGCCGCAGCCGCAGCTACCGAACCGGGCTGGCAGCCCGACTGGACGCTGATCTTCGCATTGGCGTACATCGCCGGTGCGGCGCTGACGCTCGGCCTGGCGCTGTGGCGGCACTGGCGGTTCAGGCGCACTGTGCTGCGCTGGAACCGCCCGGCGGACGCTGCGCTGGGCGAACTGTCCCGGGCGCGCATAGTGATATCCCGGGCGGTATCGCAGCCGCTGCTGATGGGCGCGCTGCGGCCCGTGATAGCGCTGCCCGAGCGCGAACTGCCCGACGGCGAACTGCGCGCTATGATAGCCCACGAGGAGTGCCACCGCGCCAACCGCGATATATGGATACAATACGCTGCGCTGCTGGCGCGCGCGCTCAACTGGTTCAACCCGCTTATGCCGCTCGTCGCCGCCGAGCTCACGCTCAAGTGCGAACAGCTCTGCGACGAGCTGACGCTGACCTGCTGCGCGCTGAACCGGCGCAGCTATGCCGACACCATACTCGCGGCCGCAGCCACGCGCCGCGCGCCGCTCACGACCGGATTTTCGGGAGGGAAATACGCTATGAAACGCAGATTGACCGCACTGTACAGCCGCAGCGCGCCGCGCGCGGGGGCGTTGATACTGGCGCTGGCGCTCGCGCTGACGATATTCGCGCCCGCGCTGATGGCGTTGGCCGCCGAAGCCGACACGACCCCCTCTGACGACGCCCCCACCGCGACCGACTCGCAACCCCAACCGACCCCGGCGGCGCTCAACGAGGGACTCACCGCCGCCAATATGCTCCAGAACGTGCTGACGATAGCGCTGGCGGCCAACGAAGGCGACTATGCGACCAATGCGCTGCAGTTGCTGGCCGCGGGCAGCGGCGTGGACACGCTGGTGGACGCGCTCAACATGTACGGGCGGATCGAGGCCATATACCTGGGCGAGGGCCTCGCGTTCGAGCAGCTCGCCCAGCAGTATCCCGAGCTGGCCAATCGGGCGATGTACGACCTGGTCGTCAGCGCGGCTGAGCCCGAGCTGGCGGAGCGCGCGCAGCTGATGCTGGCCGCAGGCGAGCTGCTCCCCGAGGTATACGCGCGGCTGGGCATGGACGGGTATGAGCAGAGCGACGCGGCCGATTCAGACCTGCTCGACGCCGCGCTTGCGATAATGCAGGCGTACTTCGGCGGCGACGACATGACCGGCGCGATGCTGATACTGTCCGCGGGCGACGCCGTGGACGCGCTGCTGAGCGCGCTCGAGCTGTACGGGCAGATCGAGACCGCATACCTCAAAGGTGGGCTGACGTTCGAGCAGCTTGCCGAACAATATCCCGAGCTCGCGAACCGGGCGCTGTACGAGCTGGCAGCCGGCGCGCCGGAGACCGGGCTGGCGGAGCGCGCGCAGCTGATGTTCGCCTCAGGCGAGCTATTCCCCGCGATATACGATCAGCTCGCGCTGGGCGAATACGACGTGCGCAGCGCCCTGTGCGCCTGCCTGGCGTACAACCTGGCCCGGCACTCCGGGCGCATAGCCGAAGTGCTGAGCGCGCCGGACGTCGAAATGCGCATCGAGGCGGACACCGCGCTGAACGAGTGGTGCGCCGCGACCGGCCGCGGCGACCTGTTCGGCATAGCCGCGCCCGCGCCCGAGCCGACCGCCGCCGCGCGCGCGTCGACCGCGTTCGCGCTCAATGGCGGCGACAGCCCCGACGCCGTGTTCAGCGACATGCTGGCGATAACGCTGACCCGCTCCTACACCGACGACCTGACCGTGGCGCATCTGATACTGGCCTCGGGCGACGGCGCGGGCGGAGTCATCGATGCGCTGGATGCTTACGACCGCCTGGAGCGCGCCCATGTCGAGCAGGGGCTGACGTTTGAGGAGATAGTCGCCGAATACGGCGAGACCGATCCGACGATATGCGACGAAGCGACTTACGAGCTGATGGTCGCCGCGCCGCAGACCGGCATAGCCACGCGCGCAAAGCTGATGCTGGCCTCGGGCGAGCTGTTTGACGAGCTGTACGCGCGCCTGGCGCTGGGCAGGTATGAATCCATCGACCTGCTGTGCGCGTGCATCGCCTACAACATGGCCGCAAACGAGGGCCGCATAGTCAACATATACGTGCAGCTGGACGTCAGCCAACGCGCGCAGGCGCTGAACGCGCTGACCGAATGGATCGCCGCCGTGGGCGACGACAGCCTGTTCGGCCCGCTGGACGCCGTGCGCGCCGAGATAGACGGGCTGCTCGCCGCCTGACGCCCCGGAACCCCACAGCCCGCGGATGCTTCGCGCGCCGGACGGGCCGCTGGCATGACGTCAGCGCGCCGGCCGTCCCAAGAGCCGGGCGGCGGCAGGCGTTGCGCGCCGGACGCATCGACACCTGGCGCAATGGGTGCGATATGGCCGGGCGATCCGCGTGCCAGAGCCTCCGCATCGCGAGCCTCACGGCGGGCTGTCACAGCGTTTGCTTACCGACCTAGCGGGCGGGGCGATATTGCCCTGCCCGCTCAGTTCATTGGCAAAGCACATCGTTTACTACTTGCTTGACTTAAATATGCAACGTCAGCCAATATGACATGCAAATTTTCGGGGATATGCCCGCTTATGGCAGGCATGTTTTGCGGCATCGCCCGAATATCATTTCAAAATGCCATTTAGCGAAAACACGCCGCCCGGCAGGCAGGGCTTTGTCAACTTACTGAGCGGACGGGGCGATATTGCCCTGCCCGCTCATATTGTGCTGGCTCTGACGCCGCACTCTATGATTCCCGGTCTGGCCCTTCCATTTCACATGAGCATCCAATGCCGCAGGCTCAGCGGCATCTGCAAGCACCTCGCAACGCGCGGTTGACTCGTTCGCCAACCGGGATGGACTGTCAATGCTGGATTTACATTTTCAACAGCCCGAGCGGACGGAGCTACATCGCCCCGTCCGCCCGAACTTCACTAATGTGCTTCTATATCAGCGCTCGGTCACCCCACTGGCGCCAGGCGTCACGCCCACCTCCCGCCCAGCGCGACTGTGCCATGCCGCCCGCCCCGGTACAGCGCGCCCGCCGCCAGCGCGGTAAACGGCGCGACCGTGACCAGGCCGAACGACCCTACCGGCGCTATCAACATCTCGCCTGAAACAGCCTGGCTTCGCAGCAGCCAACAGAGCGCAGCTGGCGGCGCGCCTTAACCTGACCGCAGATCGAGCCTAACCATCAACGATATATCGCCCCATAAGCAGCTCGAGCGGACAAAGCCACATCGCCCTGTCCGCTCGAATTGTACTAATTCGCGCCAATATCATCGGTTGACCGCCCCACTGGCGTCAGGCGTCACGGCAGCCTCCTGCCCCGGCGCGACTGAGCCACGCCGCCCGCCCCGGTACAGCGCGCCCGCCGCCAGCGCGGTAAACGGCGCGACCGTGACCAGGCCAAACGACCCCACCAGCGTTATCAGTATCTCGCCCGCCACGTATTTGAGGTTGAGTATGTCTATCACCGGCGTGCCCTGGCCCGCAAAGAACAGCATCAGCGTCAGATAGCTGCCCGAATACGCCAGCATCAGCGTCGTGGTCATAGTGCCAATCACGTTGCGCCCCACCGCAAAGCCGCTCTTTACCAGCGCCCGGCGCGATATGTCGGGCTTGTGCACGCAGATCTCGCCGCAGGCTGAGGCTATGTCCATGCTCAGATCCATCAGCGCGCCCGAGTTGGCTATGAACGCCATCGAGAAGAACAGCGCGCGTATGTCGATCGAGATCGTGCTCTGCATCAGCAGCGGCACCACGTAGTTCATGCTGCCGCCGTCCAGCCCGAGCAGGTTGCCGAACGCCACCGACAGCGCGCAGGTCACCAGCGTGCCCGCCAGCGACCCCACCAGCGCCACCAGCGTCTTGCGCGTAAAGCCGGTCACCAGCGTGTCTATCATCACCGTGAGCGCCAGCACCACCGCCAGCGAAGTCCAGATCGGATCCAGGCCGCTCAGCAGCGCCGGCACCAGCACCTTCCACACCACCAGCACGCTCGCCAGCAGCGATATCAGCGCGCCACAGCCGGTAATCCCGCCGAACAGCGCCAGCAGCAGCGCGAACAGCCCGAACAGCCAGCCCTCGCTGGTCAGCCGCCAGTGGTCTATCAGCGTCGCCGAGAGCGCGCCCGCGTCGCCCTGTATCATCGCCAGCGCCTCATCGCCGACCTTGAACAGCTTGTCCTTGTCCAGCGCGCTGTTCATGTAGTTGGAGCCGTTGCAGCTCTCGCCCGCGTGTTCGCCGGTCAGTATCTCTACCCGGCAGTACTGCACGCCCGAATACACTATGCCCAGCGGCATCAGCTGGCTGTCGTCGACCTCGAGTATGCGCACGCGCGCGCGCGGTATCGCGCCGTATTCGGTATAGGTGTATTCCGGCAGAAAGCACAGCGCCGCGCATACCGCCAGCATCACCGCGCAGTATATCCAGTCGCGCCGGTTCCTGAGCACGAACTTCCTCATATGTCCTCCTTGAAATCACATCAAAGGGCGGGGCCGCGCCGCTTCGCGCTCCCCGCCCCGCTCGCCGCGCCGGCTTATTCGGCACTCAGGCCCATTATAGCCATGGTCTTTGTGAATATGTCGGTGTTGTCGTAGCTGCCCTGGAAGCTGTCCGCGCCCACGCCCTGGGCGTATACCGGTATCTGCAGGCCGGTGTGCGCATAGGAGGTGTAGGCTATGCCGGCCTTGTTGTTGAGTATGTGGCAGCAGGTCATCGACAGCGGCTCGTAACCGCCGTACAGCAGCTCGTCGTTGGCAGTCAGCTCGCGCTCGTCGGCGGGTATCATGCTCAGTTCGTAGGCCGCCTGTATGCGGGCGAGCTCGTCCTCGGTCAGCGTCAGCTCATTGTCGGCCTCGGTCGTCAGGCCGAACGCCTTGGTCACCTCGGCCATCGCCTCGTCAAAGCTCGCGCCGTTTTCGCGCAGCGTCGCGATCACGCCGTCGAACGCCTCGTAGGACATCGTCTGGCTGGCCAGGTACTGCAGGTGGGTATCGTAGGCGGTCGTCGCAAAGCCTATCGTCAGGCCGCCGGTCTCGTGGTCGCCGGTCACTATTATCAGCGTCTCGTCGGGATGCGCGTTGTAGA
This sequence comes from Candidatus Fimadaptatus sp., assembly GCA_963928645.1. GTDB lineage: Bacteria > Bacillota > Clostridia > Christensenellales > Aristaeellaceae > Fimadaptatus. The sequence goes on from CAWVGT010000237.1 coordinate 12,306, forward strand.
AGTCTATCGCGACCTGCACCGCGTCGGAGAAGGCCAGCGTCTCGTTGATCTCGGTCGCGGCGTCGTTGGCGTGGCCGGTCCAGTCGATCTTGCCGCCCTCGACCATCAGGAAGAAGCCGGCGTCATTGTCCAGCACATTGATCGCGGCGCTGGTCATGTCGGCGAGGCTGAGCTGCGATTCGGTGCGGTCGAGCTCATACTGCATCGCCGCGGAGCCGCCCAGCTCGGGGGTTATCGCCAGCACGCGGCCGCTGTCGGCGTTCAGCGCCTGGATATCCTCGACGGTGTTGACATAGGTGAAGCCGTTTGCCTCGGCCAGCTCGATTATGTTGCCCTGCGGGTTTTCGGACTTCTCGCCGTCGGGATCGAGCATGCCGCCGCCGCCCAGGAAGTCGAGCGTAGTGCCGGTCACGCCCTGCACCATTATGTCATAGTACTGGCTGCGGCTGGGCACCTTGGCGTAGTACGCGGCCGGGGTCGCGTGGTCAAGCGACACCGAGGTCAACACGCCGACCTTCCTGCCGGCCTCCTTGGCGTACTCGGTTATCAGCTTGAACGGGTTGGCCAGGTCGGTATCGTAGTTTATCACGCCCGAGAGCGTCTTGTTGCCCGAGGCCATGGAGGTCGCGGTCGACGCCGAGTCGGGACAGAACGAGGTCGCGTCATAGGTGGTCATCAGGCCCACGGTCTCAAACCCCGAGAACGACAGCTCGGCGGGCGTGGGGATCTCGGCGTCCGGGTTCTCGATGGTGCCCTTGTAGTACTCGGCCATGCTGATCTGCGGCGAGCCCATGCCGTCGCCTATGAACATGAACACGTACTTGGGCGCGCTCGCCTGCGCGCCGTCGGCCAGCGCCGGCACGGCGCACGCCACCATCAGTACCGCCAGGAGTATGCTCAGTATTCGCTTCATCTTGTTCTCCCCTTTCACTTTGTACGGGTGTTATTGTACGCCGGCCGTGTTTGAGGGCTATGGCGCGCCCGTTTGGAAGGGGTTAGAACGAGGTATGGCGCGCGGGCAGCGGGCTGACCGGGACATCCGTTGGCGCGGCCGCGGCCCGGGCAGCATTTGCGACGCTGCCTGCGCATGCCGAAGCCGCGCGTCTGTGTGGAGCGACTTCGCCGGCGCAGCAGTTGACTTGCTGCGAACGCTGCGACGCGCGGTAGTGGTTACAAGCGGCCGGTGCGCGGCGAGCCATCGGGGCACGCATGCCGGCCAGCGAGTCTGACAGCGCCGTCGGGCAACTGCCGCGCGGCGCATAAAGGCCCGGGGCTGAAGCGCGCGTCGTTCGCCGCAATGCCGGCGCAAACGCGCGGTCGCGGCGCTCCGCGTCGCCAAACGGCCTAACTGGCGAGCTGCACGCCGGCGCACACATGACAACGGCCCGCCACGCGCACAAAACCGCGACAAAAAGTCCCCCGCAGCCACAGCCGCAGGGGATTTAAGCCAGACCGTACTCCAAATATAATGTGGACTTTCGAAGGCAAACCCGACCGCCGCAATGACTACGGCAGATCCGCGCACATACAGCCCGCGCGACCTGCCACGCAGCCCGTGAGGGGCGCAAAGCTTTCACGTTCAGCAATTCGCGCGCAAACCGCTCCCTCGGCGCATACGGCCGAAGTGATTTTTCCACAGCCTGCGCGTTCCACATGCCTTATACGAATTGTTCGTACAGTGCATCTGGCCGGCGCGGCCTGCCTCGCAGCTCGTTAGGCCCGATAAGTATCGCATTCAGCTATTCACGCCCAAGCCGCTCGCTCGGTGCATTCGGCCGGCGCGGCCTGCCCCGCAGCTCGTTAGGCCCGCAAAGCATCGCATTCAGCTATTCACGCCCAAGCCGCTCGCTCGGCGCATATGGCCGGTACAACTTGCCCCGCAGCTCGTTAGGCCCGCTTTGCTTCACATTCAGCCATTCACGCCCAAGCCGCTGGCCCTACGCAGCCAGCCATCGCGCCCCGCGCTCGGGCGTCGCCCGCCGCGGACTCACTCAAAGCACATGCCGTCCACAAACAGATCCTGGAACTCCGGCCGCGCCGACAGCTCCAGATAGCGCATCGAGCGCGCTATCGCGTCGGCGCGCTCCAGCTGCGCGCCGTCCAGCAGCATCTTCTGCGCGCCCGCGCCCGCCGCGTTGCCCACCGGCTGCATGCGCTCCAGCAGCTCGCGCGGCAGCAGCCCTATGCGCGATGCGCGCTCGCGGTCGATGTAGTTGCCAAAGCCGCCCGCCAGGTACAGCGCGCCTATGTCGCCATAGTCGCAGCCGCGCTCGGCCATCAGCGTCTTGATGCCGGCCGCGATCGCCGCCTTGGCCAGCTGCACCTCGCGCACGTCGCGCTGGGTTATCACTATGCCGTCGGTCAGCCTGAGCGCGGGCCGGCCCTCGTCCTCGGCGGCCAGCTCGCCCAGCTCGTCCTCGTCCATGCCGCCCATCTCGTCGATGTAGCCCATGTCCAGCATCTCGGCTATCGCGTCGACCAGGCCCGAGCCGCAGATGCCCTGCGCCGCGCCGCCGCCTATCACGCTCACGTCCACGCCGCCGCGCAGCCGCACGCGCGATATCGCGCCGGTCACGCCGCCCATGCCGTGCTTGATGTGCGCGCCCTCCAGCGCCGGGCCCGCCGCCGTGGAGCAGCACACTATGCCGTTGCGGTCGCCCAGCGCGATCTCGCCGTTGGTGCCTATGTCGACCATCAGGCACAGCCTGTCCGCCCGATCCATGTCGCAGTCCAGCACGCACGCCACCGTGTCCGCGCCCACATAGCCCGCGACGCACGGCCCCGCCGTCACTATCGCGTGCTCCAGGCTGAAGCCCAGCTCGCGCGCCGGCACGTTCAGCGGCCGCGTCACCGCCGGTATGAACGGCGACACCGCTATGTTGCGCGTCGTCAGCCCGCACATCAGGTGCATCATAGTGGTGTTGCCCACCGCGACGATGTGGAATATCCGCCCTGGATCCACGCCCGCGCGCGATGCCATGTCCAGTATCATGCCGTCCAGTCGATCCACGACCAGCGCCTGCATCTGGCGCAGGTTGTCCTCGGACTGCGACGCGTAGTCGCTGCGCGATATCACGTCGCCGCCATGCACGCGCTGCGGGTTGAGCGCGCTGGCCACGTCGACCATGGCGCCGCTGGTCAGATCCATCAGATAGGCCACCATCGTGGTCGTGCCTATGTCCACGGCCACGCCGTACATGCCCGCGCCGGGCTTGCCCAGGTACAGCAGCCGCGAACCCATGTACACCGCCTCGGGCGCAAAGCCGCTCTCCCTGAGCGCATTGGGCAGCCACCTGAGCTGCTCAAGCGTAAGCTTGACGTCCAGCGCCGCGCCCAGCCGCTCGGCGTCGCTGCGCTGATCGGCCAGCGAGGGCGCTGGCAGCTCCAATGCGCGCGCGCGCACCGCGGGCGACACCGTGGCCACCTCGGCCGCGCCCGCCAGTATCTGCGCGCCGCGCTCGCCCAGCTCCAGCGTCAGATCGCGCTCCACGTTCAGCGCGCATATCAGCCGCCAGCCCGCCCGGAGCTCGGCCGCGGTGAAGAACGCCGCCTCGGCCGCGCTCGCGCCCGGCATCGGCGCGCCGTCCGCATCCAGTATCACCGCGCGGCACTTGCCGCAGAAGCAGCGCCCGCCGCACGGCGCTTCAAACTGCACGCCGCTTTCGGCCAGCAGGTCGTAGAGCCGCGCGCCGTGCTCCGCGCGCAGCCTGAGCGCGCGGTCGGGCAGCCTGACCGTGACTATGTGTTCCATACAATCCTCCATATATCGCGCGCGCACATGCGGCGCGTTGTCTTGTCGTTCAGTGCCGCCTGCCCGGTCGGTCGCCGCGCCGGTTCGGTCGGTCGCCGCGCCGGCCTGATCGGTCGCCGCGCGCACCGGGCCGGTCCGGCCCGCCGCGCCGCTTTGAGTCGCCAGCGGCCGCGCCGCGCCGGGCGTCCGCCGCGCCCTTTGCGCGCCGCGGCGCGCGTACGCCCGCGCTCGCGTCGGCCGGCGCACGCTCCGGGCCCGGCCGCACCAGGCACTTCGGGCCGTAGCCTATCAGCTCCTCGCGCCCGGCGAGCCGGAGCGCCTGGCGCACCAGCGGCGCGTTGCGCGGCGCCTTGTACTGCATCAGCGCGCGCTGCATCGCCTTCTCGTGCGGCGAGCGCGCCACGTAAACCGGCTTCATCGTGCGCGGATCCAGCCCGGTGTAGTACATCGCGGTGCTGAGCGTGCCGGGCGTCGGGTAGAAGTCCTGCACCTGCTCGGGCTGCAGCCCGCTGTCGCGCAGGAACTCGGCCAGCCGCACCGCGTCGCTCAACTCGCTGCCCGGGTGCGAGCTCATGAAGTAGCACACAAGGTACTGTTTGAGCCCCATGCGCCGGTTGAGCTCGGCGTAGCGCTGCGCAAACTCCTCGAACACCTGCTGCCCGGGCTTGCCCATCATCGCCAGCACCCGCGGGCTGACGTGCTCGGGCGCGACCTTGAGCTGGCCGCTGACGTGGTGCGCGACCAGGTCGCAAAAGAACGTCGGATCCTTTTCCTTGAGCAGCCAGTCGTACCTCAGCCCCGAGCGTATGAACACCTTCTTGACGCCGGGCAGCGCGCGCAGCTTGCGCAACAGCTGCACGAACTCGCCGTGGTCGGGCTGTGCGGCCGCGCAGATGTCGGGATACATGCACTGCCTGTCCGGGCAGGCGCCCTGCTTGAGCTGTTTGGGGCACGCGGGCCGGCGGAAGTTGGCCGTGGGGCCGCCCACATCGTGTATGTAGCCCTTGAAGTCGGGCAGCTGCGTCAGCTGGCGCGCCTCGGCGACCACCGACTCATGGCTGCGCGCGGTGACGATCCGCCCCTGATGGAACGTGAGCGCGCAGAAGCTGCACGCGCCAAAGCAGCCCCGCGTCGCCATTATCGAAAACTTGACCTCGTCCAGCGCGGGCACGCCGCCCAGATCGTCGTACATCGGGTGCCAGCGGCGCGTGAACGGCAGCGCGAACACCGCGTCCAGCTCGCGCGTGGTCAGCGGCAGCTGCGGCGGGTGCGCCACCAGGTATCTGTCGCCGTGGCGCTGCGCCAGGCCGCGGCCGCGCACCGGGTCCTGCTCGCGCGCGCTCAGGTTGTACATCTCGCAATACGCGCGCCTGTCGGCGCGCACCTCGTCCACGCCCGGCAGTTCGACATAGCCCTGCGGTATCTCGCGCAGCATGCGGCAGGTGCCGCGTATCGCGCGGCGCTCAAGCGCGCCGTCCTCCAGCGCGCGGGCGATCTCGAGTATGCACCTTTCGCCCATGCCGTAGCTGAGTATGTCCGCGCCCGAGTCGACCAGTATCGAGTTGCGCACGCGGTCGTCCCAGTAGTCGTAATGCGCGAACCGCCTCAGCGACGCCTCGACGCCGCCTATCACTATCGGCACGTGCGCGTACGCCCGGCGTATGACGTTGCAATAGACGATCGTCGCCCGGTCGGGCCGCAGCCCGACGCGCCCGCCCGGCGAGTAGCTGTCCCGGTCGCGCGGCTTTTTGGCGACCGTATAGCGGTTGACCATCGAGTCGATGTTGCCGGCGCTGACCAGAAAGCCCAGCCGCGGCGCGCCGAACCGCTCGAAATCGGCCGTGGCGTGCCAGTCGGGCTGGCTCAGCATCGCGACGCGGTAGCCCGCGCTCTCCAGCACCCGGCAGATCAGCGCCGGCCCGAACGACGGGTGATCGACATACGCGTCGCCCGACACGTACACAAAATCGGGCGCGTCCCAACCGCGCGCGGCCATCTCGGCCGCCGTGACCGGCATAAACGCCGCGCGCTCCGGCTGCAAGCTCATATCGAACCGCCGTCCTCCTTCTCGTGATGGGTCACGCCGCTGTAGACGCGGCGCATGTTGTACTCGTGCTTGCCCACATAGGCGCGCGCGAGCTCGTCCGCGCTTATGTCAAAGCACAGCAGCAGGTCGTTCATGTACATCAGCACGTCCGCGAACTCCTCGACGAACCAGGCGCGGGTGCGCTCGTCGCCCATTATGTCTGCTTCGCCCTTCTTTTTGATAATATCGATCAGCTCGCCCATCTCGCCCAGCGCCCAGAGCAGCTGACGCGCGCCGCGTTCCGGCCCGACGCCGCCCCAGTCGGCGCGATGGGCGTCCTGCAGACTCCGCTGCATGTCCAGCATCTGGGATATCTTCAGATCCATACGAACCCTCCATTCGCCCCGGCACTTTCCTGGCACTCATTGTATCACGTTTGAACGGCGCTTCGCAAGGCGCTTGTTGACATTGTGCGGCATATTGCGGGTTTTGGGAAAATTGTTACACGCGGCGCGAGTCGAAGGCGCAAAGCGGGCCCCGAACGCAAAGCGCCCGGAGCCCGATATGTGTATATTGAGTTGTCCGCGAAGCGACCGCTCAGCGCTGCGTCACTTGAGCAGCTCGGTCAGGCCGGCCATGCCCTCGACCTCGGCGGCCACGCAGTCGACCAGCACCTGCTGCTGCGCCGCTATGGCGGCCTCGTAGATCGCTATCTCCTCGCTGAAGTCGCCGCCGACCTCCTCATAGCGCGCCATCAGGCTGCGGGTCGCGTCCTCGACCTCGGCCTTTACGAACGTGCGGCCGGTGCCCCAGTAGAGGTTGTCCTGGTTGTCCTCGCCCCAGAACATGCTGTCCTGCACGTCTATCGTCTCGGGCGAGAAGTACATCGAGTACCACTCGAGCACGTTGTTTATCTGCCAGGCGTACTCGTCGGCCGCGGTGACCACGTCGCCCTCGGCCAGGCAGTCGATGACCTGCTGGCACAGCGCTATGTTCTCCTGCGGCGCCTCGTGCGGCACTATCGGGCGCTCGTACATCAGCGACATCAGCGCCTGCTGCGCCGCGGCGAACGCCTCCAGGCCCTGGCCGGTCAGCTCGCGGCCCTGCGCCCAGTAGTCGGCCATCGCGTCCGCGTCGCCCGCGAGCCACGCCGCCATGTAGCCGTCGTTTACCTCGACTATCGAGTCGGTGAACGCCTGCGCGACCTCGCCATACGCCTCGCACGCGTCCTTGAGCGCCTGCGCGTCCGCGCCCGCCGCGGCCATTATCTCGTCGTCGATGCAGCCCATCACGCGGTCGTACTGCTCGGTGAAGTCCAGGTACAGCGCCGGGGTCTGGTCGATGTACAGCGCCAGCGCGCCGTAGTACTTGAGGTTGAAGTCCATCACGTCCGCGTCATACAGCTCGGGCGTGTCGTACTGGCTGTGGTAGATGTCTATGTAGAACGGGAACACCGTCTCCATGTCGCTCTGCAGCAGGAAGCCGTTTATGAACGTGGGCACGCCCGCCGCGTAGTACGAGAAGTCGTCCGAATAGGTATATGTCTGATAGCCCTCGGTCAGCACGCCGTCCTCGAAGCAGTCCACCGGCTCGGGCGACAGCGCGTATTCGTTGGTGTAGTAGCTCAAAAGCGAGTACAGCTCGGGCGCGGAATACGTCGTGGTGTACGTGCCGAACTCATACGCCGGCAGCTCGAAGTTTATGAACGCCAGCGTCGTGCCGACCCACTCGGGGTGCAGGTTGTTTATCATCTCCCACGCGCCCACGGTCCAGTCGTACTGGGTGTTCGACGAGCCCCACTCCTCGGCGCCGTGCAGGCAGAACACTATGTCGTTCTTGGGGGTATAGCCCGAGTCTACCATCGCCTTGGCCATCGCCAGCACCAGGCCCACCGCGCAGTTGTCGTCCTGGAAGCCGTAGAAGTGCATGTCGTAGTGCGCGCCCACGATTATCTGGTAATCGCTGCTCTCGCCCTTGATGCGGCCGGTGACGTTGTAGGTCGTGCCGGCGTCTATCTCGACGCGGTTGTTGACGGTCAGCGTCGCGGTCACGGGGCCGTCCTCAAGCTGCGCCTGTATAGCCTGCGAATCGGCCAGGCCTATGCTCACGCAGGGTATGCTCACCGGCGCGCAGATGTCCTGCGCGTTGAGCGCGTCGTCGGCTATCTGGGCAAACCCGCCCACATTGGCGGCCATTATCGCGGCCGCGCCCTGGTGTTCGGCCTCCAGCATCGGGTAGGTTATCCACCAGTTGGCGCGCTGGTCGATGTCTATCAGCACTATCTTGCCCTCGACGTCGACGCCCTCGTAGTCCCACATCGTGCCGTCGCCCAGGTACACGACCTCGGCGGTAATGCCCTCGGCGGGCGTGGCGGCGCTGGCGTAGGAGTACACCTGATAGCTCTCCTCGCCCACGCTCAGGCTGGCGCCGTCCATGCTCCACAGGTCGCACTCGGCGGCCTCGCGCTGCACGTCGGCAAGGCCTATCTCGGTCATCACGCCCTCCAGGTACTCAGCCGCGGCGTGCTCGGCGTCACTGCCCGAGTTGCGCCCGCCCAGGTCGCTGGTCATGTAATCCGGATTGGTCGTCAGCTCATAGGCTATGTCGTAGGCGAACTGCTCGTCGGCGGCGGCGATGAAGCCGTCGTACATCGCCTGCAGCTCGGCCGGCACCTCGGCCGCGCTCTCGTCGGCCAGGCACGCGCCCGCCATGCTCAGCGCCAGCGCAATCAGCACAATTGTGGCCAGTGTCTTTTTCATCGATGCTATCCCTCACCCAAGGTATATTTCCAAGCGCATTCAGCGCGCCGGATGCAAAACAGGCGTGCCGCATCGCGGCACGCCTGGCGCACGCGCGCTCCGGCTCCCCGGCCGCGCGCGGGCGCAATTAGGTCAGAGCAAATCCGTACTCTTATTGACCTCTTTCACAAGCAAGCCGCGCATGCGCGCAGGCACCAACTCATAAAACGGCATGGCAGAACCACGCCCGGTTCAATAGGACAATAATGTCCCCCGTCTCTTCGACGGGTTTTCGGCATTTGACCCGACCGTCCGTGTAGTCTCAACCTCCGGCACCTGGGCCTCGGGTGGTCAGCGCTGAAGTTTAGCGCGATTAACATTGTATATGGCGCGCCCGGTTTTGTCAAGGGATTGCCATTAGCTTTTACCAATTCGGGCAGTCATGTGGGTTATCCGGATCGCAATTTGGAAGGTATGTCCAATTCACACGGCATAAAGCCGCCGTGGCGCTTCAAAGCGGGACCAGGGCATGCGCGTTTCAGGTGCGTAACCGCCACAAGGATGCAAGCGCCGCCGGGATGCAAATGTCGCCGGGTCACTAGCGCCGACAGTACGCAATATCCGCCGGGCCGCCAGCGCTACCGTGATGCAAAAGCCACCGGTACGCAAACGCCACCGGTACGCAAGCGCCGCCGCAGCACAAACCCCGCCGGGGCGCGAAACCAACCGCGACATGCGCACAGCCGGGAGGCGCGCCCCGCCAGCACGCGGCCGCGCCCGGCAGAGCGCGCGCCCCGGCCAGCTGCCGGGGCGCGGCTCCTGCCCTCGTCCGGCGCGCTCACGCGGTCAGTCGATCGTCGAATTGAGCGCCTGATCCAGGTCGGCGATCAGCGTGTCCACGCTCTCCAGGCCCACGTGTATGCGTATCAGGTTCTTGGGCCGGGTCACGCCGTCGCCGCCCACGTGGGTGCACAGGCTCTCAAAGCCGCCCCAGCTGCAGCCGTGCTGGAAGTAGTGCAGCGCGCCTATCAGCTTGCGGCCCTGCTCCACGCTGCCGCGCGGCTCGAAGCTCATCAGCCCGTTCATGCCGGACATGTACTTCTTGAACAGCTCGGGCTGGTCGTAAGTCGCCGAGCCGGGATAGTAGACCTTGGCGACCTTGGCGTGGCCCTCCAGGAACGCGGCCACCTTGCGCGCGTTCTCGCCGTGCTGCTTGAGGCGCACCGGCAGCGTGCGCAGCCCGCGTATCAGCAGCCACGCCTGATGCGGATCCATGTTGCTGCCCAGCAGCGCGCGCTCGCGCGACTGTATCTGCTCGATGATCTCGCGCCGCGCCGCTAGCGCGCCGGCCACTATGTCGCTGTGCCCGCCCAGGTACTTGGACGCGGTGTGGCACACTATGTCTATGCCGTGGCTCAGCGGCTGCTGGTGCAGCGGCGTGGCATATGTGTTGTCTATCGCGGTCATTATGCCGCGCGCGCGCGCCAGCTCGGCTATCGCCTCCAGATCCTGCATGCGGAACACCAGGCTGGACGGGCTCTCCAGGTATATCAGTGCCGTGTTGGGCCGCAGCGCCGCGCGTATCTCGTCCACCGAATCGCCCTTTACCAGCGTCGACTCCACGCCGAACTTGCTGCCCAGGTAGTTGCACACGAAGTCCACCGTGCAGCCGTACGCGGTGTCCACCAGCACCACGTGGCTGCCCGCGCGCACACAGTGCATTATCGCGCTGCTCATCGCGCCCATGCCCGACGAGAAGCACAGCGCGCCATCGGCGCGCTCCAGCGCGGCTATCTTGCGCTCGGCTATGTCCGTGGTGGGGTTGCTTACGCGCGTATAGCCATGCCCGCCCGGGGCGATGCCGTTGGTCTCGGTGGGCTGAACGAACAGCGAGTTTTGATATATTGGGGGCACTATCGCGCCCTGATACGCGGCGTATTCGTCGCCCACATGCGCGCAGATATCCTCGGGCGTGCGGTACATCCTGTCCTTTTGAGTGAGCAGAGCCATATTCGGCCACCTCCGCAAGTAGTGCTCGCGCCTGTCCGGCGCGCTTCTGCAATGCTACCACCGCCGCCGGCAATTGTAAATATATACCGCGCGCCCATTTTTAGCCGCATTCGCGCCCGCGCGCCTCAAAAACACATGCGCGCGCGCATAAATCCATTTACAGCGCGCCGGCCGCATTGTATACTGATGCCATTGACAAAACCCTAACGGAGGTGGGCACATGACCGAGCTTTCGCCGCGCCAGATACACCTGGACTTCCACACATCCGAACACATAGGCGACGTCGCCGCGCAGTTCGACCCCGAGGAATTTGCCCGCACCGCCAAAGCCGCGTCGGTATCATCCGTCACGGTGTTTGCGCGCTGCCATCACGGCTGGCTGTACTACGACTCAAAGCGCTTCCCCGAGCGCGTGCACCCCAACCTCAGGCAGCGCGATCTACTCGTCAAGCAGGTGCGCGCGCTGCACCGCCAGGGCATAAAGGCTCCGGTGTACATAACCGTGCAGTGGGATTACCAGAGCGCCACGACCCATCCCGAGTGGCTGATACGCAGGCGCGACGGCTCGCACGAGGGCGGCCCGTTCGACGCGCCGGGCTTTTACCAGTCGCTGTGCGTGAATACCGGCTACTACGACTTCCTGGCCGCGCAAACCGAGGAGGTCATCGAGCTGTTGGGCGACGAGCTGGACGGGCTGTTCTTCGACATAGTGGGCATACGCCCGTGCGCCTGCGCCGCGTGCCGGGCGCTGATGAAGCGCGAGGGCGTGGACTCGACCGACGAGACGGCGCTGCGCAGCTTCGCCAAGCGCTCGATCGACCGGTTCAAGCAGCGCATGAGCGCTCTGGTGCGCAGCTACAACCCCGACTGCACGATATTCTACAACGCCGGCCACGTGGGCCCGTGCACGCGCGACTCCGCGGACGCATATACCCACTTCGAGCTGGAGAGCCTGCCCAGCGGCGGCTGGGGCTATCTGCACTTCCCGGTCACGGCGCGCTACGCGCGCAAGCTGGGCAAGGACTGCATGGGCATGACCGGCAAGTTCCACACCAGTTGGGGCGACTTCCACTCGCTCAAGAACCGGGCCGCGCTCGAGTTCGAGGCGTTCAGGATGCTGTCGATGGGCTTTGCGTGCTCAATCGGCGACCAGCTCGAGCCGTGCGGCCGGCTCAACCCGGCCACGTACCGGCTGATAGGCAGCGTATACGGCCCGTTCAGCGCGCGCGAACAGTGGGCGCGCCCGTCGGTGGCGCTCAGCGAGGTCGCGCTGATGACGCCCGAGGATCCGCTGTTTGAACAGCGCATGCCCGACAGCGTGCTGGGCGCGACCCAGCTGCTGGAGGAGCTGGCGGTGCAGTTCGACATACTCGACCGCACTATGCCGCTGGACGGCTACCGGCTGGTCATACTGCCCGACGACTTCGCATGCGACGCCGAATTCGTGCGTAAGCTGGACGCGTTCATCGCCGCGGGCGGCAAGGTGCTGGCCTGCGACCGGGGCGGGCTGACCGAGAGCGGCGATTACGCGGCCTGCCTGGGCGCGCGCTACCTGGGCCGCAACGAGGCGTACCCCGACTTCATAGTGCCCGAGGGCGCGCTGGCCAGGGGGCTGGAGCCCGACGCGGAATACGCGATATACATGCCCGGCGCGCGCATCGAGCCGCGCGGCGCCCGGGCAGCGCTGACCGCGCGCGCGCCGTACTTCCCGCGGCAGCGCGACATGTTCTGCTCGCACCAGTACACCCCGTCGGCGCACGGCCCGGCCTATCCCTGCGCGGTTGCGACCGACGCGGGCATGCTGTTTGCGCATCCCATGTTCGGCCAGTACCGCGCGAACGCGCCGCGCTGGGTAAAGCAGCTGATCGCCAACGCGCTAGACGCGCTGCTGCCCCGGCCGCTTGTCAGGCACGACGGGCCGTCCACGCTGCGCGTGTCGCTGCTGGATCAGCCCGAAAGGCAGCGCACCTGCGCGCATGTGCTCTCGTACGTGCCGGTGCGCAAGTCGGCCACGATAGACATAATCGAGGAGCGCACGCCGGTGCACGGAGTGACGCTGACGCTGAACATACCGCGCCAGTTCACGCGCGCGCGGCTGGTGCCCGAGGGCACGGAGCTGAGCGTGGAGCGCACCGAATGCGGCGCGCGCGTAACGCTGCCCTGCGTGGATGGGTACGCGATTGTTGAATTGAGTTGATGTCGCACGGGTGGTACTTGCTATTTAGTGCGGTGTTGTGATGTCTTGATATATTGATCTGCGCGGCGCGCTGTGGCTCATGCCATTGCGGGCCGCGCTTGTAGCTATGATGAACTGGGTTTTGCGGGTTAATGCGCTGTGGCGCAATCCGGTTGGATATTTGCGTGCAAGCTGCATTTCAGGAGGCGCCATACTGCCAAGTATTTGCATGCCAATCACCCAGGTACTCCACAGCAGCCATGCTCTGCTGTCCCGCGCAGGATGTCCAATCAAACTGAGCGCGGCGCGCGGTGGCTCATGTCATGGCGCGCTGCGCTTGTATCTCTGGTGAGCCAGTCTTTGTGTGTTAATGCTTTGCGGCAAAATCCGTTTGCGTATTTGCGTGCAAGGTGCGTTTTCGGTATCGCCATACAGTCAAGTATTGGCATGCCAACCACCCAGGGACTCCACTGCAGCCATGCCCTGCTGTCCCGCGCAGGATGTCCAATCAAACTGAGCGCGGCGCGCGATGGCTCATGTCATAGCCCGCCGCACTTGTATCGCTGGTGAGCTGGCATTTGAGGGTTAATGCTTTGTTATGCAATCCGATTGC
>CAWVGT010000238.1:0-13200 GCA_963928645.1 Candidatus Fimadaptatus sp.
GGTGTAAGCGGTGGAACAGCGTATAATGATAGCCGGATTCGGCGGCCAGGGCGTGCTGCTGATGGGGCAGCTGATAGCGCAGGGCGCCATGGACGAGGGCAAGTTCGTGAGCTGGCTGCCGTCCTACGGCCCCGAGATGCGCGGCGGCACGGCCAACTGTTCGGTGGTCGTGGGCGACGAGCCGGTCGGCTCGCCGGTCGTGACCGAGCCCGATGTGGCGATAATCATGAACAAGCCTTCGCTGATCAGCTTTGAGAAGGCCGTAAAGCCCGGCGGGGTGCTGCTGTACAACACTTCGCTGATCGACCAGAAGCCCACCCGCACCGACATAACGGTCGTCGAGGTGCCGTGCAACGACATCGCGACCGAACTGGGCAACGCGCGCGTGGCCAACATGGTCATGCTGGGCGCGTACTGCCGCGCGGCGGGCCACATAGCGCTCGAGTCGATAGAGGACGCGATGCGCCACAAGCTCGGCGAGAAGAAGGCGCACCTGATGCCCATCAATCGCCAGGCGCTGGACAGGGGCGTGGAGTGCGTTAAGTAAGGCGCGGCGCGCATGTGCGCGGCGGCGCGAGGAGCGGGGCCCGGCGGGCGGCTATGCCGTGCGGCCGGGCTTCGCGCGCTTTTTGGAGGCGCGGGGCTTGCAGCGGGCGTGCGCTATGACGGCGCACTCGGTGTCGGCGTGCGCCCAGTGCGGCGATACCGGCCTGGCGCCGCGCGGGCGGCTCGGGGCGTCCGGGCGTCCGATGGAGCGGCCAGGCTGCGCCGACGCGTCCGGTGCCGCGGCCGGTATGCGCCTTGACGCACATTAACCGGCCGTGTACAATCAGTCTAATGCCGGCCCGATACAGCGGGCCGATAGGAGGTCGTGCAAGGTGAAACTCAGCGACATAAACATAAGGGATCCGTTCATACTGCCCGACAATGGCCGGTACTACATGTACGGCACGCGCGGGCGCGAGGCGTGGGGCGGCAAGTGCACCGGGCTGGACGTGTACGTGAGCGACGACCTGGTCACGTGGAGCGCGCCGCGCGAGGCGTTCACGCGCCCGGCGGACTTCTGGGCCGACGAGAACTTCTGGGCGCCCGAGGTGCATAAGTACAACGGCCGGTACTATATGCTGGCCAGCTTCAAGAAGGACGGCGTGTGCCGCGGCACGCAGATACTCGCGGCCGACGCGCCCGAGGGCCCGTTCACGCCGCACAGCGACGGCCCGGTCACGCCGCGCGACTGGGAGTGCCTGGACGGCACGCTGTACATTGAGGACGGCATACCGTACATGGTGTTCTGCCACGAGTGGCTGCAGGTGCGCGACGGCGAGATGTGCGCGCTCAGGCTGTCGGACGACTTAAGGCGCGCGGTGGGCGAGCCGGTGGTGCTGTTCCGGGCGTCCGAGCCGGCGTGGGCGCTCAAGGGCGCGGACAACTACGTGACCGACGGGCCGTTCATGTACCGCACGCAGGGCGGCAGGCTGCTTATGATCTGGTCGAGCAGCGCGGCGCAGGGCTACTGCGAGGCGATATCGTATTCCGAGGACGGCAGGCTGCTGGGCGCATGGCGGCATGACCCGCGGCTGCTGTTCGAGCGCGACGGCGGCCACGGCATGATATTCCGCACGCACGACGGTCAGCTCAAGTTCACGCTGCACCAGCCCAACAGCAACCCCGACGAGCGGCCGCAGATAATCGACCTGGTCGAGCGCGACGATACGCTGTACGCGGG
Source organism: Candidatus Fimadaptatus sp. (assembly GCA_963928645.1). GTDB lineage: Bacteria > Bacillota > Clostridia > Christensenellales > Aristaeellaceae > Fimadaptatus. The sequence goes on from CAWVGT010000238.1 coordinate 1,727, forward strand.
CTGATGACGGGCAGTACATGGCGCGCGGGCTGATGTACGGGCGATTGCGCCGGTATGGAGCCATCCGTTGACCGTCCATGTATGAGTATATATGAGCAAAACTGGCCATCCGCTGTGATACGACGGCGGGTGGCCAGTTGTTGTATTTATGATATATCAGGCGCGAGCGGTATCGAGTATCGCCTGTACGGTCTTGGGCAGATACCACTTGAGCGCAGTGCGATTAAGCAGCGCGAAGTGCTCGTCGCCGCGGTCGTAATAGCCGTTGTCCCACCACACGCACGGTATGCCCAGCGCGCGCGCCCGGCTCAGGAACGCGCCGGCCCACTGGGCGTTGTCGGCGTCGTTGCGCGCGCCGTCGGGCAGTGGCTTGCTCTCCGCGCCGTATTCGGTCAGCATTATCGGCAGGCCCAGCGGCAGCGCGTGCGCGCGCAGTATCCCGAATGCGCGCTCTATGCCGGCCTCGACGCCCGCGTCAAAGCGGCACAGGTTGTGCGCGGGGTCGTGCGCGAACGCGTACTCGGGCGGGCAGTACGCGTGCAGCGACAGTATCAGGTTCGGGTCGTCGGGCACTATCAGGCTGTCCAGCCCGGCTTCGGTTATCTGCGCGCCGCAGGTGGTTATCAGCAGCCCGCGCTCGGCGTTGATGCCGCCGGTCGCGCGCACTGTCTCGACAAACGCGCGGTTGAGCGTGTTTATGCCGCGCCGGGTCGGGGCGTCGCCGCCGGTCCACTCGTCGGGCGCGCCCGGCACGCGCGGCTCGTTCATGCCCTCAAACAGCAGCCGTTCGTCCATGTCGCCCATGTATTCGGCTATCTGCCGCCACAGCGCGACAAAGCGCGGCTCGGCGGCAGCCAGTCCCTCGGGCGCGGGGCTCAGCCAGCCGCACTCGTGGTGCGTGTTCACTATCACGCACATGCCCGCGTCCAGGCCCCACTGAGCCACCTCGCGCACCCGCGCCAGGAAGTTCGCGTTCACGCGGTACGCCGGCGCCACGCCTATGTTCTCGTCCCAGGTCACCGGTATGCGCAGTATGTCAAAGCCCGCCTTCGCTATGAACCCTATCATCTCGCGGGTCGTGCGCGGATTGCCCCAGCCGGTCTCGCCGCCGGTCGCGTCGAATGTGTTGCCCAGGTTCCAGCCGGTGCGCAGGCTGCTCACGTCTATCATGCTCGTCCCTCCATATCGCGCGCCTTGGGTGCGCTTTGTTCATTTGTCCATATTATAGCACTTAACGCTGACATAATCAATAAATTTTTCTCGATTGACTTGCTTTTTTTGCACGGTGGTGAAATGTGAATTGCCGGCAAAATCTGAGCGCAGATATTGATTTCGCACAAAAAAGCGATTACAATTGCTGATATGACGGGAGGGACATATGGCAAGGATACGCGAGCGGATAGTGATACAGAAGGTCGCGCGGCTGTCGATAGTTATAAACGCGGCGCAGATACTGCTGGTGGTTGGCATAGCGCTGGCGGTGCTGTTTGGCGACAGCTACGTGATCGAGAGCTATTATGTAAAGGGGATAATCGCGATAGCGGCCTGCGTGGTGGCGTGGGGCGCGGCGGTGGACATACGCGAGGCGCTGATGGCGCGGCGCGCGACGACGCAGCTGGACATGCTGCGCGAGGCGATGCGCCAGATGGAGGAGCTTAACGTGACGCTGCGCGGCCAGCGGCACGACTTCATGAACCACCTGCAGGTGGTGTACAGCCTGATGGAGCTGGGCGAGTACGGCGAGGCGATGGACTACATAGAGCGCACGTTCGACGACATACTGCAGGTGTCCAGCGTGATGAAGACATCGTCGCCGGCGATAAACGCGCTGCTTATGGCCAAGACCAGCGACGCGCGCAACAACGGCATAGAGCTGCAGCTCAAGATAAGCTCGCCCTACGCCGACCTGCCCATGGAGAGCTGGGAGATGTGCCGGGTGCTGGGCAACCTGCTGGACAACGCGATAGACGCGCTCAGCGGCGTGGCAAATCCGCGCATAGAGGTCGAGCTGACCGAGAACCTGCACAGCTACGGCTTCAGGGTGTTCAACAACGGCCCGGCGGTGCGGCCGGAGCACCGCGACCTGATATTCCAGACCGGCTTTACGACCAAGTCGACCGGCACCGGCATGGGCCTGGCGATAGTGCGGCAGATAATGCGCGACAACGGCGGCGACGTGGCGCTGGAGACCGGCGGCGCGGGCACGGCGTTCATAGGCACGCTGCCCAAGCGCCCCGCGACCGACGCTGTGCGGCCGGCCGCGGCCGATGGGGAGTAGCGGCGCGGGATTTGTGGGGGGATTGGCATGGCGGTTCCGAAATTTACCTATATGACAAAGCCCGTACTGACGCTGTTGTCGGATGGCGCTGCGCATACGGCCAAAGAGGCACGGGAATACGTTGCCAGGGCGCTCGACTTGCCACAATGCGATATAGACGAGTTGTTGCCGCATTGTTCTCAGTCGCGGTTCAGCAACAGGGTAGGTTGGGCGTGCATGTATCTCAAGAAGGCGGGGTTGGCCGAAAACGTGGCGCGTGGCATGTACATGATAACAAATGAAGGCATGAACGTCATTCGTCGGGATCCGCCGATTATCGATGAGGTGTTCCTGATGCAGTACGATTCGTTCAGGCAGTTCCTGCGGCCGGCGACGCCGGGTGCGGACGCGGCACAGCCCGGCGAAGATGCGAGCGCGCCCGCACAGCACGCCGCAGACGACGACTCCACCCCCGACGACGCGCTCGAAACCGCGCTGGAGCGCATAAACCGCACGCTGATAGACGACCTGCTGGCCGAGGTGATGCGCCTGACGCCGATGGCGTTCGAGCGGTTTGTGCTGGACCTGATGGCGCGCATGGGCTACGGCATCGAAAACGCCGCGACGCTGACCGCTGCCAGCGGCGACGAGGGCATAGACGGCATAATAATGCAGGACAGGCTGGGCTTTGACCTGATATACGTGCAGGCCAAGCGCTGGGGGCCGGAGCACATTGTGGGCCGGCCGGAGGTGCAGGCGTTCGTGGGCGCGATAGCCGGGCGCAGCGGCAAGGGGCTGTTCGTGACCACGTCGCGCTTCACCCGGCAGGCCGAGGAGTATGCGCGCGCGCGGCACGTGGTGCTTATGGACGGCGAGCGGCTGGCGCGCTGCATGATGGAGTACAACTTCGGCGCGGTGACCCGGCGCACGCTCGAGATAAAGGCGCTCGACGCGACCATGTTCGAATATTATCAAGATTTATAATATTTTATGAGCGGCTTGCGATGCGCAGGCCGCGATGCTATAATGTGTGCAAATGAGAGCGGCAAGGAGTGCATATACATGATGACCAATGCCGGATTTGACACGCTGCGCCACGAGATCGACCTGTGCGTGGTCGGCGGAGGCCTGGCGGGGCTGTGCGCGGCGGTCGCGGCGGCGCGGCACGGCGCGCGCGTGGCGCTGATGCAGGAGCGCCCGATGCTGGGCGGCAACGCGTCCAGCGAGATACGCATGTGGGTCTGCGGCGCGCACGGCCTGAACAACCTGGAGACCGGATTGCTCGAGGAGCTCAAGCTCGAGAACATGTACCGCAACCCGGATCGCAACTACTCTATCTGGGACGGCGTGATGTACGAGCTGGCGCGCAACGAGCCCAACATAGAGCTGCTTATGAACTGCTCGTGCCTGGACTGCGAGATGGACGGCGACGCGGTGCGCAGCGTGCGCGGCTGGCAGCTGACGACGCAGACGTTCCACGAGGTAAGGGCCCGGATATTCGCGGACTGCTCGGGCGACAGCGTGCTGGCGCCGCTGACCGGGGCGGAGTTCCGGGTGGGGCGCGAGGCGCGCGCCGAGTTCGGCGAGGACATAGCGCCCGAGGTCGCCGACCGCCGCACTATGGGCATGAGCTGCATGCTGCAGGCGCGCGAGGAGTCGCGCCCGAGCGAGTTCATACCGCCCAAATGGGCGTACAAGTTCACGCGCGAGGACCTGACGCACCGCGTGCCCGACATGGACAACCCGGGCGAGAACTTCTGGTACCTGGAGCTGGGCGGCGACGGCGACTCGATACGCGACACCGAAGCGCTGCGCGACGAGCTGCTCAAGACCGCATACGGCATCTGGGACTATGTCAAGAACGCCCCCGAGAACCGCGAGCGCAACGCCAACTGGCGGCTGGACTGGATGGGCATACTGCCCGGCAAGCGCGAGAGCCGGCGCTACGTGGGCGACTACATAATGACCCAGCACGACGTGCGCGCCGAGGGCCGGTTCGACGACCTGATAGCCTACGGCGGCTGGTCGATGGACGACCACAACCCGCTGGGCTTCAAGACGCCCGAGCTGCCCACGATATACCACCCCGCGCCGTCGCCATACGGCATACCGTACCGCTGCCTGTACTCGCGCAACATATCGAACCTGATGTTCGCGGGGCGCAACATATCGGTCACGCACACCGCGATGAGCTCCACGCGCGTGATGGGCACCTGCGCGCTGCTGGGCCAGGCGCTGGGCACGGCCGCGGCGATAGCGCTGCGCGACGGGTTGAGCCCGCGCGGCGTGTATGAACATAGGATTGCCGAGCTTAAGCAGACGCTGATGGAGGACGACTGCTACCTGCCGTTCAACCGGCGCGCGGTGCCGGAGCTGACGCTGAGCGCGCGCCTGAGCGCACAGGGCGTGGCGCGCGACGGTGTGATACCGCCCGAGGGCGTGGACGCGGCCAGCTGCACGCGGCCCGAATCGCTGCGCAACGGCCTGGACCGGCCGATAGGCGCGGACTACAACGGCTGCATGTTCGAGCGCGGCGGCTGGGCGCAGTACGACTTTGGCGCGCCGACGCGCGTGGGGCGGGTGCGGCTGGTGCTGGACAGCGACCTGAACCGCGAGACCGAGCCCGAGCCTATGCACCGGCTCAACCGCGACATGATACACAACCGCCCGCTCAACTGGCCCGACTGCTACGTGCCGCGCACTATAACGCGCGCCTACCGCATCGACGGCGTACTGCCCGACGGCAGTTTGGAGCCGCTGGTCGAGGTCGACGGCAACTATCAGCGGCTGTGCGTGCACGAGCTGGACGCGGTGGTGTGCGGGCTGAGGCTGACGCTGATCGATACCTGGGGCCGCGACAAGTGCGCCGTGTTCTCGTTTGACGTGGCGCGCCGGGCGTGAGATGTGCCGAGGTTCGGGTTCTATGGGGAGCGGGCGTGGGAGCTCGTTCACGGAAGCCTTGCTGCTGTTTGAACGGTTGAGGCGGGTTGCATTTGTGTCGAACGCGTTTGCGCTGGGCAAGTGCAGCGCGTCTGGCATATTGCTGGTGAATGATGCCGCCGGGCCTGCAATAAATCAGGCCCGGCGGTTCAAATTATGGATAAATACATAACTGATAAACAACACGCTTCATGCAAGGCAGACGCGAGATTTACGCGCAGACGGTACTGCGACCTGCCGTAGTTACAGCGGGTATCGGCCTTCGTGAAAGTCAACCGCCACTATGCAATCCAGTCCGCCCCATTGTGCGCTGGCCGCTTTGCCGACAACACATCCGCCGGGCCTGCAATGAATCGGGCCCGGCGCTTTAGTCTGTGGATTATCTCGTTGCCGAACAATGCACCTGATGCAAAACAGGCGTAACACTTGTGCGCAGACGACGCTGCGACCCGCTGCCGCCATGGCAGTTATCGGCCTGCGCGAAGGCCAGCCATGGCCATGGCCATCCCGTTCACCCCACCGCGCCCCGATCGCTTTGCCAACCCAAAATCGCCGGGCCTGCATCACATCAGGCCCGGCGGCATGCGCTCATGCGCTCACTTGAACGCGACCTCATGCCCGGTCGCGTCGGCTATGTACGCGTTCTCCATCAGCTCGGTCAGGTCGCGCGCGGCCTTGAGATCGAACGGTATCTCGCGGCCGTAGAGTATGCCCTCGACCCACTGGCGGATCGGCGCGACGTCGTCTGCGGGCAGCTCGGGCGTAAAGAAGTCGTCCTGGCCCTCCAGGCGCACCTTGATCTGCTGATCCTGGCAGATGATTACGCCGCGGGTGCCGTACACCTCGAACATGTTCGGGTTCATAGGCGCGACCAGGCTGGTCTCGGATATGACTATCGCACCGTTGGCAAACTCGATCGTGCTGACCGAGTTGTCCTCGACGGCGCGGTTGGTTATGTAGTTGAACATCGACTGTATGCGCTTGGGCCGGCCCATCATCCAGCTGGCCAGGTACATCGGATGCGCGCCCAGATCCATCATCGCGCCGCCGCCGGTCAGCTCGCGGTCGTACCAGTAGTCGGGCAGCCAGTCGCGCAGCGAGCCGTCATGGGCGTTGCGCACGCGCAGCACCGTGACCTGGCCCAGCGCGCCGGTGTCGATCATGGTCTTTATGTACTTGTTGCGGCCCCAGCAGCGCTGCGGGAACGATATGCAGAACTTGACTCCGGCCTCGTTGATCGCCGCGGCGATCGCGTCGCAGTCCTTGACGGTCAGCGCGAGCACCTTTTCGGTGAATATGTGCTTGCCGGCGCGCGCGGCGGCTATCATCACCTCGGGGTGCATCGCGGTCGGGGTGCACACCGCCACGGCGTCCACGTCGGGCCGGCGCAGCAGCGCGTCCAGATTGGGCTCGAACGCCACGCCCAGCTCCTTGGCCCAGGCGCCGCCGCGCTCGGGCTCCTCGTCCCAGACGCAGGTTACGCGCACGTCGTCCATCGCCATCAGCTCGCGCGCGTATCCCGCCGCGTGCACATGCCATTTGCTCAGCATTGCCACATTCAGCATCGCAGTATACCTCCATGGAAGTATTTTTCCTGTCTATATTATATAGTCTGCGCCGCGCTTGTCAACGGTTTTTTGACATGTCATCGCGCCCCGACGAAAGCGGCCGCCCGGGCGGGCGGCCGCGCATGATTGCATATGAATGAATATTGACCCCGCGTCAGACCTGGCGCGGTCGACCCAGAAAGCAGACTGCGATCAGCCCGGGGCCCGCGTGCGCGCCTATGACCGCGCCCACCGGCAGCTTTAGCACCTCGCGCACCGGCAGCGCCGCGCGCAGCATCGCCTCGAGCTGCTCCGCGTCCTCGAGCACGTCCGAGTGCATTATGACTATGGTCTTGTCGTTTGCGTCGCCTATGTTGTCCTGGGCGTACTGCACCAGCCGTCTGAGCGCGCGCCGGTGGCCCTTGACCTTGTCCAGCGGCGTTATGCGGCCCTCGCGGCTTATCACCAGGAACGGCTTTATGTCCAGTATCGTGCCAAAGAACGCCGCCGAGCCCGATACGCGCCCGCCCCGGCGCAGGTGGTTCAGGTCGTCGACCACGAATGCGCCGTGCGCGCACAGGTAGTTGTCGCGCAGCCAGTCGAGCACCTCGTCCATGGCCGCGCCGCGCGCGCGCATATCGTGGGCGTGCTCCACCAGCAGGCCCTGCGCCATCGATATCGCCAGCGTATCGAATATCTCGATGCGCCGGCCCGGGTACTCCGCCATCAGCTCCGCCGCGGCCGCGCGCAGGTTATCTATGGTCTTGCTCAGCTGCGAGGAGAACGATATGAACAGCACATCGTCGCCCGCGCGCAGGTGAGGCTCAAGGTAATCGCGATACGCGCTCTGCGGCAGCTGCGAAGTCGTAGCGCTGACCCCCGCGCGCAGCGCCGCGAACAGCTGCCGATAATCGCCGTTGCGCCCCATGTCGGCCAGGCACTCCTTGCCGTCGAGCGAGTACGGCATTAGCACCAGCGGCAGCTGCCATTCGTCCACCAGCGTATACGGCAGGTCAGCATGGGAATCGGTCATGATTATATACGGCATGTATCTACCTCCCTTCGTATGAGATATTATCTGAACCCGACGCGCCGCCCGATGCGGCCCGGGTTGCTTTTATTGTAAAATAAATTCATAGAAATTACAAGCCGAACGAATTAAAATAAGATTAGTATGCGCCCGGGCGGGGCGGGCGCGCGCCGCGCGGGCGGATTCGCTACATATTGTAATGGGCGCCGCAGCGCGCGGGCGCAGTAAAATTGTGCCGCGCTGCGCTGGGTGCAATCTGTAAAACTACGGAAAAATCTGCCAAAAACGCGGCCGGACAAACCGGCATAATAACCACATATTTTATGCCAAATCCATTGACTTAACGGCTGATTTCGTGTAACCTTTAGGCGAAGTGTACAATGTTAGCTTTATGTTGCGTGGGGCGCCCGGCGGGCTGGGGAGGAGGCAGCGCGAGGCCTGGGCGCGGGTGTACAAAGCCGCTTGGGGCGACGCAGGACGGGCGCTCGCTCGACCATCTCGACCGAACAAATTCGACGATAGTGGGAGATTTGCTTCAATGGACATACTCAAGCGAATAGGCGGACTAATCAGCGTTTACAAAAAGCGCGTGGCCCTGGGGCTGTTTTTGCAGCTGGTGGTCATAATAACGCTGCTGCTGGCCCCGTTCATAACGCGGGACATAGTAAACGAAGTGATACCCGACCGCGACCTGGCGCGGCTGACTCCGCTGGCGGTTATGTTGCTGGGCATGGTGCTGCTGCGCGCCTGCGCCAACTACAGCCGCGGCCTGATTATGGAGCGCGTATCTCAAAACGTGGTATACGACCTGCGCACCGGGCTGTACGGGCACCTGCAGGAGCTGCCCTACGAGTTCTATGACAAAAACCGCGTGGGCGAGATAATGAGCCGCATGACCGGCGATATAGAGGGCATTCGCAACCTGATAGCCGGCGGCATTATAACGGTGTTCGACAACGCGCTCAGGTTCGTGGGCGGGCTGGTGTTCATGACGTTCATGAGCTGGCAGCTGACGCTGGCGCTGCTTATAATATCGCCGCTGCTGGCGGTCACGGCCTGGCAGTTCAACAAGCGCATACGCCCGGTGTTCACCGACGTGCGCGAGCAGAACGCCGTGCTCAACACCCGCACCCAGGAGAACCTGGCCGGCATACGCGTCGTCAAGGCGTTCGCGCGCGAGGACTACGAGCAGGACATGTTCCGGCGCGACAACCAGGAGCTGCTGCGCATGAACCTGCGCGCGACGTGGATATGGTCGAACTTCGTGCCGTTCATGGAGCTGATGAGCGGGCTGTGCACGCCTATCATGATGGGCGTGGGCGGCACGCTGCTGTTCGCGGGCCAGATGGACCTGGGCACGCTGATAGCGGTAACGGGCTACATAAGCCTGATAACCAACCCGATGCGCCAGCTGTCCAACATAATCAACATGCTGGCACAGGCGATAACCTCGGCCGAGAAGCTGTTCTACTACGCGGACTTCGGCGCGTCGATACGCGACGCCGAGGACGCGACCGAACCGGCGGCGTTCGAGGGCCACGTAAAGTACGACCACGTGACGTTCAGCTACGGCGGGCGCGACGTGCTGACCGACATATCGTTTGAGGCGCAGCCCGGCGAGACGGTGGCGATAGTGGGCGCGACCGGCTCGGGCAAGTCGACGCTGGTGTCGCTGATGGGCCGGTTCTACGACATAAAGAGCGGCAGCGTGCAGGTCGACGGCATAGACGTGCGCAAGCAGAAGCTCAAGCCGCTGCGCTCTCACATTGGTTACGTGATGCAGGACACGTTCCTGTTCTCGGACACATTGGCCGACAACATACGCTTTGGCGAGCCGGACGCGTCGATGGAGCGCGTGGTCGCCGCGGCGCGCAACGCCCAGGCCGAGGAGTTCATAGACCACATGCCCAACGGCTACGAAGAGATCGTGGGCGAGCGCGGCACGGGCCTGTCGGGCGGACAGAAGCAGCGCACCGCGATAGCGCGCGCGCTGCTGATAAAGGCGTCGATAGTGATATTCGACGACTCGACCTCGGCCGTCGACATGGAGACCGAGTACGAGATACAGCAGGCCCTAAAGCGCCTGCCCGGCAAGCGCACCACGTTCATAATCGCGCACCGCATATCCTCGGTCAAGAACGCCAACCAGATACTCGTGCTGGACGGCGGGCGCATAGTCGAGCGCGGCACGCACGCCGAGCTGCTCAAGCAGCATGGCATATACTACGGCATGGTGCGCGATCAGTACCGCGACTTCGAAAAGTTGACGGCGGGAGGTGGCGAGGCAAATGGCTAAGATGCTCAGACAGATAGACGATGAGGCGCTGGAAAGGCCGTTTAACAAGGCGCAGTTCATTCGCCTTATCAAGTACATGGCGCCCTACAAGCGCAACGTGTGCGTAGCGCTGGTGCTGATGACGATAGCCACGCTCTCGTCGTTGGGTTCGACGATGCTGCTCAGCCGCGCGGTCGACACGCTGGACACCGGCGCCAGGGACATGCTGATGTACTACGTGGGCGGCATGGTGGTGCTGGCGGCGCTGGGCGCGCTGTGCACGCGCCACAGGATACGCCTGATGGACACCGCGGGCCGCAAGGCGCTGGCCACGCTGCGCGAGGACCTGTTCAACCACATACAGGGGCTGTCGTTCTCGTTCTTCGACTCGCGCTCGCCGGGCAAGATACTGGTGCGCGTCATAAACGACGTCAACTCGCTCAACGACCTGTTCACCAACGGCATAGTCAACGTGCTGATAGACTGCTTCACGCTGGTGCTGCTGCTGCTGATAATGCTGTGGGTCAACTGGCAGCTGACGCTGCTGTCGCTGTGCATACTGCCGATACTGTTCATAATCATATTCAAGATCAAACGCGAGATGCGCAAGCGTTGGCAGATAACCCGCATGAAGACCTCGAACATGAACGGCTATCTGCACGAGTCGCTCAGCGGCATGCGCGTGACCGAGGCATACGTGCGCGAGGACGAGAACCTGGACACGTTCTCCAACGTAAACAACGACATACGCCAGTCGTGGATGCGCGCGATACAGATAAACAACGCGTTCTGGCCGATGCTGGACCTGACCGGCACGATAGGCACGATACTGGTGTACTACGTGGGCATAAGCCTGATGGGCAACGCCTCGGCGCCGCTGGAGCTGGCCGAGCTGCTGCTTATCATATGGTACCTGGGCCGGTTCTGGGAGCCGCTTAACACGCTGTCCAACTTCTACAACAACATACTGTCGGCCACCGCGTCGATGGAGCGCATATTCGAGATAATGGACACGCCCGCCGACGTGCAGGACAAGCCCGGCGCCTACGACCTGCCGCCGATAAAGGGCCGCGTCGAGTTCGACCACGTGAGCTTCTACTACGACCCCGAAAAGCCGGTCCTGAACGACGTGAGCTTCGTGGCCGAGCCGGGCCAGACTATCGCGCTGGTCGGCGCGACCGGCGCGGGCAAGTCCACGATAGTGAACCTGATAAGCCGCTTCTACGACGTGTGCGGCGGCTCGCTCAAGATCGACGGCCACGACATACGCGACGTCAAGATAGACTCGCTGCGCAAGCAGATGTCGGTCATGATGCAGGAGAGCTTCATATTCTCGGGCACCATAATGGACAACATACGCTACGGCCGGCTGGACGCGACCGACGAGGAGGTCATAGCCGCCGCCAAGGCCGTGCACGCGCACGA
>CAWVGT010000239.1:0-5335 GCA_963928645.1 Candidatus Fimadaptatus sp.
TACGAGCAGCGCGCCCTTGGGCAGGGAGGCGCCGATGCTCTTGTACTTGTCGGGGTTGTGGAGGAAGTCCACGATCTCCCGCAGGGCGTCCTTGGCCTCGTCCTGCCCGGCCACGTCGGCAAATGTCTTGCCGGTCTGGGCCTCGACGTATATCTTGGCGTTGGCCTTGCCAAACGACATCGCGCCCATGCCGCCGCCCATGCGCTTGGTCATGGAGCGTATCAGCAGCTGGCCCACCAGTATCGACAGCCCGATCGGCAGCACCCAGCCCAGCGCGAGCGACAAAAGCGTGGACAGCATCGTCTGGCGCTCTATCGGCCGCCCGAACTTGACGCCCGCCTCCAGCAACCGGTCGACCAGCTCCGAATCGTTCACCAGGCCGGTCTGGTAGATCACGCTCATGCCGCTCCGGTCGCGCACCAGCGCCGATATCGCGGTGTCGCTCAGCTCGACCTGCTCCACGCTGCCGCTTTCGACCAGCTCCAGGAACGAGCCGTAGTCTATCTCGATTGTGGGCGTGGAGAATATATTGGGCATGAGCAGTGAATTGATAAGCAGCAGCGCCACAATCACTGCCAGGTAATAGAATATCATCGTTCGCTTTGTGCGCTTAGGGGTATTCATACAATCCCTCCCTCGACCGTTATTATACAATATCATGTTGACGCTGATGTGAACTCTCACTGCGACAAAATGGAAAAAGCATGAACATTCGCCGGGAAGGGCGCAAGGCGCGCCGGACGTCCGCCGCTGCAAGTCTAACCGGGCGCGGCGCGCGGTATACGCCTGCGGCGCGGCGGCTGAACAAATTCTCAAAATTTACCCATTGCAGCAGCGCGCTATAACAGAGAGAAGGTATAATATCATGGATTACAAGGAGAGGTTTGCTGTCTTATGGAGATTACCAATATGGCAATGGAGGACGTGCTGGGCGCGATGCGCGAGGAAGTGCGCCGCGCGATTGCGGACATGGGCTTTGAGTCGCCCACGCCGATACAGCAGATGACCATACCCGAGATAGTGAAGGGCCGCGACATAGTGGGCCAGGCGCAGACCGGCACCGGCAAGACGGCGGCGTTTGGCATACCGCTGGTGGATCGCATAGACGCGACCGATCGGCGCGTGCAGGCGCTGGTGCTGTGCCCGACGCGCGAGCTGGCGCTGCAGGTGGCGCGCGAGATAACGCGCATGGCCAAGTACCTGGCGGGCGTGCGCGTGCTGCCGGTGTACGGCGGCCAGCCCATAGAGACGCAGCTGCGCTTTTTAAAGCAGGGCGCGCAGATAATCGTGGGCACGCCCGGGCGCGTGATAGACCACATAAACCGGGGCACGCTCGATCTGAGCGGCGTGGGCTATCTGGTGCTGGACGAGGCCGACGAGATGCTGGACATGGGCTTTCGCGACGACATACAGCTGATACTGGAAAACACGCCCGAGCAGCGCCAGACGCTGCTGTTCTCGGCGACCATGCCGCGGCCGATACTGATGCTCGCGCAGCGCTACCAGCGCCAGCCGCAGTACATACGCGTGCAGAGCACCGAGCTCACCGTGGACACGATAGAGCAGGTGTACATAGAGGTCATGCCGGGCCAGAAGTGCATGGCGCTGAGCCGCATACTCGACATGTACAACCCGGCGCTGACGCTGGTGTTTGTAAACACCAAGCTGGGCGCCGAAGAAGTGGTGACGTACCTGCAAAAGCAGGGCTATCCTGCCAGCGCGCTGCACGGCGACATGCGCCAGGTCGAGCGCGACAACATTATGGCGCGCTACCGCGCCGGCATAGTCAAGATACTGGTCGCGACTGACGTGGCGGCGCGCGGCCTGGACGTGCAGGGCATAGAGGCGGTCATAAACTACGACATACCGCAGGACGTCGACCAGTACGTGCATCGCATAGGCCGCACCGGCCGCGCCGGCAAGCTGGGCAAGGCGTTCACGTTCGTGGTGGGACGGGAGCTGGCGCGCATGTGGGATATACGCCGCGTGACCCGCGCCAAGATACTGCTCGAAAAGGCGCCGCTGCGCTCGGCGGTGATGGAGCGGCGCACCCAGCGCTTCACGGAGCAGCTGATGAGCGACGTGAGCGCGGGCGCGGAGTCGCAGCGCGAGACCGCGCAGCAGCTGCTGGAGCAGTACGACGCGGTGGACGTTGTGGCGCAGCTGCTCAGCAGATGCGTGCGCGAGGTCGACGGGCCCGAGGATCTGACCCCGGCGCACCCGGCGCCGACCCGGCCTGCGGGGCATCAGGGCGGCCGCCCGCACGGCGCGCCGCAGCGCATAGGGCCGTATGGCCGCCCCGTGCCGCAGTCCGCCCGGCCGTATGGCCGGCCGTATCAGCGGCCCGACCACGCGCGTCCCGAGCGCCCGACGCGCGGCGAGCACGCGGACGCGCGCGCCCAGGGCCGGCCGTTTGACAAGCCGCGCGCGCCGTTTGCGCGCCGCACGCCCGAAAAGCCCGCGCCGCACGGCGCAAAGCGCGACTCACGCTCAAAGGAGTGAGCGCGCGTGCGCACCGAGGCGCGGCTCGCCGGCCGCAGCGCGGCGAATGTTGCCCAGGCGCTCGCGGCGCAGCCGGTACTTCTGGCTGGTGGCGCGGCCGCCGCGTATGTGGCGCTCCGACTTGTTGAGGCGCAGCACCGCGCTGACCTCGGCATACAGGCCGGGATCTATGTGCTTCAGGCGCTGGGTCATGTCCTTGTGCACCGTGGACTTGGATACTCCGTATTCGCGTGCGAGCGCGCGCACGGTCGCGCCGCTGCGTATCATCGCCCGGGCGATCTCAACGACGCGCCGTTCTATGTCATCGCGCATATGTCAGCCTCCCGCAGGTTTTTATACAGCGTATGCGCATGCGGCGGGCGTGAGTACGCGCAATCCCAGGGGAGGGGATCGATGTGAACTTGGAATTTGAGCCGAAACTCGTGACCGGGAGCGCGCAGCGCTACATGCCGCTGCTGCTGGAGGCCGATCCGTCCCGGGCGCTGGTGGAGAGCTACCTAGCGCGCGGCGAGCTGTGGGCGTGCGAGGATGCGCGCGGCCCGGCGTGCGTGGCGCTGATAATGCCGGTGGGCGCGGACGAGGTGGAGCTTATGAATCTGTGCACGCGTCAGGATCTGCGCGGGCGCGGGCTGGGCCGGGCGATGGTCGAGCACGTGAAGCGCCATTGCGCGGCGCGCTACAGCGTGCTGCGCGTGGGTACGGCGGACGGGTTCGAGAGCACGCAGCGCTTTTACGAGAGCTGCGGCTTCGTGCTCGAGTCCATCGACCGCGGCTTTTTCGTGCGCAACTATGACGAACCGGTATTCGACGGCGGCCGGCAGTGCGTCGATATGGCGCGCTATGCGCTCAGACTTTCGACGCAATAAAACAAAGCGCCGCATATGCGGCGCCAGAACGTTGACAAAGCCCATCGGCTGGACAGCGTGTCTTATTCCAAAGGTTTGTTGAAACACCGCATGTGCTATGCTGCGACAACCGTCTGATATGGGCGGCATTTCGTTTTGAGTTGCATGCTTTGCCGGCTGCTGTTCCACGACGGACAAGCAGACCGTGTGAGGCATACTTCGTCAATGGATAAAGCGCCGCATATGCGGCGCCCTGGTCATGCTCGCAGCGCTGCCGCCCGGCTAGCCTTCAGCGTCCGGAGCGGCGGGGCAGTGCTTGCAGCTGCCTTCGATGTCTATGTCGGCGTTGTCGGCGGCCATCATAATGTGCGGCACGCCCTCGTCCAGGAATACGTCGCCATAGGGCTTGAGCCCGTAGCGCGCGTAAAATCCCTGCGCCGGCAGTTGACTGGACAGCTTGACGCGCGGCAGGTTCATCTCCAGCACGCGGTACAGCAGCATCCGCATCACCAGATCGCCCAGCCCCTGCCCGCGCATCTGCTTGAGCGTGCACACCCGGCCGATCGTGGCCACGTTGTCGTCGTCCATGTACAGCCGCCCGGTCGCGCCGGGCGCGCCGCTCTCGTCGAACGTGAGCGCGTAGATCGCCATGTCGTCGTGCCAGTCGCGCTCGCCCTCGAGCGAATAGCCCTGCTCGTCGACGAACACCTGTTTGCGTATATCCATGACCAGCGACGTATCGTCGCGCGATGTGAGAAACTTACCGGTTATCATACAAGCCTCCGCAACAAATTGAAAGGGTGATAAACATGGATCAGAGCAAGATAGAGCGCATCAACGAGCTCGCGCGCCTGGCAAAGACGCGGCCGCTCACCGATGCCGAAGCCGCCGAGCGTCAGGCGCTGCGCGCCGAGTACATAGCGGCATACCGCGCGAGCCTGGTCTCGCAGCTGGACTCGCTGGTAATAGAGCGCCCCGACGGCACGCGCGAGAAGCTCAAGCGTACGCGGGGAGTCCACTAATCTTAATTATACCACTTTTCCGATACCAGGGGAAGAGTTTTGGTTAAAATATTGTCACTGATAATTTGAAAAAACCCCTTGCTTTTTCGCCAGGGATTGGGTATAATATAGCCAGAAAGAGGGGAGCCAGAAACCGGACGACAGGACTTAAAGTAATCCCGAGTGAAAGGTAAGTCGGCTGAGGGCTTAAGACCGGAATACGGTGGATAAAGCGGTAGCCGCAAGGGGTTGCCGAAAGGACAACAACACCTGATAAAGCGGGATGAAGCGGTGCGGAGCGGATGATGGGACTGAGAGTTTACAGTCGATATCGGAAGCTGACCAAGCCGGACAGTCTGAAAAGGTGTTTGAGGCAAGGAAACGATTTGGACTTGGAATCGAGCGGTAAAGGCTGAGAAGACGACCAGGTAGCAACCGGGAAATGATAAAGGCCGATACAGCGAGATTCATTCAAGCTAGCGGAATCAAAGCGACGCGAATATGCCAAACAGGCATAGTCCCAGCAGAGCGGCAAGGCGAGTGGATCGCACAAAAGCAGAGCGGGGATGGCAAGCGGCGAGAAAGCGAACTTGAAGGCAAACGGATGGACAGGGCAGAGCGCGACAGCATCGGAAAAGGCCCAAAAGCGCAGGCCAGGTCGATCAGAGCAGTCCAGAGCGACCAAGCGCAATGACACAAGTCGTCGCCTGAAGCAGGAGCATACAAGGCCGGCAAGCAGCATATAATGATAACAGCCGGACACGTTACGGAGTTAAACCCGAACGGAAAAAGGCAAAGCGAAAGCCGAGCTGGGAAAGTATGCGGGCAGTAATCGGTTTTGAGGCAATCCAGAACCCCCGCTGGTAAAGTGGAGAGGAGGCGAATCCAATGGACAACGAGCTTGACCTGGTCGTTTTCAACGACGACGAGGGTAATGAGTTGACCTTGGAAGTGCGCGATTACTTCTTTTACAATGGACAGGAATAT
>CAWVGT010000240.1:0-10797 GCA_963928645.1 Candidatus Fimadaptatus sp.
GTTGCCTATGACCATCTGGCCGCCGAACCACAGCACCGCCACTATGCAGCCGTACATGCTTATCTGCATCAGCGGCTGGTTGAGCTGAACCAGCTTTTCAGCGCGGTACTGCGCCCTGCGCACGGCGTCGGCGTTGCCGTCGAACTTGTCGGACTCGTACTTTTCGCGCACGAACGCCTTGACCACGCGAATGGCTATCAGGTTCTCCTGCACGTCGGAGTTGAGCGAGTCGTACTTTTCAAGCATGACCTTGAAGCGCGGGTGCGCGTGGGACATTATGTAGCCCAGGCCCAGCGCCAGCAGCGGTATCGCGACCAGGAACACCAGCGCCAGCCGGGCGTTGAGGCTTATCGCGAGTATCAGCGCGCCTATCATCATAGTGGGCGCGCGGAACGCCATGCGGGTAAGCATCATGAACGCCATCTGGACGTTGTTTATGTCGGTCGTCAGGCGCGTCACCAGCGACGCCGTCGAGAACTTGTCGACGTTGGCGAACGAGAACGACTGCACCTTCTTAAACACGGCGTGGCGCACGTTGCGCGCAAAGCCCATGCCGGCCTTGGCGCCAAAGCGCGAGCCCATCGCGCCGAAGCACAGCGATATCAGCGCCATCGCGATCATCAGCAGGCCCATCCAGATAGTGTAGCTGACGCCGCCGTCGCCCAGTATGCCGTCGTCTATCATCGTGGCCATGACCATCGGTATCAGTATCTCCATCAGCACCTCGCCCATCATGACCAGGGGCGTGAGCAGTGCGTACTTCTTGTATTCGCCTATATAGCGTATTAGTCTTCTCATGTGCAACCTCTCCCATCCGCGAGATTGTCAATTATTCTGTTGAGGTAGCTGACCAGCCGCGCGCGCTCGGCCTCGTCAAAGCCGGCCAGCATACGCGCATCATTGGTATGGATCGAGTTCAGCAGCGCCGCATCCAGCTCGCGCGCGCGCTCGGTCAGCGTTATCTGGTTATATCGCCTGTCCGTATCCAGCGGCGTGCGCACTATGAACCCCTTGGCCTCCAGCCGGTTCAGCGTGCCGGTAACGGTCGGGTTCTTCAGCCTCAGCGTGGATTCGATCTCCTTTTGACACATCGGCTTGCCCTGATTGCGGAACAGCGGTATCAGCACGTCCAGCTGTGAGACCGTCAGGTCAAACTGGTTGAGCGTGCTGTTGAAATTGCGTTCCATTATCATGTGTATTCGCTTCAGCAGCCGGCCGATATGCTCCATGCACAGTGCCTCCTCTCCGCGCGCCCTTGCGTACTATCGCCCGCACCGGCGACCGGCGCGCCGTCCAATATTATATCGCTCGCTATGTATTATACGCCCGCGCTCAGCCTCATGTCAATCGACTTTCAGTAAATAACCTGTGCGCCATAATCATGTCGCAATGCCGGCCGCGCGATTTTTACCGCGCGCCGGTTGCGCGGGCCGCGCGCGCGTGGTATCATAGCAGATGGCATAAACCGCGCTGCGGCGCGGCCATGGGTGGGTGAATCGATATGCAAAACGACGGGCGCAGATACGACCGGGCCATGCGCGCGCCCAAGTGGCCCGCGGACGACGATGCGCGCGCCGGCTATCCGTCAAGCGCCGAATACGGCTCCCGTTCCGGCGACGCCGGCTATTCGTCTCGCGCAGACTACGGCTCCCGTTCCGGCGACGCCGGTTATTCGTCACGCGCAGACTACGGCTCCCGTTCCGGCGACGCCGGCTATTCGTCTCGCGCAGACTACGGCTCCCGTTCCGGCGATGCCGGCTATTCGTCACGCGCAGACTACGGCTCCCGTTCCGGCGACGCCGGCTATTCGTCTCGCGCCGACTACGGCTCCCGTTCCGGCGATGCCGGCTATTCGTCTCGCGCCGACTACGGCTCCCGTTCCGGCGATGCCGGCTATTCGTCTCGCGCCGATTACGGCTCCCGTTCCAGACATTCGACCTATTCAGCCCGTGCCGACCACGGCGCGCGCGCGGGCCGAACTGCCCGCGCCCAGAGCGACCGAGACAGCGGCCGGGATTTCGCCGACGAGGAGGCGCGCGCGCCGGGAGACGCGTTCCCGAAGGGCCCCGGCGCGCTGGAACAGATGGCCGGCGCGGCGCGGCGCCTCGGCGCAAGGCTGCGTGAAAGCGCGGCACAGCGGCGGGCGCGGGCGTCCGCCGAGGCGCGCGAGGCCCGCGAGCAGGCGGTGTTCGGCGGGCGCGAGCACGACAACATACACGCGGCCGACGCGCGGCCGGGCGTGGGGCGCGCGCCGATAGTGGCGATGATACTGGTCGCGGTGCTGCTGGTGGTGTGCGTGCCCATGCTGATGCGGGAGTGGAACCGGCGCGCCGCGCTGGGCGGCAATGGCATATCGGTGCAGAGCGCGAACTCGCCGGGCATCAGCGTGACCGCGCAGCCCGGCAGCGTGCCGCCCACGCCCAGCGCCGCGCCCGAAATCACGGCCGCGCCCGGGGCGACCGATGCGCCCGCTGCGGCCGTGGCGCCCGAGGCCACCGCCAGCGGCATAATGATATCCAGCCACACCGGCCGCGCGCTGGATCGCAACCGGCCGGCCGTGGCGCTGACGTTTGACGACGGCCCGAGCGATCAGACCGCGCGCATACTCGACGCGCTGGAGGCCAACGGCGCGCTGGGCACGTTCTTTCCGATAGGCGAGCGCGTGGCCGGCGGCGAGTACGCGGACGCGCTGCGCCGGCTGCGCGACATGGGCTGCCTGGTGGGCACGCACATGTACAGCCACTCCAAGCTGACCGAGCTGTCCGCCGACGAGCTGGCGCAGCAGCTGAGCGCGTGCGCGACGGCATACGCGGCCGTGGGCCTGAGCGCGCCCGAGCTGGCGCGCGCGCCATACGGCCAGGTGAGCGACGCGGTGCTCAGCGCGGTGGCGCTGCCGTTTGTCAACTGGTCGCTCAACTCGAACGACTGGCAGACCCAGGACGCCGACAGGATATACAACGACGTGATGGGCGCGATACAGGATGGCGACATAGTGATGTTCCGCGACCTGAAGGACTTCACGGCGGCGGCGCTGGAGCGCATACTGCCGGCGCTGACGGCGCAGGGCTACCAGCTGGTCACGGTGCAGGAGCTGTTCGAGCTCAAGGGCCAGCCGCTGGAGGCAGGGCGGCTGTACGACCAGCGCGTGGTCGCGCAGGCGAGCGCGTGAGCGGCGCGGTCGGGGGGCTGCTGGCCATTTGTTTGAGCGGTGCGCGGCGTCTGTATAGAACTTGCCTGGCGGTTGATTAGCTTTGGTGCGGCGCGCTTACGACTTTGGGGCGGAGCGCGCCGTTTTTATATGTGGGCATACTATGCGATTGGCAGCCCTACAGCTCTGGGTAGCGTCGGTGTTTTGTATTGTTATATTCGATATGCACTTGGGTATAGCGCGGCGCGCGGCCTGATGTCTTTTGGTTGGGCGCGCGCTGTGTTCATTATGTCGTCATGATTATGTGATTGGCTAAGCCTCGGCTTCGTGACGCGGCTGAGTGACGACGGCGTTTGGCCGGGCTGTTCCGGCATGCACTTAAGCGTGGCACGGCGCGCGCCCGGACATCTTTTGGTCGGGCGCGCGCCTCGTTTATATGTTTTCATGATTATGTGATATGTCAACTTCCCCGGCCATGTGAAGCGCCCGAATAGCTACTGTGTTTGGCATGGCTGCGCACAATATGCACTTAGACATTGCGCGGCGCACGCCCTGACATCTTTTGATCGGGCACGCGCCGCGTTCATATGTTGACATGGTTATGCGATTGGCAAACCTCGGCTTCGTGTTGCGGTTGAGTGGCGACGGCGTTTGGCCGGGCCATACAGGCATGCGCTTAGACATGGCGCGGCGCGCGCCCTGACATCTTTCGGTCAGGCACGCGCCGCGTTCATATGTTGACATGGTTATGTAATCGAATAAACCTCTGCTCCATGAAGCGGCTGAGTGGCGACGGCGTTTGGCTGGGCCATACAGGCATGCGCTTAGACATGGCGCGGCGCACGCCCAGCCGCCTTTCGGCCGGGACGCGCGCCGCGTTCAAGCTTCCGCTGAGCCATCCGCCGCGCTACTCGCCGGCCCGCTCGCGCCAGTAGTCGAGCCGCGGCAACACCGCCTCGAAATAGGCGCGCGCCTGCTCGGGCGTGTATTCGCCGCGCGCGTGCTGCGCCAGGTAGTCCACCAGCTCGTCCAGCCGCTCGTATGCGAACGCGCCGTCGGCGTAACACCACCTGCAGTAGCGCTCGTTGAGCGCGCCGTCGGGCTCGCGGCTGATCGAGCGCTCGTCCAGATCCATGCCGCAGCACTGGCAGATCAGCCGCCGCGGCGCGCCCAGCAGCGCGTTTATCGATACGCCGAACACCTCGGACAGCAGCTGCAGCACGTCCGGGCCGGGCAGCGTCTCGCCGGTCTCCCAGCGCGACACCGCCTGGCGCGTCACGTGCACGCGCTCGGCCAGCTCGCCCTGCGACATGCCGCGCTGTATGCGCAAGCTGCGTATGGCGTTGGACGGGGCGTTTGTCATGTGCATCGCCTCCTGCAATGATCGTCACGCCTATTATAGCGCGCCGCGGCGCGCCCGACAAGCAACTGCCTGTTGCCCCCGCGGCGCGTCAGATGCCCGCGAGCTGGTTGGGCGTGACCTTGCAGTGGCGCGCCTGGCTCAGCTCGAGCTCGTTGCGCAGCGGTGCCGCCCAGCGCACCGCGTTCAGTATCACGCGCTGCACCTCGGGCTGGTAGTAGATCGGATACGTCTCATGGCCGCCCTGGAAGTAGAACACCCGGCCCGCGCCGCGCCGCCAGCAGCAGCCCGAGCGGAACACCTCGCCGCCCTGCACCCACGATATGAACACCTGCAGATCGGGCTGGGGTATGTCGAAGTACTCGCCGTACGACTCGTCCTTGGGTATCTCAAAGTACTCGCCCAGGCCCGCCGCTATCGGATGGCCCGGCGCCACCACCCAGTAGCGCTGCAGCTCGTCGTTCTCGCGCCAGCGCAGCGTGGGCGTGTTGGTGCCCATCAGCAGCTGGAACGGCTTGCTGGCGTGCGCCGAGTGCAGCGCGATAAAGCCCATGCCCGCCAGCACGCGGTCCCTGACCCGCCGCGCCACCTCGTCGGACACCTTCTCATGCGCCATATGCCCCCACCAGATCAGCACGTCGGTGTCGTCCAGCACCTGCTGCGTCAGGCCGTGCTCGGGCTGATCCAGCGTCGCGGTGCGCACCTGCATGTCCGGCTGCGCGCTCAGAAAGCCCGCTATCGCCCCGTGTATGCCCTCGGGGTATACCTGCGCCACGCGCTCTTCGCGGCGCTCGTGTTCGTATTCGTTCCATACGGTTACGCGCATATTACCATCCTCCCGCTCGTGTCGTTTGGGTACCGTCGGAGCCGACTCCGGTTTAGCGTATTATAGCACATCGCCCGCGCCGCCCACAAGCCGCAAACCGCGCCTTGCAGATGCGTACCGCGCGCCGTGTGCCGCGCCCGCGCGCAGCTTAAAGTCGGATTAGAATTTGCCCGGACGCCGCTTAATCGCGCCCCGGCGCTATTGACAAAGCGCGCGCGCCGTTGTAGCATTAGCTTGGATCCAATACTACATTGCAATACTACTAACCATACGGAGGTCATATATATGTCTAATAAGGAAGAGCTCGCGCTGGCGATCGCGAGCAAGTACCTGGAGCTGGAGGAGCTGGCCCGGCAGGTGGGCGCGTACCGGGCGATGCGGCTGGACTGGGCGCGCTATGGCGAGGACGGGCTGGACGAAGTGCTGGAGGCGCTGCGCGGCGGCCTGGAGGCGTTCGACCGCGAGCTGGAGGGCGCGCTGAGCGACGGCGAGTATGCGCAGGGCGCGCTGGAGCGGATAATGGCCGAAAACGACATGGACGAGGCGCGGCGGGCGCGGTTCCTGAGCACGGTGCGCGCGTTCGTCGAGCAGGCGGGCGCGGCGCGGCTGCGGCCGATGCTGGACGGCGAGAGCGAGAACGTGCTGCGCGCGCTGCTGCGCATGAGCGAGCTAGGCGCGCCCGACGATACGCCGCCCGCGGCCGAGTCGCTGGAGGGCATCCGCCGCGCGGCCGAGGCCGCTCAGGCCGCCCGGCGCACGCCGCTGGCGCAGCTGGACGGCGAGGCCGCCGACGAGCTGATGCGCTGCTACGCGGCGTACTGCGTGCTGCGCGACGGCGGCGCGGAGGGGCTGCGGCTGAGCGAGGACTGCCTGAAGTTCATAGGCGCGAGCGTGCGCGCGGGCCAGGCGCAGTCGGACGCGCTGCGCGCCGGGCAGGAGGGTCGCCTCAGCGGCGAGCGCGTGGCCGAGGTGCTGCGCGCGGTGGCCGAGGCGCTGCTGATCGCGCTGGCGCTGCTCATCAGCGGCGGGCTGGGCATATACGCGGGGCTGAGCGTGGCGCAGCTGGCGGGGCTGCTGCTGGGGTTCAGCGGCGCGCTGGGCGGCGTGGCGCTGGCGCTGGGCATAGCGTGCGGGCTGCCGGCGGGCGTGAAGGTCACCTGCGACATGCTCAAGCTGTGCGCGCAGGCGGGCATGTGGCTGGAGCAGCGCGCGCTGGAGCCGGGCGCGGCGCGGCTGGCCGAGTGGGTGGACGGCGCGGCGCAGTTCATGGGCCAGCGCGCGCCCGAGCTGAAGCGCAACCTGGACACTGCGCGCGCGCAGCTGGGCCGCGCGGCCGGGGCGGCCTGGCAGGGCGCGCAGCGCGCGTGGGCCGGCGCGCAGCCGCAGCTGGGCAGCCTGGCGGACGGCGCGCTGAGCTGGCTGGAGCGCGCGGGCGGCGAGCTGGACGACGCGATAGGGCGCGTGCTGAATGCGTTCGGCGCGGCGGACGGCGACCCGGCGCAATGAGGTGGCGGCGATGGACTACTTGACGGTCAGGGACGTCGCCGCGCTGGTGCGGCGCAACGAGGAGACGATACGGCGCATGATACGCGCGCGCAAGCTGGACGTGACGCTGGACAACAACAACCGCCGCCAGGGCTACCAGATACCGGTCGACGCGCTGACGCGCACCTGGGCGATCTCGCGCGAGGACGTAGAGCGCTACATCGACCAGCGCCGCGCGCAGCCGCCCGAGCGCGACGCGCGGCTGCCGCTGGGGCCGGAGCGCGCGGCCCGCGCCCCCGCCCAGCCCCGGCCGGAGGCGGGCGCTGCTGGCGGCGGCGTGAGGCGCGCAGGGGCGGAGGGCGCCGGCGTCAGCGGCGGAGGCGCTGGGAACGCGGGCGTCGGGGAAGTTGGAATTCGAATTGGCATAGATGCAGCTGGTGGTGAGGTGAAGTGCGCTGGGGCGGACAATGTATGCACAGACGGCGAAGCCGCTAGGCACAAAAGCGCCGGCTATACTGAGTCTCGCAGCGACACAGCCGCAACCGACAGAAGGTCGAAGTACGCTGATACTGACAATTCTCGCGCGGACGGCGAAGCCGTTGGGTACGAAAGCGGCGATAATGATGAGCCTCACATCGCCAAAGCCGCAACTGGCAGCGGGGCGAAGCACTCTGATACTGACAATGTTCGCGCTGGCGGAGAAGCCGTTGGGTACGGAAGCGGCGATAATGATGAGCCTCACATCGACGCAGCCGCAAATGGCAGCGGGGCGAAGCACGCTGAGGCGGACGATGTTCGCGCAGACGGCGAAGCCACTGGGTACGAAAGCTCCGGCTATACTGAGTCTCACATCGACGCAGCCGCAACTGATGGCAGCGCAGGGCTCAATAAGCCGGCCAGTGCAACCACAACCGGCGAAATCCCCGGATATGCGGTCAACGGCGACGCGGACTTAACCCACGCCGCTGCCGAATCCCAGCCCGACACAACCGCCGGGCACAGCGATGCGAACGCGCCCGAGTGCGCGCACCCCGACGCCCGCACCGGCGCGCCGATCCGCGACGCCGGGCCCGACGACGAGCTGGCCGCGTGGTGCCTGGCGCTGGGCGATGCGGTGCAGCGCGCGCTCAACCAGGGCGCGGCGCGCATCGCCGGCGAGATGCGGCGCGCGGCGCGCGAACTGTGCCGCGCGGCGGAGGCGGAACGACATGACGACGCGCACGACGAGAGCGGAGGTAGCGATATGGGTGGAGACTGGAACGAATGGCACGACGCCCGCACGGGCGAACCGAGCGCGCCCAGGCCGGGCACGGACAACCAGGGCGCGGCGCGCGACGCGCAGACGCCCGACTGGAGCGCGGACATAGCCGCGGTGAGCCAGCGCGTCAACGCAATACTGGGGGACGCATACCGCCAGATACGCGGCGCGGTGGAGCGCGCCGGCGCTGACTTCGACGAGCGCCGCGAGTCGGCGCGGGCCCAGGGCGCCGAGCGGGCCCAAAGCGCAGTCGAACGGGCGCGGCAGGCGCTCGCGCAGGGCCACAGCGCGATACGCGACGCAATCGCCGGCGCTGCGCCGCACGCCAATCCGCCGCGTGCCGCAGCGCATGCCGCAACATGCCGCCGGCCCGAGCCGGAGCCCGCCAGCGCGCCGCAGCCCGACACGGCCCGAGCCGACGCGCCGCAGCCCGACACGGCCCAGGCCAGTACGCCGCAGCCCGACACGGCCCGAGCCGGCGCGCCGCAGCCCGACACGGCCCGAGCCGGCGCGCTGCAGCCCGACACGGCCCGAGCCGACGCGCCGCATTCCGGCGCAGCCCAGGCCGGCGCGCCCTGGGAAAGCGCGCAGCCTACGCCCGCGCCCGAGTTCGATCAGTTCAGGCGCCGGCAGCCCGACTTTGACGAGCCCGCCCAACCGAGTGCGCCCGACATGCTGAGCGAGGAGGCCAACGCGTCGTATCAGCTGCTGCAGGCGGCGCGCCGCGCGGTCGAGCAGCGCATGCGCGCCGCGCAGGCCGAGCCCCGGCCCGCAGAGCCCCGACCCGCAGAGCCCCGACCCGCAGAGCCCCGGCCCGCCGAGCCCCGGCCCACAGAGCCCCGACCCGCCGAGCCCCGGCCCGCCGAGCCCCGGCCCGCCGAGCCGCACCGCGGCCCGGCGCCCGCAGACGCAGGCGCGCAGCCGGACGAATCGCTCCGGCGCGTGGCCGAGCGATGGGGGTTTGCGAGCGCGGCGCCGGACGCGGACGACGCGCCGCGGCAGCCCTAGGCGCGCGGCTACATGAGCACAGGAGGCACACATGCCCAAGTTTGACATTGAGATAGTGGAACCGATAGCCAAAGGCTGGTCATGCGACCGGAAGTACCGCGCAAGGGCGCAGGACGGCGCGCAGTACCTGCTGCGCGTGACGCCGCCCGAGCACAGCGCCGGCCGCGCGGCCATGTTCCGCATGCAGCAGCGCGTCGCGGAGCTGGACATACCGATGAGCAGGCCGGTCGACATATGGACCGACGAGTCCGGAGTGAACATACTCCAGACGTGGATTGACGGCGACGACGCCGAGCGCGTGCTGCCCGGGCTGTCCGACGCGCGGCAGTACGCCTATGGGCTGGACGCGGGGCGCATGCTGCGCCGCATACACTCGATACCTGCGCCCGCGTCACAGCCGGACTGGGCGGCGCGCTTCAACCGCAAGCTGGACAAAAAGCTGGCCATGTACCGCGCCTGCCCGATAAAGTGCGAGGGCGGCCAGGCGTTCATAGACTACATCGAGGCGAACCGCCGGCTGCTGGCCGGGCGGCCGCAGGCGTTCCAGCACGGCGACTACCACATAGGCAACATGATGATCGACCGCGCGGGCCGGCTGTGCGTGATAGACTTTGACCGCTGCGACTTCGGCGACCCGTGGGAGGAGTTCAACCGCATAGTGTGGTGCGCGCAGAAGTCGCCGCTGTTTGCGACCGGCATGGTGGACGGGTACTTTGAGGGCGAGGTGCCGCAGGAGTTCTGGGCGCTGCTGGCGCTGTACATATCGAGCAACACGCTCTCGTCGGTATGCTGGGCGTTGCCGTATGGGCGGGCCGAGATAGACGTCATGCTGGCTCAGGCGCGCGAGGTGCTCGCCTGGTACGACGGCATGCGCAGCGTGGTGCCGACATGGTACGCACAAGGGTACTGCATACAGTGGATAGACGGCATACCGTTCAAGCTCAGGCGCGCGTTCGACTTCGGGTTCATGCGGGAGTACGGCCGGGTGTTCCGGGTGTTCGACGACCAGGACTCGGGCAACATCTGCTTCGGCACCGAAAAGGCGGGGCGGCGCTACTTCGTCAAGTTCGCGGGCGCGCCGACCGCGCGCGGCATGGACGCGCCCGAGGCGGCCATAGCCCGGCTCAGGGCCACGCTGCCGGTATACGACGACCTGCGGCATCCGTGCCTCACTGAGCTGGTCGAGGCGCGCGAGGTGGGCGGCGGGTTCGCGATGGCGTTCAACTGGGCGGACGGCGACTGCATGGGCCGGCAGTACCCGGCCGCGCATGAGCGGTTCATGCAGCTGCCGCCCGGCGCGCGGCTAAACGTGTTCCGGGACATACTGAGCTTTTTTGAATGCGTAGCGGCGCGGGGCTATGTGGGCATTGACTTTTACGACGGCAGCATAATGTACGACTTCGCCAGCGGCCGCACGACGATCTGCGACGTGGACTTCTTCCGCAGACGGCCGTGCGTCAACGACATGGGGCGCATGTGGGGCAGCTCGCGGTTCCAGGCCCCGGAGGAATACCAGCTGGGCGCGCCCATAGACGAGGTCACGAACGTGTACACGCTGGGCGCGACGGCGTTCGCGCTGTTTGGCGCATACAGCCGCGCGCGGGCCGACTGGCAGCTCAGTGGCGAGCGCATCCGGCGGCAGCGGTCGATAGCTGCGTTCTGCGCGCAATGGGAGACCGAACGGCAGCGATTGCGCGGGAAGTGGGCTGACC
>CAWVGT010000241.1:0-5824 GCA_963928645.1 Candidatus Fimadaptatus sp.
TCCTGCTGTATCACATAGCGGCAAAAGCTGTCATCGTCAATGTGGGCGGCGATAAGCTGTCTTAACTGCGGGTCAGTCAAGCTGGGATTGTGTTGTTTCATAATTGTTGCACTCACAGCGTCCACAATGGCGTTTGCGCTCTGCACCTGCTTCACCGCCACGCCGTTCACGCAATGGCGACGGTTTGAATATGTAAGCCGCGCGACAGTGCCCGACAGTATGGCGACGGCTTGTATCGCAAGCTGCACGCGAGCGCAGCATGGTATCTCGACGCGGCGCGCTCGCCAACGCTCCGAACGCCGCGGCGCGCCGCCCCCCTGTGCTCACTCCGAACGGCCTGCTCAGCGCGCCGCGCCGATCTGCAGCACGTTCACCGAATGCGGCTCCAGCTCCAGCGTCATGCCGTCGCGATACTGGCCGCAGCTGCGCGCGGTGATGCTCACCTCGGCGCGGCCCACGTCGTTGTACGCGTCCCTGCCGGGGCCGTTGAGCGTGTACAGCACCGCCTCGCCGGTCGCGCCGCGCGCGTTCAGCTCCAGCTGCCGCGCATGCTCCGGGTGCTTGTTGACCAGCGCCAGCGCCAGCCCCGGCCGGTCCGACCAGCGGGTCGCCAGCAGGTCGAGCTCGTCGACGCACGCCGGCGCGCCCGCCTTGTCCGCGACCTCCAGCCGCGGCATGTCGCCGCACCAGCCGTCCACCACCGTGTCGCCCAGGCGGTTCACGTACAGGTCGAACACGTGGTACGTGCTGCGCAGCACCAGCCCCGCCGGATGGGTGTATATGCAGCCGCGCGTGTTGACTATCGGCGCGAAGTTGGCCATGCCCACTATGTCGCAGTTGCGGTTCATCGCGCTGAGGAAGCACGCCGTGAACACCGCGTCGGCCATGGTGTACTGGCTGTTGTCGTCGTTCTTGTCGCGCGGCTTTACGTATGTGTCGGGATCCACGCCCAGCTCGACCGTGTGCACGTTGGGATGGTGCCAGGAGCGCAGGTTCCACTCGTCGAAGGCTATCCGGATCCGCCGATCCAGCTTCAGCGCCGCCAGCAGCCCGCGCACCTCGTGCACCGCGTGGTCCACCGCATTGGTATAGGCCATGCACTGTTCATAGCTGGCCAGCGCGTTGACCTCGGGCGTCATGTCCCAGTACTCGTGCAGCGATATCCAGTCCAGGAACCGGCCGCACTGCCTGAGCAGGTTCACGTTCCAGTCCACGTCCGTAAGCGCGGCCGCCGTCAGTTCCACCGTGGGGTCGACGTGCTTTATCATCTTGGCCGACTCCAGCACCAGCCTGCCCCATTCGCCGGCCGACTTGGCGCCTATCTCCCAGCTGCCGTAGTTCTCGTTGCCTATCGACCAGTACTTCACGCGATACGGCTGCGCGTGGCCGTTGGCTATGCGCTGCCGCGCGTAATGGCCCTCGCGCTCGAGGTTGCAGTACTCGACCCAGTTGCTCATCTCCTCGGGCGTGCCGGTGCCGGCGTTGGTGCATATGTACGGCTCGCAGCCTATCCGGCGGCACAGGGCTATGTACTCGTCGGTACCGAACTCATTGGGCTCCTCGACGCGCCAGGCCTTGTCGAACAGCGGCCGCCTGACCGGCCCCACCGCGTCCTCCCAGTGGTACGACGACACGAAGCACCCGCCCGGCCACCTGAGCACCGGCACCTTTATGCGCCGCATCGCGTCGATGACGTCGCGCCGGAGCCCGTCCGCGTCGGCCAGCGGCGACGAAGGATCGTACACGCCGCCGTATATCTGCCTGTGGAAGTGCTCGATGAAGTGCCCGTATATCATCGGACTGCGCCGCGCGAACACCCTGTCGCCGTTTACAAAGTACCGCATATAGCTGTCCTCCCGATCACATCATACTGCGGCCCCCGCCGCTCAATAACCGCAATTGTCGAAATCCAGCTCGCTCAGCAGCGCGGCCACGGCCTCCAGCCCGGCGCGATCGACCGCGTCGAACCGGCCCAGCCGCGGGCTGTCTATGTCCAGCACGCCCACCACGCGCCCATCCCGGCGCAGCGGCACCACTATCTCCGAGCGCGACGCGCTGTCGCAGGCTATGTGGCCCGGGAAGCTGTGCACGTCCTCGACCAGCACCGTCTCGCCGCGCCGCGCCGCCGCGCCGCACACCCCGCGCTCCAGCGGTATGTCCACGCACGCCGGCCGGCCCACGAACGGCCCCAGCAGCAGCGCGCCCTCGTGCATCAGATAGAACCCCGCCCAGTTGACGTCCTCCAGCGCGTCGTATATCAGCGCCGCCGCGTTGGCCAGCGTCGATATCGCGTGCCGCCGCCGGTCGATCAGCGCGCCCGCCTGCTCCAGCAGCAGCGCGTACAGCTCCGCCCGGTTGGCGGGCCAGTTTGCCTCAATGCTCATCTGCGCATCCTCCCCCTCAGTATACGTCCGAGCCGAACGGCATCAGCGCCAGCTGCGCCAGCTTGAAGCACTGCACGCCAAACGGTATGCCTATGATCGTGCAGCACAGTAAAGCGCCGCACGCCGCCGACGCCAGCGCCAGCGCCAGCCCGCCGAACGCCAGCCAGCATATGTTCAGCAGCGCCGAGCCCGCGCCGCCCCGGAAGCGCACGTCCCGCCCGAACGGCATCAGCGCCAGCTGCGCCAGCTTGAAGCACTGCACGCCCACCGGTATGCCCACAATCGTCGCGCACCACAGCGCGCCCGTTATCGCCCAGCCCAGCCCCAGCCAGATCCCCGCCAGCGCCAGCCACAGCAGATTGCCCAGACAGCTCATTTGCCATCCCTCCCGCAGCCATTATACCGCGCCGGCGCGCGCGAGTCATTAGATCCGGATTGGAATACGCTAAGAAAAGCGGGGCAACCGACCCGCCGCCTCCGGCGCATCGATCGCCCCGCATATCCGGTTCCGGCACGTCATGCGCCAGCGCCCGCCGAGCCGCAGGGCCCGGTCAGCTCGTCTATCACGCGCTTGGCGCGCTCGCAGCCCTCGCGGTTTATCGAATAATACGTCCAGCGCCCCTCGCGGCGCGCGCTCACCATGCCGCTGGCGCACAGCAAACCCATGTGATACGACAGCGTAGGCTGGCCTATGCCCAGCTCGTCCTGAATGCGGCACGCGCAGCGCTCGCCGCAGCGCAGCATCGCCAGTATGCGTATGCGATTCACATCGGACAGCGCCTTGAACAGCGCCGTTTCACGCTCGTACATAGACTGCCTCCGTTCCGCCGGTCAGATTATATCGGGTATGTCTATCTCGACCTCGCGCCCCGCCTGGCTCGAGCGGTATATGCCGTCGATTATCGCCTGGTTGTATATTATCTCCTGCCACGGTATCGGGCTGGGCCCATGCGCGCGCGCCGCGTCCACAAACGCGCGCACCTTGCGGTAGAACCGGTCGTTCTCGTTGGGCTTGAGCGGCACCTGCGTGCACACCGTCTCGCCGCACATGTCGTGATAGAGGTACACATCGCCTATCGTGCCGTCCCACGCGCCGCCCCAGTTGAGCTCCGGGTGCGGCGACTTGACCTTGAGCCCGCCCTCGGTGCCCAGGAACAGCGTGTCGCCCATCGTGTCCATGTGCATCGCCCAGGACATCCTGAAGTCCATGACCAGCCCGTCCTCGAACCGTATCAGCGCCACCGCGAAGTCGTCCACGTTGAATATGTCGGCGTTTTTGCAGTATTTGGGGTTCTTGCCGAAGTAGTCCGCCGAATACGCCGACACCGTCACCGGCTTGCGATAGCCTATCGAGTTGAGCGCCATGTCCAGCCCATAGCAGCCTATGTCGGCCAGGCAGCCCACGCCCGCGGTCTCGCGGTTCAGGAACGTGGGCCCAGGTATGCCGCGCCGCCGCCCGCCGCCGGTCTGTATGTAGTATATATGGCCCAGCTCGCCCGAGCGCACTATGTCCCTGACCATCATCATGTTGGGGTCATAGCGCGGCTGGAAGCCGATTGTGAGTATATGGCCGGTGCGCACCTGCGCGCGCGCCATGTCCACGGCCTGCGCAAGCGTCACCGACATCGGCTTTTCGCACAGCACGTCGCAGCCCGCCTCCAGCGCGGCTATCGCGCACTCGGCGTGCGTCGAGTTGTACGTGCACACCGACACGCACTCGGGCTTGAGCGCCAGCAGCTCCTCCTTGGTCTCAAACGCCGGCACGTCGCTTAAGCCAAACTCGTCCAGAAACGCGCGCGCCTTGCCGGGCACTATATCCGCCGCGCCCACTATGCGCACGTCGGGCATCTGCTTGTACGCGCGCATATGCGCGTGCGCGATGCCACCGGTACCGATTATGCCCACGGTCATCTGTTCCATAGCTTATCACCTCATATGCGCCTCAGCGCTCAATTGATGACGCCCAGGTATTCCTCAAGGCATATGCCGGCATCCATGATCGCCTTTGCGGCGTCCACGCCCACGTAGCGGAAGTGGGAGGGATCGTATGCCATGCCGGTAATGTCGGTCTTGTCCTCGGGATAGCGCAGTATAAAGCCGTACTGCGCGCAGTTTTCGGCGAACCAGGCGTAGACCTCCTCAGCCGTGGAGCGGCTCGTGTCGGCGGCCACGTCGAACGCCAGTCCGGTCTGATGCTCGCTCAGGCCGGGCTCGGTCTCGGTCTGCGCGGCCAGATTGCGCGCGTCGGCGTCGGTATGGCCCTGGCCCTTGTAATAGGAGATCAGGTCGGCCAGCGCCTGCTGCTGGCCCTCCGCGGTGCGATAGCCCGAGCCCACCTGCGGGTACACGCCCTGAGCGCGCGCGTCGTCGAACATCTGCTGCAGCGACGGGTACATGCGCTCGTCGACCGACTGGCCGTTGGACAGCTCGGTCAGCGACGGCGGCTCATAGCCGTCGGGCAGCGCGTGCCACTTGTTGACCAGCATCAGCATCCAGGCATTGTCCCCGGTGAGCTGCGTGCCGGCGGCCGGCGCCTGGGTAGGCTGCGGCTGGGGCGTTACGCCGGGCAGCAGCGTGGGCATGACCACGCCCAGGGGCTGCACCTGCTCGCTCATGCGCGCGTTGACTATGCGCGCACCCGTGAATATCACGACCGCGCAGGCCGCCACGGCCAGCACCGCCGTCAGCCGGCGCAGGCGCGCCTGCCGCTGCTTGCGCCGGCACGCCGCTCTCTCATTGCGATATCGTTCCATCAGACCATCCTTCTCAGGCGGCGCATGCCCGCCGGCGCGCCGCGTTTACTTTATCTCGACCAGTTCATATTCCTGAGTGCCCAGCCCGCACTCCTGGAGCTTGTCCAGCTGGATATAGGGGTTCTTGCCGTGCAGGCGCTGGAACAGGTGGCCTTCGCTGCCCAGCTCCATGCCCTCGGGTATGCCCACCGGTATCAGGTCCTCCAGCTTGATCGCGTCTATGCTGGCGCGCTCTATCGCGACTATGTCGTCCGAGGCCATTATGCCTATGTCGGGCACCAGCGAGGGCGTGGTCATGCCCCAGCAGTCGCACAGCGCGGTTATCATCGTGAGCACGTTTATGAAGTAGACCGAGTTCGGCGCGAAGGTGTCCAGCACAGTCTTGGTCGTCAGCGCCATGCCGCTCTGGAAATCGGCGTAGTCGTGGCTGTCCAGCGTTATCGCCTGCCTGGGACAGACCTTCAGGCAGTGCTGGCACATAGTGCAGTGGTGGTAATTGACCTTATACTCGCCGTCCTTGCCGTCGGTGGTGAACGAATTGGCGTGGTGGTTGCACGCGGGTATGCACAGCTTGCAGTGTATGCACTTGTCCTTGTCCCAGACCAGGCCGCCCTCCAGCGAGTGTATCTCGTGGCGCGTGCGGTCGGTCACGCAGCCCATCGCTATGTTCTTGCACGCCCCGCCAAA
>CAWVGT010000242.1:0-5153 GCA_963928645.1 Candidatus Fimadaptatus sp.
CTCCAGCGAGTGTATCTCGTGGCGCGTGCGGTCGGTCACGCAGCCCATCGCTATGTTCTTGCACGCCCCGCCAAAGCCGCACGAGCCGTGGCCCTTTACGTGCGAGAAGTCGACAAGCACGTCCGCGTCGTGTATCAGGCCCGCTATGTCCACGTGCCGCAGCGTCTTGTAGTCCACTTCTTTTGTATAGAAGTACTTGCCCATATAGCCGGTGCCCTCGAGTATCGGACAGCCCAGGTTGTACTCGGTATAGCCGCGCTTTTCGGGATGGCGCGAGCTTATGTAGTGATCGGTTATGAAGCAATCGCCGCCGTGCTCGTGTATGAAGTCGACCAGCGTCGATATGAACACCGGCGGTATCGTCGAATAGGTTATGCCGTCGCCCACGTGCATCTTGATCGCTACCTTTTTGCCGTTTACCATATCGCCCAGCGGGGACTTTTTGAGCATGCGGCCGAACTTGGCCGGCAGCGTCTGGGTCGCCTCGTAGCGCGCGTATTTCATCGGAGCAAACAGTACCTTGGAAGCCATACAAAATACCTCCCGAATATATTGATAAATCTGAGCCTCGCTATGTTCCCGGATTCAATGTTAATTTTTGGATTCGTGGTGTGCGCGGTGATAGCGCTTCTGCTTATGCTCGGTGCGCAGCTGGCGCTTGGTCTCCACGTAGTCCAGCAGCGGGTTTTTGAGCTTAAACGGCGGCACCACGTAGTCCAGCGGCTTGAGCCGCGCGCACAGCTCGTCGACTATGCGCGCCGCTATGTCCAGATCGCGATAGGCGAGCTGGCCGTCGCGCAGCCGCCGCCAGAGCGCGGCGTCGTCGGCCAGCAGCTGCCGCACCACGTCCGGCAGCTCGCGCGGCGAATCGCACACCACGCCCAGGTTGTGGCGCACCATTATCGCGGGGTTGTGCTCCTCCTGCCCGGGCAGCGCGCCCACGCAGATTATCGGTATATTGCACACCACGGCCTCCATAAGCGAATTGGGCGAGCCGCGCGCGATAATCATGTCGCACTCGAGCATGTGGCGCTCGACGTCCTTTACAAAGCCCAGTATCTGCGCGCGCGCGCCGAACCGGGGCTTGAGCGTCTGGGTGAGCATGGCATGCAGCTTCTCGTTGCGGCCGCAGATCACGCGCACCTCGCAGTCGAAGTTCTCCAGCAGCGCCAGCGCGTACTTCTTGAGGCTGCCCGAGCCCTCGCCGCCGCTCATTATCAGGAACTTAAGCGGCTTGCCGGGTGCGTCGCCGCGCCGGAACGCGCGCGCCGCGTCGCAGAACCGCCGGCGCGTCGGGAACCCGCACACCAGCATGCGCTCCGGATCGCAGCCCTTTATGCGGCACACGCGCGCCGCCTCGGGCGTGGGGCACATGAGCAGGCTGGAGCGCGGCTCGCACCAGGTCGCGTGCAAATCGATCATGTCGGCGATCAGCGTGACGTGCGGTATATCGAGCCCGTAGTCCTCGAGTATGTTTATCACGCTGCCCGCAAACATCGAGTGCACCGTGAGTATCATGTCGGGGTGCTGCTCGGTCAGCAGCTTCATGAAGTTGTCGTGTATCGCGTTGGACACCAGCTCGTTGAGCATGCGCGGGCTGGACTGGCTCAGCTCGAACGTGAGCTTCCACAGGTCGCGCGAATAGCGCGTCATCGGGCCATACAGCCCCGACGCCTTCTGCGCGGCCTGGCCTATGAGCCTGAAGCCCTGCACTACCACGGCCTCCACGTCCGGATAGCGCTCGAACTGCTCGGTCAGCGCGGTGGCGATTGACGTATGCCCGTGCCCGGTGCGGTCGGACGATATGATTATGATCTTCCTCAAAGCGAATCACCCTTTTCCTTGGCCCCGCCGGCGGCTCACTGCATCGGTATCGACACCACGCCTGGCAGTATGTAGTGCGGCCGGTACGGGAACCGGTCCACATCCTCGGCCGCGGTCACGCCCGAGAGCACCAGCACCGTGTCTATCTCCGACTCTATGCCGGCGATCACGTCGGTGTCCATGCGGTCGCCGATTATCGCGGTCTGCTCGCGCGAGGTGCCCAGCCGCTTGAGCGCGTGCCGCATCATCAGCGGATTGGGCTTGCCTATGAAGTACGCGTTGCGCCCGGTGGCCAGTTCTATCGGCGATATCAGCGCGCGCGTCGCCGGCGCTATGCCCGACTCGACCGGCCCGGTTATGTCGGGGTTGGTGCCTATCAGCCGCGCCCCGGCCAGCACCAGCTGTATCGCCTTTTCTATCTTCTCATAACTGTACGAATGCGTCTCGCCCACTATGACGTAATCCGGGTTTACGTCGTTCATTATGAACCCGGCCTCGTACATGGCCCCCACCAGGCCGTTGTCGCCTATCACGTACGCGCTGCCACCGGGGCGCTGCGCCTTCAGAAAGCTCGCCGTCGCCAGCGCGGATGTGTAGAAGTGGCTCTCGTCCACGTCCAGGCCCAGCCGGCCCAGCTTTTGCTGCAGCTCGCGCGGCGAGCGCTCCGATGAGTTGGTCAGAAACACATACTGCTTGTGCTCGCGCTCAAGCCAGTTTACGAACACCTCCACGCCCGGCAGCAGCCGGTTGCCGTGGTATATTACGCCGTCCATATCGCATATGAAGCCCTTTTTATCGCGTA
Source organism: Candidatus Fimadaptatus sp. (assembly GCA_963928645.1). Lineage (GTDB taxonomy): Bacteria > Bacillota > Clostridia > Christensenellales > Aristaeellaceae > Fimadaptatus. Next base: position 2,627 of record CAWVGT010000242.1, read on the forward strand.
GCGCGGTCATTTGACGCACTCCTATCTGACGCTTTTAGTCAATTGCTCCTTTCATTATACCGCAGTTTGCGGCTTTTGCATAGACACATTCGCCCGCGGTCTGTTATAATTAGGCCAGATACTGCGCCAAAGGAGCGATGCGCGATGAGCGCGATCACCGGATTTGAACCCGTCTGCGGCCCGGGCTGCCGCGTGCTGATACTGGGCTCTATGCCCTCGGTGCGCTCGCTGGAGCTGGGCCAGTACTACGGCCACCCGCGCAACGCGTTCTGGCCGATAATGTGCGAGCTGCTGGAGGGGCGCCATATACCGGACTACGCCCGCCGCACGCGCATGCTGATCGACCACGGCATAGCGCTGTGGGACGTGTGCCACTGCTGCGAGCGCGAGACCTCCAGCGACGCCCGCATACGCAACGAAGTGCCCAACGACATAGCCGCCCTGGCGGCGCGCCTGGGCATAGAGCGCGTGCTGCTCAACGGCGGCGCGGCGGCCGCGCTCTATCGCCGGCACGTGCGGCTCGAGCTGCCGAGCGCGCGCCTGCCCTCGACCAGCCCGGCCTATACGCTCCGCTACGAGGCCAAGCGCGACATGTGGCGCGCGGCGCTGATCGACGCCGGCGTGCCGCTTGCGCCCGCGCCGGCCGACGCGCGCGGCTGAACGAGCGCGCGGCCCTGCCCGCACAGCGGCAGCCGGCGCCGCGCGGCTCAGACCATGTACATGGAGGCGAAACTGATTTGCGCATACTCGACATAATAGAAGCCAAGAAGCTGGGCCGCGAGCTCGACGACGCCGCGATCGCCCAGCTGGTGCGCGCCACGCTCGACCCGGCCACGCCCGACTACCAGCTGGCCGCGCTGCTTATGGCGATACGCCTAAACGGCATGACCGACCGCGAGACGGTAGCGCTGACGCGCGAGATGGCCGCCTCGGGCGACGAGCTCGACCTGAGCGCGATAGCCGGCGTGCCGGTCGACAAGCACTCCACCGGCGGCGTGGGCGACACCACGTCGCTGATACTGGTGCCGCTGGTGGCGGCGTGCGGCGCGCCTGTGGCCAAGATGAGCGGCCGCGCGCTGGGCTTTACCGGCGGCACGCTCGACAAGCTCGACTCGATACCCGGCTTTTGCCATCAGCTCGAGCCGCGCGAGTTCATATCGACGGTGCAGCGCGTGGGCTGCGCGATCGCGGGCCAGAGCGAGCGGCTCGCCCCGGCCGACAAGCGGCTGTACGCGCTGCGCGACGTGACGTCCACGGTGGACTCGCTGCCGCTGATAGTGTCCTCGATACTGTCCAAGAAGCTGGCCGCGGGCGCGCGCGCGATAGTGCTGGACGTAAAGAGCGGCTCGGGCGCGCTGATGGAGCGCGAGGACGACGCGCTCAAGCTCGCCCGCGACATGGTGCGCATAGGCCGGCAAGCCGGCCGCGGCATGGCGGCGCTGGTGACCGACATGAACCAGCCGCTGGGCATGCTGATAGGCAACGCGCTGGAGGTCGAGGAGGCCGTGCGCGTGCTGCGCGGCGAGGCGGGCGGCGCGCTGCTGGAGGTGGCGCTGCGGCTGGGCGCGCTGATGCTAATGGCCGCGGGCGTGGCGCAGGACGCGGCCGCGGCGCGCGCGCTGCTGGAGGCGAAGCTGCGCTCGGGCGCGGGCCTGGACACGCTGCGCCGCATGATAGAGGCCCAGCACGGCGAGCCGCGCGTAGTCGACGACCTGAGCCTGCTGCCGGGCTGCCGCGAGGTGGTGCCGGTCAGGGCCGCGCGCGCGGGCTGGGTCGCGGCGATGCGCACGCGCGAGATAGGCATAGCGTCGATGCTGCTGGGCGCGGGCCGGCTGAGCTATTCCGACCCGATCGACCTGGGCGTGGGGCTGGCGCTCAGGAAGCGCCTGGGCGAGCCCGTGGAGAAGGGCGAGCCGCTGGCCGAGCTGCATGTGAACTCCCGCGCCAACCTGGACGAGGCCGTCGCGCGGCTGCTGGGAGCGATTGACATTGCCGACGCGCCGGTTGAGGCTGCGCCGCTTGTTCATGCTGAGATTGTGTGAGGGGCGGTTGTAATCGTATTTACCGCGCGCATCGTCCGCTGCGCATGGCCCGCCTGCGCTCCACTGTGCGCCGGTGTGCATCTCACATAGCTCGGGCGCATAACGCGGTTGCAATGTGTGCATTAGCTGACTTGATCGCCGCGCGGCTGCTGCACATAATCGACATTGCCGACGCGCCGGTTGAGGCTGCGCTGTTTGTTCATGCTGGGATTGCGGGACTCACAGCCGGATTCGCATTTACCACGCGCATTGTCCGACGCGCATGGCCCGCACTCCGCTGTGTGCCGGCGCATTATGCCGCTCCGCCAAATACCGCCGTGCACCTCACATCGCCCGGGCGCATGTCGCAGTCGTAATGTGTGCATTAACTGACATGATCGCCGCGCGGCTGCTGAGTGCGATTGACATTGCCAACGCATCGGTCAAGCCTGCATTGTTTGTTCATGCTTGGGATTGCGTGACGCGCAGCCGGATTCGCATTTACC
>CAWVGT010000243.1:0-2913 GCA_963928645.1 Candidatus Fimadaptatus sp.
GCGCGCCCTCGCCGCCCGCCATTATTACAGCTTTCATCCGCCATACCTCCGGTCAAATAGTCCGAATTTAGTTTGACCGGATTGGCAACTTTAATACAAAATTTGTGCGCACGACTGTCATTGCATGCGCCGCCGCCGTCTAACAGGCGTGATATCACAAGCGCATACGCGCGCCGAAAGGGGTGACGCCATGACTCGGGACGAATTTGAACGGGCCGTGCGCGGCTGCGAGGACAAGCTGTTCCGCATAGCGTACCTGTCGCTGCGCAACTGGGCGGACTGCCAGGACGCCGTGCAGGAGGCGCTGCTCAAGGCCTGGAGCGCGAGCGCGTCGCTCAGGCGCGCCGAGTACTTCGACACCTGGCTGGTGCGCATACTCATAAACGTCATACGCGACTCGACCCGCCGCGCGGCGCGCCACCCCACGCTCGAGCTGAGCGATGCCTATCCGGGCGCGGAGTTCGCCCCGCCCGATCCCGACCTGGCAAACGCGATACGCGCGCTGGACGGCCGCCTGCGCGCGCCGCTGCTGCTAAAGTACGTGGCCGGCTATTCGGTGAGCGAGGTCGCGCGCATACTGCGCATCACGCCCACGCAGGCCCGCTGGCGACTCGAACAGGCGCGCAAGGCGCTGCGCGCGAGCCTTGGCGACAGGGAGGCGATAAAGTGAACCTGAAAGACGCATACCCCGACACGCCCGAACGCTTTGACGAATTTGTGGGGCGCACGCTGGACGCGCTGCCCCCGCGCACCCGGCGCGTGCCGCGCGCGCGGCTGCTGGCTGTGGCGCTGATGGCGCTGCTGCTGATAGGCGGCGCGGCGCTGGCGGCGCGGCAGCTCGGGCTCATGGACATGCTGTACGGCGCGCGCACGCCCAGCGACGCCGCGCGCTCGAGCGTGGTCACGCCGGACGTTACCGCACAGTGCGACCGCGGCGCGCTCACGCTGCACCAGTACCTGATGGACGGCCTGCGGCTGCACATCGACTATGAGCTGACCGGCGACGCCGAGGGCACTCAACTGGCGCTGATCGACATATCGGCCACCGACCCGTCCGGTGCCGAGCTGGCATATGGCGCGTCCAACTTCGACACGGCGCGCGCGCTGGGCGGCGAGTTTGACGCGGCGGCGCAGGCATATGCGAGCCTGTACTTCGACAGCGCGCCCGATGAACCGTTCACGCTGACGCTGCGCGCGTATCTGATCGCGCCAGCGCTGCCCGTGGAGGCGCATGAGCCCAACCAGGCCGAAGCCTGCGGGCTGCCCGAGTCCACCCCGGCCCTGCGCTCCGGCGACGCGATAGCCATTAACGCCGCAACCGGCACTGCGCAGCTGAGCGATATAAGCGGCTTTGACGCGGCATGCTGCGAACTCATCGACAGCGGCGTCGACCCGCTGGACGCCGCGGCACAGGCGCTCGTCGACATCGGCGCAGCGCGCGACGCGGTGCCGCTGGAGCTGAGCGTCGAAATAGACCCGGCCGAGTTGACCGGCGCGCTGGCCTCGCTGAGCGAGCCGGTGGAGTACGAGTTCGACGAGTACACGCTGCGCGCGCTGAGCATAGACTTCACGCCCGCCAGCGCGTACCTGCACTTCGAGGTGCATCCCAAGCGCCCTATGGCCGAGCTGACGCTGACCAACGACGACCCGCTGTACCGCTGGTACGAATGCCGCTACCCGGACGGCACGCCGATAGAGTGCATATCCGGCGGCGGCTTCTCGACGCAGCGCGACGCAGGCGGCGTATACCTGGACTACGAGCTGCGCCTGACCGGCATAAGCGAGGTCCCGGATGAGGTGCTGCTGACGCCCTACCGCATGACCGACGGCGCGCGCGAATACGCCGAGGATGAGACGGTGCGCATCGCACTGGATGTCGCCGGCTGACAAAGCGACCTACAAGGAGGATAATATGAATAAAGCAAAACTTATCGCATTGACTCTGACCATGCTTACTATATTCATAACGCTATCCGCTTCCGCGCTGGCCGAGCCCGTACAGGAACCGTGCAACTCACTTGAAAGCGATGCCAAGCCGCTCACGATAGACGGCAGCTTCGCATATCAGCCCGACGAGGACGACGCCGACGCTCAGCTAAAGCAGGCCGCCGTGGACGCCTATTGCCAGCAGATACTGGAGCTTGTCAAGCCCTCCGAAGCGCGCTACGAAGGCGCCACGCTGACGCTTGAGGCGCACGAGGTGATGGCTACCGACGACATGACGATAATCACCTGGAGCGTGACCAACACCACCGACATGCCGCTGTACGTGCGCTCGAGCGAATTTGAAGCCAGCTTCAGCGGGATAGAGTACGACCTGTGCGGCGGCTGGCGCTGGGCCAACTACATAATACAGCCCGGGCAGACGCTGCAGTCGCGCTTCAGCGGCGTGCTATGGGAGCACTTCGAGCCGGGCCACGGCGCGTTCGAGCTGAAGCTGCACGTATACGAGATCGCGCCCGACGCGATACCTGAGGATTACTATACCTCCACGACCGACTATATAGCCGGCGAATACTTCCCGTCCGAGGATGAGTTGAACCTGCTTGAAGACATAACTTTCAACGTGCCCATCGACATGGGCGCAAGCGCGGTGCGCTCGGCGCTGAAGGACGGCGAACCCATCACGCGCGACTGCGGCCGCTACGAGCTGCGCGTGACGCGCGCCGACATGAACCTGGTGAACACCTTTTTGGAGTACGAGCGCATCTACCCCACGCGCGAGGACGCGCTGAACGATTCGCCCATCGGCTCCATATTCTGGGTGTACAAGTTCCTGGACAGCGCCACAGCGCCCGACAGCGCGCAGGACTGGATGAAGGGCACGGAATGGATAAGCTCCGGTTTCGGCTCGATACCCGACGAGCCGGTCGAGCTGGACGACGGCCGCTGGGCCTGGCGGATAACCTATCG
>CAWVGT010000244.1:0-4199 GCA_963928645.1 Candidatus Fimadaptatus sp.
TACTTTGACTCGATACTGACCTACTCCACGTTCTACCCGCTGCGCGCGGACTGCGTCGAGGAGGACGGCACCGGCAACTGGGCCTGGAATGTCGAAAAGTCGATAACCAACGGCTACATGAACATGATTTCCTGCGATGAGGATCAGGAGATAGTGTTCGTTAAGAACGAAACCTATCACAACGCCGACAGCGTTGCGCTGGACAAGCTCGTGGTCAAGCTGATCGACGACTCCAACACGACCCTGTCGCTGCTGGAGACCGGCGAGGTCGACCTGATAAACACCTACCCCTCTGAGGAGACCGAGCGTCTGCAGGAGGCCGGCTACTATCACTCCTCCCCGCAGCTGTCCACCAACTTCCTGCTCATCAACACCCAGGATCCCGACAACAACGTGCTGGCTGATGCCAACGTGCGCAAGGCGCTCTCGCTGAGCATCGACCGCGACTTCCTGTGCAACGTGCTGCTGCTGGGCACCAAGACCCCCGCGGTGGCTTACGTGGGCAACGGCTTCCCGGGCAGCACCGCTGACACCGACTTCCGCACCGAGGGCGGCGACCTGTTCGCCACCGACGTCGAGCAGGCCCAGCAGCTGCTGGCCGATGCCGGCTATCCGGGCGGCGAGGGCTTCCCGGTAGTAACCTGCTCCTACTCCAACAGCAGCGCTGACTACACCACGATATTCGAGTACCTGCAGGCGACCTGGGAGGAGAACCTGGGCATAACCGTGCAGCTCGAGCCGCTGGAGAACGCCGCCATGACCGAGCTGCGCGATGCCGGCAAGTTCGACATCACCCCGCAGGCCTGGGGCGCCGACTACATGGACGCCAGCAACATGCTGTCGATATTCGTGACCGACAACTTCATCAACGCTGGCCGCTACAGCTCTGAGGCGTTTGACAATGCCTACAACCAGTCGCTGCAGACCGTCGATCAGGCCGAGCGCATGGAGCTGCTGCATCAGGCTGAAGAGATACTGATCGTGGACGATTGCGCCACCATACCGCTGTACCATGCCAACGCTGTTGCGCTGTATAGCGACGAGGTGCTGTCCAACGTCGTGATCGCTGCCAATGGCAAGGTCATACTCAAGGACATCGTGGCCCTGCAGTAATCGTTGATCTACCCCTGCGCCCTGCGGCATTGCCGCGGGGCGCTTTCGTTTGCCCGGAACCGCGCCCGCACTAACCGGCCGGCGGCGCTTGCAATGTATGCTGAAACAACGTATAATATACAAAAGGCATGAAAGGATGGCGGACTATGGACAAGAGGATAGACGAATACCTGCACCAGCTCGCGCTGCGCGGCTTCACGCCCCACTACTTCGAGCACGGCTCACAGGCGCTGGAGTATCTGCTCAGCCAATTGCCGCGCGGTCGCGCCATCGGCATAGGCGGCTCCACGACCGTCACCCAGCTGGGCGTGCGCGAGGCGCTCAGGGCGCGCGGCAACGAGGTGCTGTTCCACAGCGAGACGCCCCGCGAGCAGTGGTGCGAGCTGCTGCCGCGCGTGATGAACGCATATGCCTACATCTGCTCGGCCAACGCGATATCGGGCGACGGCCGCATCTGGGAGATCGACGGCACCGGCAACCGGCTCAGCGCGCTGTGCTACGGGCCGGAGCGGATATACCTGCTCTGCGGAGTGAACAAGCTGGTGGACGGCGGCCGCGAGGAGGCGCTGCGCCACATGAAGCACCACGCCTGTCCGCTCAACGCGCGCCGGCTCAAGCTGGACACGCCCTGCGCCACGGCCGGGGAGTGCCCCTTCCCCGAGGGCCGGTACAGCCCGCGCTGCATATGCAACCTGACGTTGGAGATAGGCCGCGTGCCCAATGGGCGCACGCTGCACGTCATCATAATCGGCGAGGAGCTGGGATACTGAGCGCACGGTTGGCGTGGCCGTGCCGCCGGCCTCGCTGCGGGGCCGGCCGATTCACGCGGTATGCGGCGCGCGGCGCTTAGGGCTGGCTGATGCAGATGCACAAGCGCGTCCGGTTGCTCAACGCATACCGGGCGACGCCTCGCTGCACGAGGTAGAAATGGCCGCTTTGGACGGCGGCAAGCGCTGCGCCGGCGTGGAGCCTGCCGCGAATACACTGCGGCGCAGATTGTCTGGCTCAGAGCGCGCAGAGTGCGGCCATAGCGGGATATGCGCACTGCTATGTGATATGTGCGTCCGGCCGTTTGGAGCGCACGTCGGATATACAAAACAGGGGAAGGCCGCTCGACCTTCCCCAGAACGTTGACAAACACCGGCGGCTGGGCAGCCAGTGTTGCTCCATACAGCTATTTGCATCATTCCATTGCTGCTCTTACAATGTTGGCCTAATACGCGTTGGATCTCGCTTTGATTTGCTCGTTTTTCCGATTACTATTGCGTGTTTGGCCAGAAGGTCATGTGCGGCCTACTTTGTCAACAAACAGGGGAAGGCCGCTCGACCTTCCCCATTGCTTTTATATGCCTTACGGCAACGCTACAGCACGCCGCAGCAGGGCATGTGCCGCCCGGCCGCCTGGCGCGCACGCCAGATATACAGAACTGGGGAGGGCCGTTCGACCTTTCCCCCATTGCTTTTATGTGACATACGCCAGCGCTACAGCGCGCCGCAGCAGAATATGTGCCGCCCGTGCACGTCCGATATACAGAAAAGGAGGAAGGCCGCTCGACCTTCCCCCTTTGCATTAAATGCCCTACGCCAGCGCCGCGCTCAGCCTGCCCGCCACCGCGTCCAGGAACTCCTCGCTGGTGACCGCGCGCGCCTCGCCCTCGAACAGGCCCTTCAGGTCGCCGGTCATCACGCCGCCCTCTATCGTGTCTATCACCGCGCGCTCCAGCGCGTCCGCGAACGCGCTCAGCTCGCTCAGCCCGTCCAGCTCGCCGCGCTTGCGCAGCGCGCCCGACCACGCGTATATCGTGGCCACCGGGTTGGTCGAGGTCTGCTCGCCCTTGAGGTAGCGGTAGTAGTGGCGCGTCACGGTGCCGTGCGCCGCCTCGTACTCGAACTGGCCGCTGGGCGACACCAGCACCGACGTCATCATAGCCAGCGAGCCGAACGCCGTGGCCAGCATGTCGCTCATCACGTCGCCGTCGTAGTTCTTGGTGGCCCAGATGAACCCGCCCTTTGAGCGTATCACGCGCGCCACCGCGTCGTCTATCAGCGTGTAGAAGTACTCTATGCCGGCCGCCTCGAACTGCGATTTGAACTCGGCGTCGTATATCGTCTGGAACACTTCCTTGAAGTGGCCGTCGTAGGTCTTGGATATCGTGTCCTTGGTCGAGAACCACAGGTCCTGCTTCACGTCCAGCGCGTACCGGAAGCACGCGCGCGCAAAGCTCTCTATCGACGAATCCAGGTTGTGCATGCCCAGCGCCACGCCGCTGCCCTTGAAGTCGAACACGTCTATCGACTGGCGCGTGCCGTCCTTGCCGGTGTACACCAGCTCGCACTTGCCCGGGCCGGGTATCAGCATCTCCTTGGCGCGGTATATGTCGCCATAAGCATGGCGGGCGATCGTGATCGGCCGCTGCCAGGTGCGCACCACCGGCGACACGCCCTTGACCAGTATCGGCGCGCGGAACACCGTGCCGTCGAGTATCGCGCGTATCGTGCCGTTGGGGCTGAGCCACTTCTGCTTGAGGTTGTACTCGGTCATGCGCTGATCGTTGGGCGTAATCGTGGCGCACTTGACCGACACGCCCAGGCGCTTGTTGGCCTCGGCGGCGTCTATCGTGACCTGGTCGTCGGTCGCGTCGCGGTTGGGCAGGCCCAGGTCGTAGTACTCGGTCTTGAGCTCCACGAACGGGTGTATCAGCTTATCCTTTATCATGCGCCACAGCACGCGCGTCATCTCGTCGCCGTCCATCTCGACCAGCGGGGTCTTCATCGCTATTTTTTGCATCGATATTGCTCCTTCCGTGCACATATACCCATTTATTATACCAAACCACGCCGCCGCTTGCAAGTATCGCGCGCCCGCTTTCCCATTTTGTCCACTTTGAGCGCGCGCCGTGCCCGCGCCCGGGCCGCCGGCTTGCGCATTTCATAACGCATTTGCAATCAAAACTGCCGCTTGACAAAACTCGCGTTCAGTAGTATAGTATCTTCCATACCAAAGCTTTGACGGAGACACAGTGCTGACGCTTGGCAAGCGCAGAGAACCGGCGGGTGGTGTAAGCCGGTGTTGCGGGCGACAGGGC
>CAWVGT010000245.1:0-5140 GCA_963928645.1 Candidatus Fimadaptatus sp.
GTTGAACATGGTCGTCTTGCCGCTGTTGGGATTGCCCGCCAGCGCTATCTTGATTGCCATGAGCTGTTTCCCCCTTAAACCTTGGTCGTCAGCGCCGCGTTAGATGGCGCTAACTCCTGCTCAAAAAACAAACCGACCTACTTTACCTGGATCATCTCGGCGTCGGCCTTGCGCACCGACAGCTCGTAACCGCGCACGGTCAGCTCCATCGGGTCGCCCAGCGGCGCGACCTTGCGCACGTATACCTCAGTGCCCCGCGTCAGGCCCATATCCATTATGCGGCGCTTGACCGCGCCCTCGCCGTGCAGCCGGTCGATCACCGCGTATTCGCCGACCTTTACGTCCTTGAGAGTCTTCATGCCGATTGCCCTCCCTTCGCTCATACCATAATCCGCATCGCCATCGTGCGGTCCAGCGCTATGCGGCTGTCCTTGATCGACAATATCAGGTTGCCGCCCATCTCGTTTACGACGCGCACCTCCTCGCCGACCACAAAGCCCAGCTCGGCCAGGTGCTGGCGCACGTCGTCGCGCCCGGTGATCTTCTTTATCGTGTTTACATCGCCGACGCTCGCCATGCCCAGAGGCATCATATGCCCTACCTCCTCGATTAGCTTTGACTAACTCTCGGGTCAGAATATAGGTTAGCACTCGCTAACCCCGTTGGACAGCACTAAGTTTAACACCTCTAACCAGGTTTGTCAATAGCCGCCGTCATATTTTCATCGTTAATTTAAGCGGTGCGCGCCGGCAGAGGCTTTGGCGCCGGACGCAGCGCGCGCGGCGGGAACATGCCTGCGCCGTCTCGAAAAGCGCGCTCCGGCGTGCGCTGGCGACAACGGGCGCGGGCAGGCGCCGATGGACATGCCCGGCCGCGGCCGCATAAGCACTACCTGGCGCAAGCATGCCTCGACAGGCGCGCCCGCCCACGCCTCAGTCAACGGCAGCGACCCTCGCAGGCCCCGCCGCGCGCCAAATGTGACAAACTCACGGTAAGCCGGCGCGCAGGCGAGTATAATGGAGCCACAAAGCATGGAGGTAAAGCGCAATATGGCTCAAACGAGGAAAGTGCGCCGCGCCCGCGTGAACGCGCGGCTGTGCGTGGCGTGCGGCTGCTGCATCAGGGTCTGTCCGCGCGGGGCGATAGCTGTGCCCGACGGCGTGTGCGCGCGCGTGGACGAGGCAGAGTGCGTGGGCTGTGGCAAGTGCGCGCGCGAGTGCCCGGCGTCGGTCATCGACATGCGCGAGGTGATGATATGAAGCGTCGCTGGTACGACTACCTGTGGATAGCGTCGCTGATCTACCTGGCGCTGGGGTTTTTCAACATACTGTTTGCGTGGCTGGGGCTGATATGCTTCCTGCTGCCGCTGGGCATCGCCGCGATATCCGGCAACAAGGCGTACTGCAACCGCTACTGCGGCCGCGGGCAGCTGTTCGGGCTGCTGGGCGGGCGACTGGGGCTGTCGCGCCGGCATGACCCGCCCGCGTTTCTCAGGAGCCGCTGGTTCAGGTACGGGTTCCTGGCGTTCTTTATGGCGATGTTCGCGACGATGATCTGGAACACGTACCTGGTGTTCGCGGGCGCGCGGGAGCTGGGCCAGGTCGTCACGCTGCTGTGGACGTTCAGGCTGCCATGGCACTGGGCGTACGGCGGCGGCGCGCAGCCCTGGGTCGCGCAGTTCGCGTTCGGGTTTTACAGCGTGATGCTCACCTCGACCGTGCTGGGCCTGGTCACGATGGCGCTGTTCAAGCCGCGCTCGTGGTGCGTGTACTGCCCGATGGGCACCATGACCCAGCTGATCTGCCGCGCAAAACATCGCGGGGACGTAACTTTGTCACATACGAACGCGCAAAAATCTGCTATAATAGACCCAGAAGATGAAAACAGCGCCGGCTGATACCACGGCGCATGACGAGCGAAATGGAGGCTTTACATATGTCAGTCATAACGATAACCAAGGACAACTTCAAGTCGGAAGTAACTCAGAGCGACAAGACTGTGCTGCTGGACTTCTGGGCGAGCTGGTGCGGCCCGTGCCGCATGCTCTCGCCGGTAGTAGACGAGATCGCGGGCGAGCGCCCCGACATCAAGGTCGGCAAGGTCAACGTCGACGAGCAGCCCGAGCTGGCTTCGGCGTTCCAGGTCATGAGCATACCCACGCTGGTCGTGATACGCGGCGGCCAGATAGTCAACCAGAGCGTGGGCGTGCGGCCCAAGCAGCAGATACTTGCGATGTTGTGAGTCCGGCGCCCCGGACGCGCGAAATCACGAGGCACGCTCCGCGCATGCGGGGCGTGCCTCAGACCTCTGACAAACCCTGCCAGTCTTTTAAATTGGCAAGGTTTGTCAGAGGTCTGAAGCCCCGTTGCCTTCGCGCAATGGGGCTTCATTCTGTTGACAAGGTATGCTGCACAGCCTGCTTGGCCGAACGTGCAACAACAGCCAGCAGAACATACACATCCAAACGAAACACTGCCTACATCAGAAGGTTTTCGCAGCATCGCCCAAGCACCGTTTCAACAAAACCATTTTAGAATAAAACCCGCCGTCCAGCCGCCGGTCCTTGTCAACGATCTGAAGCCCCGTTGCCTTCCCGCAATGAGGCTTCAGCCTATTGGCAAAGTATGCTGCACACGGTCTGCTTGGCCGAACGTGCAACAACAGCCAGCAGAACATGCACATTCAAACGAAACGCCGCCTATATCAGAAGGTTTTCGCAACATCGCCCAAGCGCCGTTTCAACAAAGCCATTTAGAATAAAACCCGCCGTCCAGCCGCCAGGCCTTGTCAACGGTCTGAAGCCCCGTTGCCTTCCCGCAACTGGGCTTCAGCCTATTGGCAAAGTATGTTGCACACGTCCTGCTTGGCCGAACGTGCAACAGCAGTCAGCAGAACATGCAAATCCAAGCAAAACGTCGCCTATATCAAAAGGCTTTCGCAGTATCGCCCAAGCGCTGTTTCAACAAAACCATTTAGAATAAAACCCGCCGTGTCCAGCCGCCGGGCCTTGTCAACGGCCTGAAGCCCCGTTGCCTGCCCGCAATGAGGCTTCTTTGACAGGCCGGGGCGTCGTACCCGCCGCCGTATCCAACCAGCCAGCATATCGGCCTTGCAGCGGCCGCCGCAGGTCTGCCGGCGGTTTGGCGCTTGGCGCCACGGCGCGGCCGCGCGTCATTCCCGGTCGCCCAGCACATGCTGCCCCCGGCTCCCGTCGGGCAGTATATAGTATCCGTACTGAATCTCATTTATGCCGCCGCCAAATGACCAGCCCCTGGATTCCACAAACCCGATGAACTCCTCCCAGAACTCATCCGCGGTCACTTCGGGCCGAACTTCGATGCAGCCCTGGATCTCAAACTCTTTTCTCATATCTTCAGCTCCCGTGTGGCGCACTGCGCCATGCCGTTTCACGCCCGCCGCATGCGGCCGCATCAGCCCTCCGCCAGCGCCTCCAGCCGCGCCCGGTCGGTCAGCTCTACCCGACCCCGGCTCAGCCTGACCATGCCCTCGCTCTGGAAGTAGCGCAGCATCCGCGTTATCACTTCGCGCGCGGTGCCCAGGTGATTGGCTATCCGGTCGTGGGTGATGCTCAGCGCGTCCGCGCCCTCCAGCGCGCTCTCCGCCAGCAGGAACTCCGCCAGCCGCTTGTCCATGCTGTGCCACATAACCTGCTCCATCAGCCACATCACGTCCGAAAACCGCGCCGCCATTATCTGGTTGGTGTAGTTCGCCAGCACCGCCGAGCGCTCCATCACCCGCCGGTACGCCTCCGCCGGTATCACCCACAGCGACGTGTCCTTCTCCGCCTCTATCGTGAGCTCTATCCGCGCGCCGCGCAGCATGCACGCCGCCGAAAACAGGCATATGTCCCGCTCCAGCAGCCGGTACATCGTGACCTCGCGCCCCTCGCTCGACAGCATGTACGCCCTGAGCTGGCCCGAGCGCACCGCCAGCAGCCCCACGCACTCCGCCGCGCCGCTCAGCACCGCGCCCGCGCGCGCCTCCCGCGCAATCGCCGCGCCCTCCAGCGCACGCCTGTCCTCCGCTGGCAGCTCGCCCCACATCGGGAAAAACTCCGCTATGTTCATACGCTCCACTCCTCCCCGCCCCCGGCTGAACGTAGTATAAGACAATTTACGTCATATGTCAATAAAACCGTTGACACGCGCTGCGGACGTGGTATAATATACAGCGTAATTGGCATATGCCACAAACCAAGGCCCGCTCAGCGAAAGGAGACAGCGATGCCACGACCCAGGAAGTGCCGCAAGGTCTGCCGGCTGCCCGACACGGTCGAGTTTGCGCCGGTGGGCGGCGAGGCGGACGCCGAGTGCATAGTATTGACGGTCGACGAATTCGAAGCGGTGCGGCTGATCGACGACGAGGGCTACTCGCAGGAGCAGTGCGGCGAGTACATGCTGATAGCGCGCACCACGGTGCAGCAGATCTACCTGAGCGCGCGGCGCAAGCTGGCGCGAGCGCTGGTACAGGGGCTGCCGCTGCGCATAGCGGGCGGCGACTTCCGGCTGTGCGGCGCGGGCGACAGCTGTCCCCGGCGCGCGGGCTGCTGCGAGCGCAGGCTGCGGGAGGCAGGCGAAGCGGCGCGGCGCGCGCCGCAGGACGAGGAAAGGATTGAGTCAGACATGAAGATAGCGGTTGCCGCAAACGACAGTCAGGTATCCGGCCACTTCGGCCATTCCGAGCAGTTCATAGTATACGAGGTTGAAAACGGCGCGATAGCCGGCGAGCAGTGCGTGGCCAATCCGGGCCATCGCCCGGGGCTGCTGCCCAACATGCTGGCCGACATGGGCGCGCAGGCGATAATCGCGGGCGGCATGGGCGCGCACGCGGCGAGCATATTCGCCGAGCGCAGCATGGAAGTGATTACCGGCGCGCAGGGCGACGCGCGCGCGGCGGTCGAGGCATACCTGCGCGGCGAGCTGCACTCCACCGGCGAGATGTGCGCCGAGCATGAGCATGGACACGAGCATGGACACGAGCGCGGGCATTGCCATGGTCACGGCGAGGGCGGGCATTGCCACGACGCTGAATAAGGCGCGTGACCGGGAGTCTTTGGGGGACGGCGATCGCTTGACGGGCGATTGCCGTTCCGCTTTTTGTATGGGTGAGAATTGATGCC
>CAWVGT010000246.1:0-30785 GCA_963928645.1 Candidatus Fimadaptatus sp.
TTGCTGCAACTTAACTATAGCAGATTTTCGCTCAAGTCTCACTTCTTTTTTGGAGGGTCGCTGTCCAAAATGTATTGTAGCTCTACAGCACTCACGATACCCTTTACATTAAATACAGCTTGACAAGCTATAGAAGGAATTTTATAATGTTCAACGTAGCATTCACAGATGGTGGAGGATGTATCATGCGAAAGATAGTTGCGCTACTGCTGGTCGCGACGCTGCTAATGGCGGTCGCGCCCGCCGGGCTGGCCGAGGACTCGGCCGCCGAATCGGTCTACAAGACCTACTTCTCCTCGGAATACCCCTCGTTGAATTACTACGCCACGATTTACGGCGGCGTGCGCGGGCTGGCCGTCAACAGCGTCGAGGCGCTGGTCGAGCCGGATCAGTACGGCGTGTATCAGCCGGCCATGGCCGAGAGCTGGACGCACAACGAGGACAGCTCGGTCTGGACGTTCAAGCTGCGCGAAGGCGTGGAGTGGATCGACTACCAGGGCAATAAGACCGGCCGCCCGGTGACCGCGCAGGACTATGTGGATGCGGTGCGCTATATCGGCGACCCCCAGAACGGCGCGTACTCGATACGGGTGGTGCGCGACCTGATCGCGGGGCTCTATGACTACTACTGGGATCTGGACGACATCGACGCGGGCGTCAAGACCGACGTCTCCCGCGAGGATTACGTGGCCACGTTTGACGACGTGGTGGGCGTAAAGGCGCTTGACGACTATACGGTCGAATACACGCTGACGATGAGCGCGCCGTACTTCCTGTCGCTGATAGAGGGCAGCGTGCTGCTGCTGCCGGTCGAATACGACTACATAGTCGAGCAGGGCGAGGACTTCGGCGTGGACAACGAGCACATGCTCTACTGCGGCGCGTACTACATCTCCGAGTTCCAGCGCGACAAGAAGATCGTGCTGACCAAGAACCCGCATTACTGGGACGCGGACAGCGTCACGCTGGACACGATAGACTACCAGATGATACCCGACGGCACCACGGCGCTGGAGATGTTCAAGCGCGGTGAGATCAGCACCTGCACCGTCGAGGGCGAGGAGTACCTGTCGCTGGTGGGCAGCGAGTGGGAGCAGTACCTCGCGCCGAACGACTTCTCGTCCAGCACCAACTACCTCTGGCTGAACTTCAAGTCCAAGAACCCCGAGTTCGCCAAGTTCATAGAAAATGAGAACTTCCGCAAGGCGCTGCAGTATTCGGTCGATCGCGAAACCATAGCTTATCTGCGCGAGCCGGTCGACCCGGCGCGCGTGGTGCGCAACACGATAATCGCCGAGCGCCTGATATACGACGGCGACAGCGTGGACTACACCGACTACCCCGGCCTCAAGGAGATCAAGGAGACCAACTACTACAATCCCGAAAAGGCGCGCGAGTACATGCTCGCCGCGATTGAGGAGCTGTGCGACGCGGACGGCAACATACTGGGCGTGGAGCCGACCACGGTCGACATGCTGCCGGTAGACTCGTTCGAGGTCGACGGCAAGCTGCCCGTGACGGTCACATACGTGGGCACCAGCGACGACGAGGATCTGCTGATGAGCCAGCTGTTCAAGACCATCGTCGAGGAGTCGATAGGCACCGACCTGATCGAGGTGCACCTGTCGGCCACCACCGGCAGCTTCTACTCCACTGTCACCGACATGTCCAACTTCGACATCTACTATGACTCGCTGAGCGTGCCGTATGCCGATCCCGGCTCGCAGCTCTCCCGCCTGACCTCGGACGGCGCCGAGAACGTGGGCTACTACACCGTGCCCGAGTTCGACGAGATGATACAGGAGGCGCTGGCCACCGCCGATACCAAGGAGCGCTTTGCCAAGTTCGCTCAGGCCGAGGCGTATCTCGTCAACGGCGCGTACATGATACCGTTCATATCCAGCCTGCGCGGCTACTACATGACGCGCGTAGACGACTTTGGCGCGCCCTACATGCAGTACGGCTCCACCAAGTTCAAGGGCATGGTGGTTTACGCCGAGCCGCTCAGCGCGGAGTCCATCGCCCAGGAGAAGGAAGCCTGGGAGGCGGAACGGCTGGTTGCGTTGGCTGAATAACGCCCGGGGCTAAACTCTGCCGCATCGGAGCCACAGCTTGCGATTTCCGATGCGGCAATTTTGCATTTGCTAAAGAAGGTGGAACGCGTTGCTTCGCTATGTGTTAAAGAGGACGGCCCGCTCGCTGGTGACCGTGGTCGTGGTGTTCGTGGCCGTGTTCATGCTGCTCAGGTTCATGCCCGAAAACGGCTACTTCACCAAGGAGATGCTGCATGAGCTGGACGAGATGACCAAGCAGAGCTACCTGCGCAGCCAGGGCCTGCTCGACCCGCCGCTGACGCAGCTCTGGAACTTCGTGCGCCAGCTGTTTTCGGGCGACCTGGGCCGCAGCCTGACCGTGTACCCCAAGGTGCCCATCTCGACGATACTGGCCGAAAAGATACCGGTGACGGCGGCATTCGGCGCGGCCAGCCTGGTGCTGGGCATGACGCTGGGCATACTGCTGGGCCTCATGATGGTCAGGTACAAGGAGCGCCTGGGCGACCATCTGGGCACGCTGTACATAATACTGGTGCGCGCGGTGCCCAGCCTGATATACCTGTTCCTGATACAGGTGTGGCTCTCGGGATTGCTGGGGCTGCCGCTGGTCTACTATGCGGATCGGCCCAATTCCTGGATACTGCCCACGATCTGCCTGTCGCTGACCTCGATCGCGTGGTACGGCATCTGGCTCCGGCGCTTCATGGCCGACGAGCTGAACAAGGACTATGTGAAGTTTGCATACGTAAAGGGCCTGTCCACCAGCGCGATAAACCGCCGGCACATATTCCGCAACGCGATAGTGCCCATCGCCATATACCTGCCCAGCGACGTGCTGTTCATAATCTCCGGCTCGCTGATAATAGAGAGCCTGTATGCGATACCCGGCACGGGCGGGCTGCTGACGCTGGCCATACAGCGCCAGGACAACAATCTGGTGCAGATACTGGTGCTGATGTACGCGGTGCTGTCGGTGCTGGGCGTGTTCCTGGGCGATCTGCTGGTGGCGGCGGTCGATCCGCGAATCAGGCTTTCGGAGGATGTGTGACATGAGCGAAAAGGGCAATCCGATACTGACGCCGGACAAGTTCCGCGCGAGGGTGTTCGACCAGATGCTCAGCGAGGACGCGGGCTTTTCGAACTACTCCTACTGGAAGAGCACGTTCCGCACGTTCTTCAAGAGCAGGGTCGCGGTACTGCTGGTGCTGGTGATAATAACGCTGGTGCTGATAAGCTTTATATACCCGCTGGTGTCCGCGGTCGATCCGTCCAAGATAGCGACCACGCCGCGCGAATGGAACCTGCGCCCCAGCGCGGAGCACTGGTTCGGCACGGACGGCGTGGGCCGGGACATATGGGCGCGCGCATGGTACGGCACGCGCAACTCGTTCCTGCTGGCGTTCCTGGTGGCGCTCTCGGACGTGGGCATAGGCACAGTCGTGGGCGCGCTGTGGGGCTACAACCGCCGGATAGACGGCTTCATGACCGAGCTGTACAACATAATGACCAACATACCCTCGACCGTGTATCTGATACTGCTGGCCTACATAATGAACACCAGCTTCCTTACGCTGTTCATAGCGCTGGCGTCGCGGGGCTGGATATCCGAGGCGCGCTTCTTCCGCAACCGCATACTCTCGCTGCGCGACAGCGAGTACAACGTCGCCTCGCGCTGCCTGGGCTCGTCGATGTGGAAGATCATAATAAAGAACATCGTGCCGCACATCATATCGCTTATCATAATGGAGGCGGCGCTGGTGATACCCTACTCGATAAGCTCCGAGGTGTTCCTGTCGTTCATAGGCGTGGGCATGCCCGTGGACGCGATCACGCTGGGCAATATCGTCAATCAGGGCCGCTCCAGCTTCATGCTTCACCCGTATCAGATGTTGCTGCCCTCCGGCATACTTAGCCTGATCACGGTGGCGTTCTATGTGACGGGCAACAAGTTTGCGGACGCGTCCGATCCGCGCAACCATCTGTGAGAGAGAAGGTAAGTAGATGAGCGAACTGATACTGAGCGCGCGGGATATCGAGATAGAGTTCACGCTGCGCGGCAAGACGCTGCAGGCGGTGCGCGGCGCAAATCTGGACCTGTATGAGGGCGAATCGCTGGCGATAGTGGGCGAATCGGGCTGCGGCAAGAGCGTGTTCGTAAAGTCGATGATAGGCATGCTCGACAAGAACGGGCGCATAACCCGGGGCAGCATGCGCTATCGCGGCCAGGAGCTCACCGCGCTCAAGAGCGAGGACGACTGGCTCAAGATCCGAGGCAAGAAGATCGCCATGGTGTTCCAGGATCCCATGACCAGCCTCAACCCGGTGCGCACGATAGGCAGCCAGCTGACCGAGATACTCGAATGGCACTTCCACACCCGGGGCGCCGAGGCCAGGCGCGAGGCGATAGCGCTGCTCAAGTCGGTCGGCATACCCGACGCCGAGAGCCGGTTCCATCAATACCCGCACGAGTTCTCGGGCGGCATGCGCCAGCGCGTGGTCATAGCGTGCGCGATAGCCTGCCGGCCCGAGGTGCTGATCTGCGACGAGCCCACGACCGCGCTGGACGTCACGGTGCAGGCGCAGGTGCTGGCGCTGATAAAGCGGCTGCAGCGGGAGCGCGGCATGACGGTGATATACATCACCCATGACCTGGGCGTCGTGGCCAACGTGGCCGATCGGATACTGGTGATGTACGCCGGCCAGATCGTGGAGGGCGGCCTGAGCCGCGAGATATTCTACGACGCGCGCCACCCCTACACCCGGGCGCTGCTGGTATCGCTGCCCCAGCTCGGCGTGCGCGGCCACGAGCTGCGCGCGATAAAGGGCACGCCGCCCAACCTGTACAAGCAGATACAGGGCGACGCGTTCGCGCCCCGCAACGAGGACGCCATGCAGATCGACTTCGAGGCGGAGCCGCCGGTGTTCGATGTGTCCCCCACCCACTTTGCCAAGACCTGGCTGATGCACGACCTGGCCCGCGAGTACGCCGACGAGCTGCGCCGGCGCGATGAGCAGCTCCGCGACCGTCAGATGCAGGCGCCGCCCGAGTCGTTCGACTATGCGCACGCCGAGCGGCTGCTGAGCGTCAAGGATCTGAGCGTGACGTTCAGGCTCAACCGCCGCAGCTTCAAGGCGGTGGACGGCGTGAGCTTCGACATATACCGGGGCGAGACCGTGTCGCTGGTGGGCGAGAGCGGCTCGGGCAAGACCACGATAGGCCGCGCGATAATGCGGCTGTATCCTCAGAACACCCGGGGCGAGATACTGTTTAAAGGCCGCAACATCGCCGGCCCTATGTCGCGCAAGGACATGCGCGCGCTGCGCCAGCAGGTGCAGATGATATTCCAGGATCCCATGGCCTGTCTAAACGAGCGCGCCAAGGTCGATTACATAGTCGCCGAGGGTCTGGACAACTACCATATGTACGCCTCCGAACAGGAGCGCGCGCAGAAGGTGCGCGACATAATGCAGGAGGTCGGCCTGAACGCGGAGTTCATATCGCGCTTCCCGCACGAGTTCTCGGGCGGCCAGCGCCAGCGCATAGGCATAGCGCGCTCGCTGGTCATGGACCCGGAGTTCGTGATCGCCGACGAGCCCATATCGGCGCTGGACGTGTCGATACGCGCTCAGGTGATAAACCTGCTCAACAAGCTCAAGAAGGAGCGCAACCTGACCTACCTGTTCATAGCGCACGACCTGTCGGTGGTGCGGTTCATATCGGATCGCATCGCGGTCATATACAAGGGGCGGCTGGTCGAGCTGGCGCAAAACGACGAGCTGTTCGAGCACCCGCTGCATCCGTATACCAAGGCGCTGCTCTCGGCGGTGCCGGTGCCCGACCCCGACCGGGAGCAAAACAAGGTGCTGCTCACCTACGACCCCGCGCAGCACGACTACAGCCAGGAGGGCCCCCGCTGGTCGGAGATACGGCCCGGCCACTTCGTGCTGGCCAACGGCGCGGAGCTGGAGCGCTACCGGCGGGAGCCGGAGCGCTGAGGCGCGCCGCCGATCCGCGGCGCACGGACACATCGGCTGAAAGGCGGATATGAGCATGAGTCTGTTTGCAAGATGCCTTCTGCGCCGCGTCGGGCGGCAGCTGTCCGCCGTGCTGGTGATCTCCGCGCTGATTGGCGCGCTGTACGGCGACCGGCTGCACGCGGCGTTCGCGCTGGGCGCGTGCGGCGGCGTGCTGCTGGCGAGCGCATGGCTGGCCTATCTGGGCAAGCGCCTGCCCTCGCTGCGGCGCGGCCGCAAGCCGCCCGACTACCTGACCAACCCTGCCCGGCAAAGGCGCCGGCCGGCGTTTCGCATGGACTACCGCGACTTCGACGACGATCTGAACAGATACACGGCCGCGGACGAGCAGGATCTCACCGAAAGCGAGGCGCGCCGGCTGGCCTGGCTGGCGCAGCTGATAACCGCGCTGTGCGCGCTTGCGCTGTCGCAGTTCGTGCCCGGCATATAGCCCGTGCAACAACTACATCGCGCGCCGTCCCGGCCAGGCGCCGGGCGCGCGCAGAAAGGTCGATCGACATGATTAGGATTCAAAACGGCATACTGTTGACGATGGAAGGCGCGAGCTACGAGCGCGGCTACGTCGACGTGGACAACGGCCTGATAGTCGCGCTGGGCGCGCTGAGCGACGCGCCCGCCCTGGGCTGCGCGGAGGTGATCGACGCTAAGGGCGGCTATATACTGCCCGGGCTGATCGACGCGCATACGCATATAGGCATATGCGAGGAGAGCCTGCGCTGGGAGGGCGACGACTGCAACGAGGCCACCGACCCGGTCACGCCCGAGATGCGCGCTATCGACGGCTTCTACCCGTTCGACACGGCCATACCCAAGGCGGTGCGCGGCGGCGTGACCTCGTGCGCGGTGTCGCCCGGCAGCGCGAACGTGATCGGCGGCCAGATATGCTATGTCAAGCTGGCGGGCACGAACGCGCGCAGCATGCTGGTCAAGTCGCCCTCCGCGATGAAGTTCGCGCTGGGCGAGAACCCGAAGCGCTGCTACGGCGAGCGCAAGGGCAAGGCGCCGCTGACGCGCATGGCGACGGCGGCGCTGATACGCGACACGCTGACCCGGGCGCAGCGCCACCTGGCCAAGAAGAACGCCGGCGAGGACGTGTACGACCAGAAGCTGGAGGCGCTGGAGCCGGTATTGAATCGCAGCATACCGGCGCAGTTCCACGCGCACCGCTCCGACGACATACTTACGGCGATCAGCATCGCGCAGGAGTTCGGGCTTGACTTCACGATCATACACGCGACCGAGTCGGCGCTGATACCCGATGAGATACGCGCAGCGGGCATACTGCCGATAGTGGGGCCGAGCCTGGGGCCGTCCTCCAAGCCGGAGACGCGCCACGGCGGCTTCCACGTGGCGGGCGAGCTGTATCGCCACGGCATTGAGGTCACGCTGACCACCGATCACGACGTACAGCCGCTGTGGCAGTTGCCGGCGTTCGCGGGCATGTGCGTCCGCGAAGGTCTGCCCGAGGATGCCGCGCTGCGGGCGATAACGATCAACGCGGCCCGCGCGGCGCACATGGACGCGCGCGTGGGCTCGCTGCGCGTGGGCAAGGACGCGGACATCGCGGTGTTCAGCGGCCATCCGTTTGATTTCCGCAGCAAGGTGCGGGCCGTGCTGATCGACGGCCGGCGGGTCGTGTAACGCGGCGGTATGGGCGCCGTGTTTGGGGCTCATGGGGTTTGATATTGAAGTTAGCGGCTGGTGCGCTTCGTGCGGCTGGCCGCTTTTGCTGTTGAGAGATTTGTGTTCGGTGCGTTGGCTGGCATGCTATATAATAGGTAGATTTGCCTTTGCCGGCTGGATATCACTAAACTCTGTTGTGTATTGTAAGCGGCTGTTTTGCTTTGTGCGGATGGCTACTCTATCTGTTGAGTGAGTTTGTGTTCGGTACATTGGCGGGTAGCCTATTTGATGGGTGCATTCGATTCCACTGGCGGGATATTGTGGACAGGTTTACTGCAAGGCAAGCGGCTGTTTTACTTTGTGCAACTGGCCGCTTTATCTGTTGAGAAAGTTTGTGTTCGGCACGTTAGCGGGCGACTTGTTAATAGATACATTCGCTTTAGCTGGCAGGATATCACTGACAGGTTTTGCTGCAGGACGAGCGGCTGTTTCACGCTGTGTGGCCGGCCATCTACTCTGTTGAATTAGTTGTGTTCGGCGCGTTGGTTGGCCGCCTAAATAACAGGTACATTTGCTTTTGCTGGCGGGTTATCACGGACAGGTTTTGCTGCAGGGCAAGCGGCTGTTTTGCTTTAAGCGACCAGCCGCTTTATATGTTGACGTGGTTTGTGTTCGGCGCTTCTATGAGCAACTTATTCAATAGGTACATTTACCTTTGCCAACATGATATCACGAATAGGTTTTGCTGCATGACAAGTTGATAACCGCTCTTGCCGCTTATAATATGTACGTCTGCAGCATTTGCCATCAGCGGATGACAAAGGACTCATTTGATTTAGCCAGCGGCATATCGCGAGCGCGCCTTTGTTGCAGGCCATGCGGTTTGTGCAAATAACCACTCTAACTGCTGATAGTTTGTATTCCGCACATCGGTATATAGCACACTTAACATGCTTGTTTTAGTAGGCAAAACATCGCGAATGAAGTTCAAGTGACATGACAAGCGGCCGGCGCGCGTCGTGCGGCCGGCCGCTTTGCACATTGTGAACGCATGTCGATACATTTGCAGGCGCATCACGCCGAGTACACGGCCCCTGCCACCATGCCAGCCGAGAGCTTACCCGGCAAATCGAGAGACCGGCGCATATCATGAATCCAGCCGCGCTTGCCCGGCCGGGGCCACGCCGCCCGCGCACTCTGCGCCGAGTCATACACGGCGCGCTGCGCGCATCGCTCTGGCGCGCCGCACCGCTCGCATGCGGCGACAACTTGCCAGGCGCGACAATCGCTTCCCTGCCAGGCCGTTTGCGCGCGGGGATGCAGCGCCGGTTCTGCCGCGATCGCATCGCCATTCGCCCGCCGCGCCACAAGCATCGCCCGGACAGCGCGCCGCTCCCACGCTGAGCTGGCTCAATAGTGATACTTGGCTCGCTTGCCAATCAGGAACGCAGCGCTCAGCGCCACGGCCATGAACTCCGCCACGACTATCGATATCCACACCCCGTCGATGCCCCAGAGCCGCGGCAGCAGCAGCACGGCGGCGCATTGGAACACCAGCGTGCGCAAAAACGATATCAGCGCGGAGGTCACGCCGTCGTTGAGCGCGGTAAAGAAGCCCGAGGCGAATATCGCAAACCCCATGAACGCAAACGACAGCGCAAATATCCGGAAGCCCGATACCGTGAGCGCCAGCAGCTCGGAGTCGTAGCCCACGAACATTTGCGACAGCGGCTGCGCCAGCAACTCGGCCGCCGCTATCATGCCCACGCCGAATATGCCTATCATCGTCAGGCTCCTGCGCAGCAGCCCCTTGAGCTCGGCATGGTTCTGCGCGCCGTCGTGATAGCCCACTATCGGCGCCGTGCCTATCGAGTAGCCTATGAACGCTGCCGAAAACACCATGCTCACGTACATCATCACGCCGTACGCCGCCACGCCATTCTCACCCGCATACCTGAGCAGCTGCACATTGTAGAGCATGCCCACCAGGCTCATCGATACATTGCTCATGAACTCGGATGAGCCGTTCAGGCACGCCTTGAGCAAGGCCCGCCCGGCGAACCCGGCCCTGCCCAGGCGCAGTATGCTCGAGTTGGGCCGCCTGAAGTATACCAGCGGGAACACGCCGCCCACGACCTGGCTCGCGGCCGTGGCCACAGCGGCGCCGGCCAGCTTGTGCTCCAGCGGGAGCAGCGTCACGAGCACCGCGTCCAGTATCATGTTGGCCGCCCCGGCCGAGACCGTGACCACGAGCCCCAGCTGCGGCTTTTCGGCCGCGACGAAGAAGCTCTGGAACAGCAGCTGCAAAACATAAAACGGCAGCGCCGCAAGTATTATCCGCGCATACACCACGCAGTTTTCCAGCAGCGCGCCCTCCGCGCCCAGCAGCGCGGCTATCGGCCGTATAAATGCCGTCCCGAGCGCCGCGAACAGCACGCCCAGCCCAAACGCGGTGTACACAAACAGCGAGAACAGCTCGTTTGCGCGTTCGGGCCGGCCCTGGCCGAACGTGTACGCGACTATCGCCGTGCCGCCCGTGCCGAACATGAAGCCCACTGTCGCAAGTATCATCAGGAACGGCATTATCAGGTTGACCGCGGCAAACGGCGTCTTGCCGGCAAAGTTGGATACAAAGAAGCCGTCCACCACGCCGTATATCGACGTGAATATCATCATCGCTATCGACGGCAGTGTGAAGCGTATCAGCTTGGAAAAGCTGAAGTGATCCGAAAGCTGTATGCGCATCATTTCCTCCCAAACCAGTGCTCCGCAAACGCCACGACCGCCGGGGTCAGCTCCTTTATGCGCCAGCCGCTGGTGTTCACGGTGATGTGATATGCGTCGCGCCGCCCCCACTCCGAGCCGGTGAGTATGGCGCGGGTCTGGGCGCGCATCCGGTCTATCTGCCGCATGCGGTGCATGAGCTCCCGTTCGGTCAGGTTCTCACCCTGCGGCGCGTTGGCCAGGCAGCGCTCGAGCTTGGCGGCCAAGTCGGCGCATACGAACACGTTGAACGGCCGGAACTCGCGCAGTATCACGTCTGCGTTCCTGCCGACGATCACGCAGTCCTGCCCCAGCGCCGCGATGCCTTCGAGCACCGCCTTCTGCCGCAGCAGCAGCTCGACCTTGCTGGACTGTACGTAGCCAGTCGAGCCGAGTGTGCGGCGAAACGTTATCGGAAACGCGCGGACGCTGTCCCCGTCCAGCAGCTGTTCGACGTAGCGTATATCCAGCCCGCTGCTGCGCGCGACCGCGGCGATTATCTCGCTGTCGTAATACCTGCATGCAAGCGCGTCGGCCATGCGCTTGCCGAGCTCCCGCCCGCCCGAGCCGAACTCGCGGCTTATCGTGATTATCCTCACAAACACGCCCTCCTCACAGCGCTTCCAGCTGCCGGCGGAAGCTGTCCGCAAACTTGGTCATCAGGCGGATGTACTCGCCGATCTCCTCATCGGACCAGCTGTCAAACGCCCTGAGCTCCGCCCGGTATATTCGGGCCGCAGTGTTTTGAATGTACTCCCGGCCCTTTTCGGTGAGCACGACTCGCTTTGAGCGGCCGGTATACGGCTCGAGATACAGCACCTGCGCCGCCTCCAGCGTCCGTATCGCTGAATTGATCGTCTGCCGGCTGATGCCGGTCTTTTTATATATGTCGTTGAGCAGGCAGTCCTCGCCGCTATCGTATATCGTGTACAGCACCATCGACACGCTGTCCGATATGCCCAGCTTCAGCGAAGCCTGATGGTAATACGACTCCATCTCCGAGGTCAGGTAGTTGATTCGATGGAGCTCGCGCGCCCGGCTTTGGTTCATGTCGGCGCCTCCTTTTGTCCGAAATCGTACATGCGTTAGTATAGTACGATTTCGGACATTTGTCAATGGCGGGATTTTTTAAATTGCGGTGATTTGGTTGCGGTGGATTGTACAGACGTATGATCGTTGCGCAGTATCGAATCGCCCAC
The DNA here is from genome assembly GCA_963928645.1 of Candidatus Fimadaptatus sp. Classification (GTDB taxonomy): domain Bacteria; phylum Bacillota; class Clostridia; order Christensenellales; family Aristaeellaceae; genus Fimadaptatus. Next base: position 11,675 of record CAWVGT010000246.1, read on the forward strand.
TATGGCGTCACGACAGTGCGCAAATGACGCAACTCCATAAGCACGGATCGTCCTTAGCAACCTGCAACACATCGAGCAACAACCATGGTCAGCCCGGAGACAAATGACAAATACCAAGCCAAAACAGAAAAACGGCTGCGCCCCATCACAGCGCAGCCGATGACGCCCCTCGTCTACATGTACCCAACATACTTATGCCAATGCACATCAACACCGACATACATGAAAATGCGCAAAGCGCAAAACAGACTATCCTCATGCGGTATTCTTCACGAAGCGGCTATCTAAACACCCAAACTCGGTACATTGGCAGCTTGCACTCACGCCACAACGTGCAGAACCGTAGCGCTTACACAACCCAACATCATTCCCAATACCGATCGATCTTGTCCTTATCCAGCACTGCGCCCCTGCGCAGCAATTCAGATTGCACCCTGGTATGCGGAATATCTCTTACGGATTTTGCGCAGTTCACAGCCAGCGACGCCACCACACCCGCAGCCTGACCCAACATCGAAGCGGTAGTCATAACTCTCGCTGACGATAGCGCCAGTTGTTCCGCTGAGAAGCACCTGCCGGCCATAAGCAGGTTGTCGCTGTCCCTAGCTATTATCGTACGCAATGGTATGTCATACGGAGGAACCTTCAGCGTTGCGGGATCCAGTATGTACGTGCGCTTGTCGTCATCGGGTTTATGGCCATCCAGGTAAAATGTCCCTACAGCGATCACGTCGTCAAACGACCTGCCTGCTCGCAGATCATCCACAGCCAGCACATAGTCCCCGACTATCCTGTAGCCCTCCCTAATGCCAATGACAGTCGAGCAATGATCTAATGCTATACTCTTCTGCTCAACTCTCTGATAATAGTCCAGCACCGACATCATGGTTCGCCTGCCGTTTACTTCGGCCATCGTAAGACTTTGCGTGTCCGTGGAATCGTACATCGGCACCTTTATCTTAACGGCGTTGCTGTGCAGTCCATTAGGCCAAAATGTATTCATCGGCAGATCTTCTCTGCGCTCAATCCGCCTGAACCAGCCTTCGGGCACTTCGCACCGCCGTTCTGTTTCATCCACATGCCGCACAAAATACATGAGCGACATTGGAAGTTGCCATCCATCGGCCCCACCTTTCATAACGCTGCAGCCGGCCCTTTGCGCCAGTAGGCCGTCGCCGGAACAATCTATGTATACCTTAGCTGACACTGCCTGCATACCTGAAGCACCACAGATCACAACTCCGTCTATATGGCCGTCAGTCGCGCATACGTCGACCAATTGAGTGTGCAGTACAAACTGCACGTTTCGCCTCAACAGCAGCTCCGGCAGTATTACTGCCAATATCTCATGGTTGAACACGCGCGTGTCCTTGCCTGCCCTTATCGGCGCTATTGCACCGAACTCACTCAAGGCATCTATTATCGCGTCAAACGCTTCACCCTGGCCTACAGTGTTGCCGCAGAAATTACCTACGCCGCCACTGGTCGCGCATCCACCAAGCACCCCAAACTTTTCGATCAGCAAAATGCTCAGCCCCGCTCGAGCTGCGGCCATTGCAGCGCTGACGCCGGCCATTCCACCGCCAACTATGCAGACGTCTACCTCATGAGCAACCGGTATATCCCTTTGAAAAGTCATGGTTTTCACATTTCAAACCTCCCCTGCGCAAAGCTTACCTGCAATATGGGGAATGCACCTGCGGCGCATTCCCCATGTAAATATACTGTATTACTGTATCCTGTTCTGAGCGTCATTATAGATCTGTACCATCGTCTCGTAGCCAGCGTCCTTCATCTCCTGCAGGTAAGTGTCGAACGCATCCACCGGTTCCAAACCCATAATTATCTTGTCAAACATCTCCGTGGATATGGTATCCAGTTCCAGCTGGATATCGACGAGGCTCTCGCGCTCATCCGCCGTCATCGGAGGAACAGGCACCGAGTAATCAAACGCCGGATCATTAGCTATAGTAGTATACCACTCTTCCTGATAATCAGGCGTCTGAATAAAATACGATCTGTTATCACAGTAGGGTATAAACGTCTCCCACGAGGCGTTGCCGCATTCAGACTGCATCGCCGTCTTAACAAACACACCGTCCGTCGAGTACTTTTCTATCACCTCGTCGGTGAACTGAGGTTCGCCATCCTCGTTGTAGAAGAAGTCCTCGCCTTCCGTGCCTAGGCTGAGTAGAGTACACGCTTCGTCAGTGTACAGGTAGTCAAACAGACCGAGTATCGCATCCAATTTTTCTGTTGCCGAGCTTATCGCCCACAGGCGATCAAGCTGATGCGGCGTAGTAAACGTACCCCGAGCGTATCCAAACTCATTGAGCGGCAAGTCGAGCACCTGCCAAGCTGCATCCGGAACAACGCTTTGCAGCGCCGCGTAATTGGTTGCAGCAAAGTTTACGTTATCAAGATATGAGAACCCTTTATCCGCCGCCATCTTCTGCTGCCAATCTGCACTCGAGCACGTTGCGTAGTCCGCATCCAGCAAACCTTCGTCATACCATCTATTCAAGGTGCTTAGCACGGTCTTGGTCTCTTCTGTAGCCGGCCCGTAGACCCACATGCCCTTGTTCTTGTCGTACTGCATGCCGTAGCCCGATCCCATGGCGTATACGATGCCCATCATGCCGCTCTTGCCACGCGCTATGAACGGCGCCATATCGGCATAGGCCTCTTGCACCTTCCTGAGCAGTTCCTCATAGTCCTCCCATGTAGAAATACTCTCTGGATCCACGCCAACCTTTTCCATTATGTCGCTCCGCACGATCAGCGAGCTGCCTCGTGTCTTATCCCACCTCGACAGCGTCGGGAACGCATACGCAACGCCGTCCACAAACGTCGTCTTGGCATCCGGTATCTGTTCAACGATATTAAAGAAATTTTCAAGCTTGTCAGCATTCTCGTGCAGGTTGACGAACAATCCTGCGCTTGCATACAGGTTGAGGTCATTTTGATCAATCAGCACTATGTCCGGAATCTCGCCCGTCGCCAGGGCTAGCGATTTCTTGGTCGCGTAATCCGAGCTGGGCACCGGCAGGAAATTGATCGTTATGCCCGTCTGTTCCGCAAGCTTGTTGTAAAACTTGAAGTCATTAGTAATCGGAACAAGCGAAGATTCCGATATCATCAGATCTACCGTAACCGGCTCTGTCACAATTGGCAGCTGCTGCGCAAGAGCAGTTGGCACAAGCGTCGCACAGAAAAGAATGATGCAAATCACAACCAACAACGAGCGCTTCATGGGGCAACCTCCTTTGTTATATATCCGCTTGCGCGGATTTATTGTCGATCATCCCTTCAACGATCCAATCATAACTCCCTTGACAAAATATCGCTGCAAATAAGGATATACGCAGAGTATCGGCAGCGTGGCAATTACGATCGAGCTATACTTTAACGTAGCCGGCACTACGCTAAATTCGCTCACCATGTCGGCATATTGGTTGGACATCTCGTCCGTGATCAGTAAATTGCGCAGTATCAGCTGTATCGGATATAGCTCTTTCTTCGTAATATACAATAGTGCGTTCATAAAGTTGTTCCAATGCCCCGTCGCATAGAACAGCATCATTGTGGCCAACACCGGCATAGAAAGCGGCACCATTATTCTGGTCATTATTGTAAAGTCATTTGCACCGTCAATGAAAGCCGATTCACGCATCTCTCCGGCGATGTTTTGAAAGAACGTGCGTATCACGATCATATTATAAGTAGAGATAGCACCCGGAAGAATCAGCGCCCATATTGTGTCGATCATCTTGAGGCTCTTAATCACGAGATACAGCGGTATCATGCCTCCGCTAAAGAACATCGTAAACATTATCATCTTTACGAAAAAGTTCCTGCCGGAAAATGTCTTAACTGAAAGCGGATATGCGCACAGTATGCTCATCGCCAGATTCACGCATGTACCTGTAACCGTGTATACTATCGTGTTCAGCAGCCCTCTTATGAAGCTGTCGTCTTGAACGATCATTTTGTACGACGACAGTGTCAGCCCCCTTGGTATAAACCTTATTGCGCCTCTTGAGACATACTCCCCGGAGCTTATGCTTGATATCAGCACATAATACATCGGATACAATGTAATGAAGGCAAGAAGCACCATTATCAGTATATTAACCGCATCAAACGCCATATCTGAGCGAGCAACCCTGCGCTTCATTGGATCCACCTTCCTCACCACAAGCTAGTTTCGCTGATTTTACGGCTTATCGTGTTTGCGCCGACCAGCAGTATCAAATTGATTACAGCGGTGAACAGGCCCACAGCTGTACCGTAACTGAATTTCGCATCGAGTATGCCCCTGCGGTATACATAAGTTGATATTACGTCTGCCACTTCCATCGTCGCGCCGTTGTAGAGCAGCAATATCTTTTCATACCCCACATTCAGCACCCTTCCGAGCTGCATTATCAGCAGAATCGACACAGTAGGCAATATGCCCGGCACCGATACATATCTTATCTGTTGCATGCGCGTAGCGCCATCAAGTTTAGCCGCTTCGTAAAGTTGCGTATCGATTGACGTCAGCGCCGCAAGATAAATTATCGAGTTCCACCCGAACGATTGCCATATGCCCGTGCCGATGTATATTGGCCTGAACATCGAGGGACTTGACAGGAATGTGATGCTGTCAATGCCAAACGCATTCAAAAGGCTGTTTACTATGCCATCCGTAGCAAAGAATGATCTAATCATACCGCAGATAACCACAGTCGATATGAAGTGCGGAAGATACGTAACCGTCTGTATGACCTTCTTGAATCGGTCATGCTCCAACTCGTTCAGCAGCAACGCAAATATGATAGGCATCGGGAACGAGAATATCAGGCTATATACGCTAATGATCAATGTGTTTCGCGTAACCAGCCAGAAATATGGATCGGTCAAATACTGCACAAAGTACTTGAATCCCACATTCTTGGCCGTGGCAAACGACGAAAATCCTCGAAACACCCGCACCTCCAGAAACGACAGCGTGAGCCCATACAACGGTATGTAGCAGAATATTATGTAATATATGGCCGGCAGCGCTATTATCGCATACAGTATCTTGTCTCTGTTAAACGCCCGTTTGAAGCGCTTTACCGCTCCATACTTAGCCATATTATTCATGCCCTCACCATCCTTTCCAGGCAATATATCTATTCACCTCAAACATCGATTCTGCAAAATGCTATGGCCTTGCGCATATATGTGTAACTGACATACAGCCGATGCGCATGCGCCACGATCGCCGGATATGAAAACTCAGCCATGCGCCCATGATACTCATCGAAGGCGACATCACTCAGTATCTTGAACACTTCGAAGTTTCGACCGTTGTCATCAGAGCGCAACACTACCAGCGGCGTACGCGCCGCCCAGTTGCCGCTGACCGGATTCATAACCAGATACAGCCTGCCGTCCACCCGTACTACATCTATGCCGCTATTGTTATTGGGCAGGTTTGTCGGATACGCCATGCACCAAGACCTACCATAATCGCTTGAATCAGAACGGAATATCCTGCCTGCCGTAGTGCGAAGCAGCGCGTGCACTTGACCCGGCGCGCTCTCCCATATGGTGGGTTGAATGGCGCCCTTGCCAGCCATATATGTTTTCGCAGCCACATCACTTCGATTTATCGGTATGTCCGCCAGTTTAGAAAACGTGCAGCCGCCGTCGACTGAGTAGTCTATCCGCGGGAACCAGCCCGCCTCGCTTTCATCAGAGTTGGGCGCAAGCAGCACGCCGTTTGACAAAACAATCGGCTTGTTGCGTACGGGGCCTCCGGCCGGATTATCCGCGTTAAGCGGCCTCGGATCAGACCAGGTCTTGCCTTGATCCTGCGAGTGCATCTCGTAGCTGCGCCAAGTGCTGATCTGCGGCCCGACCTTGAATATCACCCGCACGCAGTCTTCCGCCTGAAATATCACCGGATTCCAATGCGCCACCTGAGCGACCTTGGCGATGCGGCGGGGTTTGCGCCACTGGCCGCCTTCGCATACCGACAGCCAGATGCCGACATCGTCCGCGCCTTCGCGCTCGCCCGCAAAGTACACACTGAGCACGCGTTCGCCGCAGGGTAATATCGTGGAGGCGTGGCATTCGCGAAACGCAGTATCCGGCAAGTTGGATATCTGCACGCACGCATAGGATAAGTTGCGCATGTGTTCGCGCTGGCATACATCGATAAACGCGTCCAGCTCCTTCTGTTGCGACTCGTTCAATTTCGGCCGGCCATTACGAGTCCGGGTACTCATGAGTATGCCCCGCTTTTGCAACACGTATTTCGCGTTTGCCGGGTAGTTTTGCAGCTCGATCACGCTCACAGCGCTGATATAGTTGCATATGTACCTGGCATGCTTCACGTCGCCGTCGCATGCCGCCTTCAAAAGCGTAAACATCTCTGGCATAAGGTTGGTCAGCACGCCCGAATACCCCGCGGCACCCAATTCAAGCGATTCGAACAGCGTCGCAGCATTCGCGTTGAACAATTCTATCCCCGTGCCGGACAGGCGCTCGAGCCGCCCCGCGATCTTGGCCATGTCGCAGCAAGTGTCTTTTATAAATCCAAATCGACCATCCCTTGCGACGTACTCGAGCATTTCCGGACTTATGCTGCGCTTATATGGCTGTGGACACTCATATATGCCGAGTTTTGTATCAGGAAGCATGCTTTTACATATCTCGTCCAGATTGCGCAACGCCTTCTCCTCCGGCTCGCCCTCGCGTGCCAGGCGGTTGCTAACGAGCACTACTGCGTCGGGCTTCAGCGCCTCCAGGCGCTGAAGGTAATTCAACTGATCGCGCAGGTCATCCTGGGTATGCCCCGACACCACGCACTTCATGCCGCATTCGTGGCAGACTGTTATCGTGAACTCTGCCAGGGCTAGTTTCTCATCGTCGCTCAGATAGAACATCTCGCCAGATTGGCAGACGCCGAACACGCCGTCAAAGCCACAGCTCGCATACAATTCGATCAGTTTGCGCAGCGACTTAAAATCGATAGTTCCGTCTTCCAAGAACGGTGTGATTATCGTGGGATACACTTTGCACTGCATCGCCGTTTCCTCGTTTCATCAATAATGAATCGGTTTCACTATATGGATTATAGCATGGAATCGCCTCACCTGTCAACTGTTTATTTACACTTTATTGACGTACATCGCATTGTCACTTGAAAGCGGCACCACGTATGAAAAATCGACGCGCTCGTTTGCGCATACGACAACGCAGGTTTAACCTGCGCATATCATCCACATGGAAACTCATCGGTAAAATTCGGGACGTATTGTCAGCATATCGCTTCAGCAAGCATTATTTTGGCACTTGATGTAAAGTGCGATCGATGGTATCATATGTGCAGAGGTGATTTACTTGTCTACCGTCGAGCAACCAAAGGTCAAATCGTTATACAAAGCCATACAATTACTAAACTGCTTTACTGCCGATCATCCCGAGTGGACGTTGACCGAACTGGCAGAGGCGACCGGTTTTCTGGTCAGTTCGACCCACAATATGCTTAGCACATTTGAACTCGGCGGACTGGTCGCGCGAAATCCACAGACCGGAAGATACAGGCTAGGGCTGAAGTTGCTCGAATATAGCAATACCATATCGTCTTCCAGCAATCTGCTCTCGATTGCCAAGCCGTATATGAACCAAATCACACTGGACACCGGCGAAAGGTGCATGCTGGCACAGCTGTACGACGACCAGGTGATTTACCTCGGTTCGTCCGAGCCGCATTCCACCATGCGCAACGCTTCGGTCATTGGCATCTGCGCGCCGCTGTACTGTACTGGCGTGGGCAAGGCAATACTCGCCTGCTTGCCTGCCGCGCAACAGGACCGCATAATAAAGAGCGGCTTTCAACGCTTTACCGCTGCCACCATCTGCGATGAAACTCAGCTAAGGCAGGAGTTGAGCGTCACACTGCAACGCGGATACGCCATAGACAACATGGAGCATGAATATGGCATAAAGTGCGTCGCCGTGCCGTTGTTCAACGCTCAGCGAGAGTGTTTTGCAGCCTTTTCGGTGACTGGGCCGTCGCTGCGTTTCTCTAATGAGCGTATACCCGAGCTGGCTGCAACATTGCTCGAGGCAGCCCGGAAGATAAACAAGCTATTGACATAGCGTCGAGCATTGCTTTATTCGCGCTGCAACACATATATCGCCGCTGTTACCCCCGCGCGCGGGGTTAACAGCGGCACTTTATTTTTACGCTATGTGCAATTGAACATATTAGAGTGTCTCAGCATTATCCGGCAATCCACCGCTTCCGCGCGAATCAGTTAAACGCACGACCGGCCTAAATGCGCCTGATATGCACGGTACCTAACCGCTGCATATATTTTCAATCCTGAGAGGCCATTCACCGCAACATTCATGATGTGACAATCTTTGCCAAGCCCAAACGCGATCAAAGTCCGAAGACAGTCTACAGCCCAAGCAGTTATAGCGGCCCTTACCTTCTGCTAGCACGCCGCTGCCCAGAGCCGGAGCATCAATACACGAACCAGATCTCATCTGAGCGCATATCAGATCATGTGAGAACAAAGCGGAACATATTGACATGCAAACAGTCTTGAGCACAGCTGAATATTCAAGTTTGACGCCTGCGAACAAACGGTTTATCCACAAACCAAGCGGCCAAAGCCCATATCCCAGGCTTCGGCCGCCACACAACTTCGACATACATATTCGCAGCGCCCCGCTCCCCACTTGTCAGCGCGGCACCACCTTGAACATCCTCAAACTGAGCGGCGGTTGAGCGGTCAGCGTCAGCACACCATCCGCTGCCCCAGGCGGCGCACAGTCAGCCCGAATCGGCTCCAGACGCTCGCCCGGCTCCAGCCCGGCCTCAGCCGCATCAATCGTCCTGCCGCGCTCGGCGTCAGACCAGTTATATACCCCCAGCAGCGCATACCCGTCAAATCGCGCCAGCAGCGTCTGCGGCAGGCCGTCCTCGCTCGTCGCCAGCACATGTCTCATCGGCGGCTGTGCCTCTGCGCCGGGCCACAGCGGGCGCAGCAGCTCGCACTCGCGCTCGCTCCACCACTCGGGCAGATCGCTCGTCATGAACACGCCGCCCATCAGCCGCGCCGTGCCCGCCAGCAGGTAGTTCAACTCCTCGCCGCCGCGGCTGTGCGCCGCGCTCATGTAGAACACGTCCGGATCGACCAGCCACCACTTGCCGTTCGTGCACACGTTCTGCGCCATCCTGCGCACCGAATCGGCGAGTTGGCGCGGGTCGCTGCCCATGTCGCCGCCTATGCGCGCCATGTCGGCGCTGCCTAGCGCCCAGCGGTAGTTCGCGCCTATGCACGCGTTTATCACCGCATCGTCGCCCAGCGCCTCCCTGAACAGCCGCCACATGTCGCGCAGCGTCTCAAAGCCGGTCTTCTTGGGATCGCGCTTGACGCGCGCGTTCGACAGCGCGTATGTGAAGTCCAGCTTGAAGTAGCGCCAGCCCTCCGCGCGCTTGGCCCGGAGCAGTTCGACCATGAACTCGCGCGCCTCGGGCACATCGGGATCCAGGAAGTACGTCTGACCGCCCGGGGTGTTTGAAAACCGCCACGTCGCGCGGTCGGCCTCGGTCCAGCCCCAGTTGGAAAAGCTGATCGCCGGCCGGCCGTCGGGCAGGCGCTGGAAGTATTCGGGATGCTCCCGATACAGCGGATGCCGCTCCGACACCGCGTGCGGCGCCAGCCACAGCCCCGGCATCAGCCCCTGCGCCTCCAGCTCGGCCGGCATGGCGCTCAGCGCCTCCGCCCAGTCCACATTGCCGCGCCAGTCCCCCGGCATCTTCTGGAAGCCGTCGTCTATCTGCACCGTGCAGCTGTCGCGGTCATGCGGCCAGCGCGCCAGCCCGCGCGCCGCGCGCCGCACCGTGTCGGGCATTATGCGATTGGCATCGTGATACCACGAGCAGTACCCGGCAAAGCTGAGCAGCCGGCAGACCGCGCCGGCCTCGCATGCGCAGCGCCGCGCCCACCAGTTCAGCGCGCCGCTCATCGTCATGTTGAGCAGCGCCAGCCGCTCCAGCTCGCGGCAGTCGCCGTCGTCCATGCGCACGCCGTCCAGCGGCATGCCCGCGTAGAACCGGCCGCTCCGGGTAAACAGCCCCACCTCGCCCATCGACCTGCCCGGGCCCGTATAGCACAGCGCCAGCCCGGGCGCGCCGCTCGCCATCGCCAGCAGCCCTATGTCGTCCGTGCTCGCCACGTCGGGCATGTCCGATATGGGTTCGGCCAGCCGCGGCCAGTACACGTGCATGCTCGCCCAGAGCGCCTCGTCATAGCTGCGCCTCGGGGGCAGACGCTCGCCCTGCGCGGCGCGGCATGCGCCGTTTGACAGCGGCGTCATGGCGTACAGCGCGGCGCGCGGCGCCACGTCGCCCTCCAGGTCGTTCAGCCTCGCCACCTCCACGCTCCGCGCGCCGCTGTAGCTCAGCGTGCCCCGGCGCACATACGCATCGTCGGCCGCGCGCGTCCACTCCGCGCGCAGCTCAAACCCGTGCGCGCGCCCCACGGCCCGCTGTCCGCGCCATTCGAGCCTGAGCTCATCCCTGCGCCACTCGCGCTCGCCCGCATAGCGCCAGTATATGAACGCGCCGCAGTTCGCAATGAACAGCCCGTCGTCCGCGCGAAACCCGAATCCGGCCTCAAAGTCGATCTGCATGCCCACACCCCTCAGTCACCCAGCCCGCTCAGCAGCTCGAGCTGTTCAGGATCGATATGGCCGTCCCGGTACAGCGCCACGTCCACGGTCGCCACGCCGCCCACGGCGTGCACGCGGCGCAGGTAGTCGCGCATGTACGCCTGGGTGTGCTTACAGCCGGGCTGGCACCAGGCGCCCCACTCCGTGCCGTCCGGCGATATGCCCAACGGCGCGAGTATATGCCACTGCGCGCCGTCTACGAACCGCGCGTCCGGCACGTCCACGAACGAGTTCATCTCACCGCAGGTGTAGTCGTCGTGGGCCGAGTAGTACGACACGCGCGGCTTTACGCCGCCGTTGAACGCGAGCAGCGATTCGGGGTTGCCGGCCCGGAGCGCGGGCACATAGCGCGCGAGCTTGGCGTCGTCATAGCCAAAGTAAGTGTAGCAGCCGTCGACCCACCAGCCCTTTATCGCGCTGCCGTAGCGCAGGCTGTATTCGCGCGCGACCTCGGCCCATTTGTCAATGAACCCGGTCGACACGTCCTCGCGCGGCTCGGTGAAGCCCAGCGCGGGCCCGGCAATCGGATCCTGATACGGGCCGTCGCCGGTATAGTACAAAAACAGGCTTATGCCGTACGGCGCGAGCGCGTCCAGCAGGTCGGCGATCAGGTCGCGGCGCGAGCAGGCCGCGCCGGGCTGATAGCCGGTCAGCCGGTCGAAAGTGGCGTTCGGCGCGCACATGAACCGCTTACCCTGCATCAGCGTGAACATCAGGTAGTTCGAGCCGGTCTGGTGCACCTGCTCCGCGAAGCGCTTCGCGTCGAACTCGTCGACGCACGCGTTCCAGTCGGACTGCGCCGCCCCGGCGCTGACCGCCGAGCCGGGCAGGTTCTGGGCGTGATAGAGGTAATGCGTGAACAGTCCGCGCCCCTGCTTGCTGAACCAATCCTTTGCGTTCATATTGTCTACCTCCTGAAAAGCGCGGCGATGGCGCGCACCGCCGCGCTTGATTTACTGAGCGATAGGCGCCTGTGGCCGGCGGGCAATCGTGGGCCTGCCCTGAGCGACGTCAGTCCGCCTCGCGCGCAGGCCCCGCACGCCGTCCACGCGAGCGCCCGCGCAGTTCAACGGCCCGAGCGCGGCGATGACAAGCACCGCCGCGCCCCGAACAGACAGTTTGCCTGACCTGGCGGCTCACTCGGCGTAGTATACCTGCTGCGCCTCGTCGAGCACTTCCTGACCGCCGGCCGCGAGCCATTCGCTCACGAAATCGTCGAACTCATCAAGCGAGCGGTCGCCGGTTATGAAGTCTATGTAGTTCTTGTTGGTCAACTGCTTGAGCGTATCGGCATACTCGTTGTATATAGGGCGCTCGTATACCGACATTATGTCGTATTCGCCGCAGCCGCCAGCCTCAGCCTCCAAGCGCAGTTCCTTGTACTGCGGCTTGGTCATGTAGCGGGACAGGTAGTCGTAGTCGTTAAAACAGCCCGGGAGACTGCCCAGCGAGCCTATGCCAAACTCCCAACGCTTCGTCTCTTCGTCATAAGGCGGCAGCCAATTGGTGAAGTTCTCATCGTCGTATTCGAACGTCACGCCCTCCACTCCGAAATTGAGCAGGTCGCTCGTCTCTTCATCGAACGACGTGTACTCAGATACCTCCATGTACTTCTCCATCTTGAGCGGATCGATATCGGCGGAGAACTGCATGCCCGAGCTCACCAACGGGTTTTGCTGCAGGCAGCCCTTGTAGCCGTCCGGGCCGGCTATCGTGGGGATTATCGATACTATGGCGTCGGGATTCTTTTCCAGCAGCTTGTCATGGTAGAAGCCGTCGTTGAACGCCTTTTCAGGTATGGCCGTATACCAGAAAGTCTGCAGGAGGCCGAATTTTTCGGCCAGCCATTTTTCCTTCACGTTGGAACCGGTGTTGACCGCGAACTCGGGATCGAGATAGCCGGCGTCATACCAGCGGTGCAGCAGTTCGAGCGCTTCCTTAGCACCCGGCTGTATCGTGCCGTTCACAATCGCGCCGTCGCGCTCATAGAACGCCTCGGGATACGCGTCAAACGCGCCGAATATCATCGAGAAGCCGGTGTAGCTGCTGGCCGACCAGCCATATGTGTCGTCCTGACCGTTGCCATCCGGATCGCCGTTGGTAAACGCGTCGAGCACGACTTCCAGCTCGTCAAGCGTGGTGGGTATCTCAAGTCCCAGCTTGTTCAGCCAATCCTCGCGCATCACAGGCTGATAGCCCTGCACGCCCAGTGTCCACAGTATCGGCAGCGAGTAGTTCACGCCGTCGCGCTTGTGATAGCGCAGAGTATCCTCGGTGCCCAGATATCGCTGCAACCAATAGTAGTAGCGCGGCATGACTCGGGCGATGGTCTCCTCGGGTATCTCCGCGCACAGGCCCTGTTCGACCAGCTTGTCATATGTGACAAAGTCCAGGTCGTTCCACCAGTCCGGTATATCGCCTGAGGACAGCATAACGGTTATTGTTTCGCTCCACGTAGAGGCATTGCGCGGCATCCAGGTGATCTTGATGTTGAACTTCTCCTCAAGCAGGCGCTGCACTTCGCTCTCCTGATCGGGCAGCCTGTCGGTCGAATTGTGCCAGAATTCGAGTTCCATGGGTTCTTCGCTCTGCGCGTCGGCCAGCGAGAGTGCTGGCAATAGCGCAAGTGCCATGCCCAGAGCCAATACGAGTGACAGTAACCTTTTCATGACCACACCCCCATTTTTATTATTCAGCCGTTGCCGGCCAGAATTCAACCCTTAATCGAGCCTACCATCACGCCTTTTACAAAGTACTTCTGTGCGAATGGGTATATTATTATCATCGGTATCATCGACACAACCACGACTGCCGACTCCAACTGGCGCCCGGAAAACTGCGTGGTGTCACGGTTCATCGTGCGGGTGATCATCTGATCCAGTTCGGTAGTGTCATTTTCGATTATCAATTTGCGCAGCACCGCCTGAAGCACGAATCTGTCGGTATCCCGCACGTATATCATGGCGTCAAACCAGGCGTTCCAGTGGCCAACCGCGCACCACAGCGCCACGGTGGCCAGCACCGGCGTGGACAGCGGCAGCACTATCTGCAGGAATATCCGCATATAGCCCGCGCCGTCAACCTTGGCGGATTCTTCAAGGCTGGGCGAAATGCTCCGAAAGAAGTTGCGCATTATAAACGTGTTCCACGCGCTGACCATGCCCGGCAGTATCAGCGCCCACAGCGTGTCCATAAGCCCGAGATTGCGTATGAGCAGGTAAGACGGTATGAGCCCGCCGCTGAACAGCATCGTAAAGAACAGCAGCGAGGTCACAAGTCCATTGAAGGGCAGGTCGCGCTTGGACAGCGGATACGCCACCATCGCCGTCAGCGATACGCTGAATATCGTGCCCAGTACAACGCGTATCACACTGTTGCGAAAGCCTATCCACAGCAGGTGGTATCTGAACGCGAGCTCGTAAGTCTCAAACGACAGCACGCTGGGCCACAGCCTGAATCCCCCTTCGTACGCGCTGAATCCGCCGCTGAGCGATATCACCACCTGGTTCCAGAACGGGTACAGCGTGATGAACAGTATCAGCAACATAAGCGCATTGTTGCACACGTCGAATACCCTGTCGCCGCGCGTATATACCTTCCGCATGCCGTTCACCTCCCTTACCACAGCGTCGACTCGCTGCCGCCCAGCAGCTTGGCCGAATAATTGGTCACAATCATCATCAGCATGGCGACCACCGACTTGAACAGGCCCACCGCCGTGGAATAGCTGTACTCCATGTCTATAAGGCCCTTGCGGTAGACGTATGTATCGATGATGTCGGCCACGTCCATGACCGAGGCGTTGTACATGTTGAATATCTGATCGAAGCCCGCGTTCAGTATGCCCGACATATTGAGTATCAGCGAGATCACTATCACCGGCGCTATAGAGGGCAGCGTGAGATACAGCGCGCGCTGGTAGCGGTTGGCGCCGTCTATCGTGGCGGCCTCGTACATCTCCATGTCCACGCCCGACAGCGCGGCCAGATACACTATCGAGCCCCAGCCGAAGCCCTTCCACACGTCCGTCAGCACCAGCACGCTCCTGAAGCTCGAGCTCTTCATAAGGAATATCGTGGGCGTACCGCCAAACGCGCTTATCAGCGAGTTAAGCGGCCCGTCCAGCGCCAGGAACGACGAGAATATGCCGCCCAGCACGACCCAGCTCATGAAATGCGGCAGATATGACACCGTCTGCACCAGCTTTTTGTACCGGGCGCAGCGCATCTCATTGAGCAATAGTGCAAACAGTATAGGCGCCGGAAAGCCCCAGAACAGCTTGTACAGGCTGATGAGTATTGTGTTGCGCAGCACCGGCAGGAAGTTCACATCCTTGAACAGCTTCATGAAGTACTTCATGCCGGCCCAATCGCTGCCCAGTATGCCCGAGCGTATCTTGAAGTCCTTGAACGCTATCACCACGCCGTACATCGGCACGTAATTGAACAGCAATACGCTCAGCAAGCCCGGTATCATCATTATGAGCAGCGCCCTGTACTTGCGCACCCTGCGCGCAAAATCCCTCCGCGGATCCGCGCCGTGACCCATACGTGTTGCATGCAAAGCCATTCCTCCCTTGCGCATATCGCTTGTTCATGCTATAATGACGAGGTGTTTTATTGCTTTCAATATAACACGGGATGGCTGTGCAGTCCATGACATTTCTTGCCGATTGAATTGACAATTTTTGCAGCTAAGGGTGTTGATGCTCAATGTTGGTGGTCAAGCGCAACGCAAAGCTGGGCACGTCGCTCACGGTGGCGTTTGTACTGTTTATCGTCGTGCCCGCGCTGCTTATGACGGTGGTATTGATAAGCTCATTTAGAAACGAGGAGATAGCAAACGCCGCGCTGGCCTCCGACGAGCTGCTGTCGCAGATAAATCAAAACGCGTATGAAAAGGCCGTCACCATAGAAAATTACATAGATCAGATGTCGATAAACCCCACGATAGTCGAGTTTCTGACCTACACGACGAACGATACCGCGCGGCTGTCCGTGCTCTACGAGATGTTCGAGGAGATAGACAGGTATACATCCAACTCATCATTTCCCGGCACATCGCTGCAGAACATGCTGATAATAGGCGAAAACGGCATATTCTATCGCCAAAACGAAATGTTCTATGCCGACGTGGACGCGCTAAAGCAGGAAAGCTGGTACCAGGCCGCGACGCAGAGCGTGGGCAGAACCAACTGGTGCGGCGTCATAACGACGCTGAGCAACCTGAACCCGGGGCAATCCTACCTGTGCATCAGCCGCACCATACGCAACAGCCGCACCTGGCAGGCGCAGGGCACATTGCTGCTGGCGTTTGACAAGAACTACTTTTCCTCGCTGCTGCGCTCCAGCTCGATAACGGGCCGGATATCTATATACGGCGACAATCGGCATTTGATAGGTTCGATCTGCTCCGACGAGAGCCTACCTGAGATAGATGAGTCGATCATTGAGACCGCTTTTGCTGATTCGGGCTCGGGTTCGTTCAATGTGTCGATCGGCGGCGAACCGTTCCTGTGCGCCTACACCGCGCCGAACCAGATGGGCTGGCGCACGGTGCGCATAATAGACCTGGCCGAGCTGACCGGCGGCGCGCTCAAAAACCTGCCGCTGATGCTGGGCGCGCTGTGCGCGTGCATGCTGGTGTTCGGCGGGTTCCTGATCTTCTCGTATCGACGGATCATCCGGCCGCTGCAGTATCTGGCCAACCTGTTCAACGAGATGGAGCTGATGGGCGAGATCGACATAAACCGCCTGCGCAGCCTTGAGCTGTCGACGATAGGCGCGAGCGTGATTACGCTGGTAAACAAAAAGCGCGAGACCGACACCTCGCTCGTGAGCGTGCGCCAGCAGAAGGAGTTTGAGGAGCTCAAGCGCATACAGGCGCAGCTCAACCCCCACTTTCTATACAACATACTCGACAACATGGCCGTGCTGGCCTCAAACAGCTCATGCCCCGACATGGCGGGCCTGCTGGGCGACCTGCGCGTGATAATGCGCAACATGATGTCGCGCCAAAACGACTTTGTGAGCGTAAGCGATGAGCTGAACGCGCTTGAGAGCTACATGCGCATAGAGAACATAGTCTATCAGGACAGCATATCATTCGAGCTCAACATAGCGCCCGACGTGCTGAACCTGCGCATAGCCGGCTTCCTGCTCCAGCCCATAGTCGAAAACTCGATACAGCATGGCATAAACCCCACGCAGCGCGGCGGCCGCATCGCCGTAAGCGCATACAGGGCGGACGGGACGCTGCTGCTGACCGTGCGCGACAACGGAAGGGGCATGACCGATGAACAGCTCTCGGCCATACGCGCGCAGAAGGAGTTCTCGGCGCAGTCGTCCTCCAGCATGTCCGGGCTCGGCTTTCTGGGCGTGCACCGCAAGCTGCAGCTGATATACGGCATGGACTACGGGCTCGACATAGCCAGCTCGCCCGACAGCGGCACGGTCGTGACGGTGCGCCTGCCGATAGTCGAGGAGGTGCGCGACGGTGATTAACGTCATGCTCGTCGATGACGAAAGGCTGATGCTGGATAGGCTGTCCCGAAGCGAGGCCTGGCGCAAGGCCGACATGCGCATAATGACGCTGGCGCACAACGGCTGCGAAGCGCTGGATTACCTGAAGCGCCACGGCGTCGACCTGGTATTCACCGACATGAAGATGCCGCTGATGGGCGGCGTGGAGCTGATCGCCGCCGCGCGCGGCATATGCGGCACGCGCTTTGTCGCGCTGAGCGCATACGACGACTTCGCGCTGGTGCGCGAGGCGTTCAGGCTGGGCGCGATAGACTATCTGCTAAAGAGCGATATACTAAACGAGCGCGTGTTCCTGCGCGCGCTGCTCCAGATACGCACCAAGTACAAGCCCGACACGGCGATATGCGAAGATCACGCGACCGTAAAGCGCGCGGTCGACGCGATGCCGGCCGACGAATCCGACAAGCTCCTGATAGTCACCTGCCGGGCGGACGCCGCCAGCTGCGAGCAGATCGCGCGCGAAGTCCACGGGCGCGTGTCATACGCGCGCATCAAGGTGGTGGCGTTGCCATATGTATGCGCGCTGCTCTGCGCGGTGCCCCGCTCCAATCAGACCACGGCGCAGCTCGACATACAGGTCAGCACTTCGACCGCGCTGCGCGAGCTGGGCGTCAGCAGCTCCGCCGGCATAAGCCGCGTCGGCGCGCTCAGCGACGCGCCCGCACTGCTGGACGACGCGATGAGCGCGCTCGGCCAGTCGTATTACGCGCGGCTGGGCGAGTGCGTGAGGCTCAGCGCAGTCGGCGCCAGCATATACCGGACCGACGGCGACGTATTCGAACAGCTGCGGCGCGCCAACGATTCGCTGATGTTCGAGCAGGCGCGCAGCCTGGCGCTCAAGGCCCTGGACAGGTATGCCGCCCATCTGCCGGCCAAGTCGTCCACGATAGCGTTCGCAATGGAGCTGCTGTACAGCGCGACGCGCTACTTCAACGCGCTTGAGCTGACGCCGCCATACGCGCTGAACGAGCGCCTGCACGAGGAGCTGGCGGAAACGCGCGTCTACGCCGAGCTGCGCGCGCTTATCGAGCGCCACCTGACCGCGCTTTACACGCGCTACGATCCATTGGCCAACGTGATAAGCGCAGTGCAGGTATACATAGAGCGCAACTTCAAGGACGACATAGCGCTGGGCGACGTAGCGCGCCTGTTCGGCATGAGCGACAGCACGCTGAGCCGCATGTTCACGCGCGAAACGGGCGTGCACTTCACGGCGTACATC
Source organism: Candidatus Fimadaptatus sp. (assembly GCA_963928645.1). GTDB lineage: Bacteria > Bacillota > Clostridia > Christensenellales > Aristaeellaceae > Fimadaptatus. The sequence goes on from CAWVGT010000246.1 coordinate 30,164, forward strand.
AACACCATACGCCTGAACAACGCCATGACGCTGCTCAGGCAACCCAACCTGACTATCAGCGACATAGCGCAGCGTTCGGGGTTTATCAATGTCGAATACTTTTCTCGGCTGTTCAAGAAGCAGCTGGGCATCACCCCGACTCAGTATCGGGAGACCAATTCATACTGACCCGGTGGGAAAGGCGCGAGGTTCGCCGGGCTGTGCGCGCCTGTGGCGCTAGGATTGGCGCGCGCCAGCTTCAGGTCGAGTTCGCCCGGCGCGCGGGCTGCCCATGCAGCATTTGCCGTCAGGCGCGACCAAATGGCCGCCATTATCTGGCATGGCTGCAACAGATCCCGAGCGTTGCCGGCTTGGGCGTGCCACAAAAACTGCGGCGCATGCCGTTCTCTCCAGAACAGCATGCGCCGTATATTCTCCAATCCATCGGCCTGCAAATCGGGCGCTTCGCCCCGCCCCGCGCTCGCGCGACCCATTGCCGGGCAGCGCGTCACGTCATCGCCTGAGATCCGGCCAGCCCGGCAAGGCCTCGCAATCAATATGTCCCGCTGTGCGCGCCGCGCAAGGGCCAGCGCCCCGCCGCGTCTCAGCGCGCATTGCGGCGCACCGCCCATTCCCAGTCCGC
>CAWVGT010000247.1:0-15665 GCA_963928645.1 Candidatus Fimadaptatus sp.
GCGTATACGCGCTTGGCCTTGCCCTCGTATAGCTGCTGACGCATTTCCATAATCGAAATCCCTCCACGTCGTCTTTAGCTGCCGCCGACCGGCGGTATTGCATCGAATACGCATAAAGCTTACATCGTTTCAAGCCGTGTGTCAAGCCGGGCGCGCGTAAATAATCGAATATTTCATCGACTTTTAAAGAAATAATTCGCATTTCAGGGCGCTGGGACGCGGCGCACGACGGCGGCGGTTTGTACTTTAGTCGCGCATTTCAGCGCGCTTCCGGGCATGCGCCGGCATTTAGCGGCATTATTCCAGCTCGCGGTCGAGTAGCTCCGCGCCCAGCCGGTAAGCGCCGCGCACCTCGTCCAGCAGGGAGCGGTAGAACCGCTCGGCGGCGGCGCGGCGCCCGGCGGCTATCTCGGCGGCGCGGGCGGTGTAGAAGCGCTCGTAGAGCTTTTCGAGCTTGAACCTGTACTCGTGGAAGAACGAGGGCGCGGCGTCGCCCTGGCCGTCGAGCACCTGGCCGTCGGGGCCCAGCGTGTAGAGCGGCTCGCCGACCTGGCCGTCGTAGATCAGCGTGCGGGCGATGCCTATCGCGCCGGACACGTCCACCTTGTCGGCGTCGAACAGTATGCGCGCCTCGATCGAGCGCGGCGGGTTGGCGGCGCGGTAGCGGTGTGCGCGTATGCAGTCGCTCACGCGCTGGGCGAACTCCGCGTCGAAGCCGTGCGCGCGCAGGAAGCGCAGCGCCTTGTCGGCGCCGACCTGCGCGTGGTCGAGCGCGGGGTTTTCGAACTGCTCGGCGCGGCCTATGTCGTGCAGCAGGCAGGCGCAGATCAGCACGTCGCGATCCACGCCCGGCTCGGTGCGGGCTATGTCCAGCGCCACGTACAGCACGCGGTATATGTGCTCGCAGTCGTGGGCGTTGTCGGTCATGCAGGACTGCATGTAGCTCTCTATAAGGCGATATACTTCACGGGTCATCTGAAAAACACTCCATTCGTCGCGTGGATTGCCCCGCTTGTCCCGAGGCGCAGTACATTGTATTATAACATGCGCCCGCGCATGCTGCCTACCAGCAAATTGACCGCGCGGATGCGACCGAACGATGTATGTCGAATATACGCGTTGGTTCGGATTTTCGCACAGTTGGCGATATATAAATACAAAATGCGTTGCAGAGATAATACTTCTGATGTAAACTGAATGTATCTGAGCCCGCGGCAGGCGCGGGCAGCTATACGTTTGGAGGATGATCTCAGATGCACGATGTATATGAAAATCCGCTGACGACGCGCTACGCGAGCCGCGCGATGCAGCAGCTGTTCTCGCAGGACACGCGCACGATAACCTGGCGCAAGCTGTGGGTGGCGCTGGCAGAGAGCGAGATGGAGCTGGGCCTGCCGGTGACCCAGGCGCAGGTCGACGAGCTCAAGGCGCACGTGACCGACATAGACTACGAGGCCGTGGCGCGCAAGGAGCGCGAGATACGCCACGACGTGATGGCGCACGTATACGCCTACGGGCTGTGCTGCCCAAACGCCCGGGGCATAATCCACCTGGGCGCGACCAGCTGCTACGTGACCGACAACGCCGACGTGCTGATATACCGCGACGCGCTCAAGCTGGTGCGCGCCAAGGTGCTGGAGGCGATGCGGCGGCTGCGCGGGTTTGCGATAAAGTACCGCGACCTGCCCACGCTGGGCCTGACGCACCTGCAGCCGGCGCAGCTGGTCACGGTGGGCAAGCGCGCCTGCCTGTGGATGCAGGACCTGCTGATGGACCTGGAGGACATTGACCACACGCTGGGCACGCTCAGGCTGCTGGGCAACAAGGGCACCACCGGCACGCAGGCCAGCTTCATGGAGCTGATGGAGGGCGATAACGCGCGCGTGTGCGAGCTGGAAAGGCGCATAGCGCGCAAGATGGGTTTGGATAAGGTGTTCGCGGTGAGCGGCCAGACATATCCGCGCAAGCTCGACTTCCGCATAATGAGCGCGCTGTCGGCGGTGGCGCAGAGCGCGTACAAGTTCGCGCAGGACCTGCGACTGCTGCAGAGCTACCGCGAGGTGGAGGAGCCGTTCGAGAAGAACCAGGTCGGCTCGTCGGCGATGGCGTACAAGCGCAACCCGATGCGCTCGGAGCGGATCTGCTCGCTGAGCCGGCACGTGATCGCGCTGGCGCAGGACGCGGCGATGACGGCGTCCACACAGTGGTTCGAGCGCACGCTGGACGACAGCGCGGTGCGGCGCATCTGCCTGCCCGAGGCGTTCATGGCGGTGGACGCGGTGCTGGAGCTGTACTGCAACGTGGCCGACGGGCTGGTGGTGTACCCGCGGGTCATAGCGCGGCGCGTGGACGAGAACCTGCCGTTCATGGCGACCGAGAACGTGCTGATGGAGGCGGTCAAGCACGGCGGCGACCGCCAGGCGGTGCACGAGCGCATACGTCAGCACTCGCACGCGGCGGCCCGGCGCGTAAAGGAGGACGGCCTGGACAACAACCTAATCGAGCTGATGGCCGACGACCCCGAGATACCGGTCAGCCGCGAGGAGATCGTGAGCACGCTCAAGGCGGAGAACTTCATAGGCCGCTGCCCGGCGCAGGTCGACGAGTTCATAGCGCAGTGCGTGAACCCGGCGCTGGCCACGGCCGAGGCGACCGACATGGAGGGCGTAAAGGTCTGACGAAAGGGGGCGGCACAGTGCGCAGGAGCGACCGCGAGGTAGCGGATTTTGAAGAGCTTGTCGGCATAATAGAGCGCTGCGACACGCTGCATCTGGGCATCAACGCGGACGATTACCCATACGTGGTGCCACTGTCGTTTGGCTACGACGCGCATGACGGGCGCGTGACGCTGTACTTCCACGGCGCGGGCGCGGGACTCAAGCACGAGCTGCTGGCGCGCGACGCGCGGGTGTGCGCGGAGCTGTCGCGCTGCATGGGGTATCGCGACACGGGCCACAGCCTGACCTGCGAGTACGAGAGCGTCATCGGCTATGGCCGCGCATACCGCGTGGAGGGCGAGCGGGCGCTGCACGCGCTCAGGCGGCTCAACGCGCACTGCGGCTATCCCGACTTTGAGCTGGGCGACTGCGTGGGCATGACTGCGGTATACGCGGTGGAATTGGAGACGCTGACTGGCAAGCGCCGCATCATAAAGCGCTAGCGCAGAGTGCGTACAGCCCCGGGTGCGCGGCGTCAGGAGAATATATCGATGCGGATGTGAAAAGCCGGGCGGTCGCCGTTGACCGTCCGGCGCTTTGGATTGCTGGTAAAGTATCCAATGCCAAGATGTATGCAAACCTATCTGGCCTATCTAACATGAACGGCACCGCCAAGCGACGCCGAATTACCGAGTGTATCATCGTGCGGGGTGAATGTCGTCATTGCAAAAAAGGCGGAATCGTCAGTAAGCGGATTGCTTTGCCGATAAACTGCAAGCGCCGGACAGTCACTGTTGACTGTCCGGCGCTTCAGACCGCTGACAAACCCGGGCGGTTGGACGGCCGGTTTCACTCCAAACAGTTGTTTACAGTATAGTGCTGGCGATTATGCAAAGTCAATCTGATACAAGCGACACTGCACATGATTTTGCATGCTTAGCCTGCCGGCGTCGCATGTTCGGCCAAGCAGACCGGATGTGGCATACTTTGTCGACAGACTGAAGCGCCGGACAGTCACTGTTGACTGTCCGGCGCTTGTCACGCGCTTTGAGCAGAGTGTGAGCGTCAATATGTCTCGGCGGCGAGCGCGGCGTCGAACTCGGCCTGGGTCTTGTCGCGCAGCGTGCCCTCGGCCTCGCGGCGCAGCGCCTCGCGCATTATCTCCTCGGTCGCCGACGCGCCGCAGCGCGCACAGCCCGCGAACCGGCACAGCAGCGCCATGTCCAGCGTGCGTATGCCGCCGGCGGCCTTTATGCGCACGCCGGGCGCGATCGAGCGCTTCATGAGCAGCAGGTCGCGCAGCTTGGCGCCGTACTTGCCGTAGCCGGTGGAGGTCTTGACAAAGTCCGCGCCGCAGTCGCTGCATATCGCGCACGCGCGCGCTATCTCGTCAAACGTCAGGTAGCAGTTTTCGAGTATCACCTTGACTATGGCGTCCTGGGTGTGCGCAGCCTGGCAAATCGCGGCTATCTCGTCGCGCACGAACGCCTCGTCGCCGGCGCGCATGCGGCCTATGTTTATCACCATGTCCAGCTCGCGCGCGCCGTCGTCCAGCGCGCGCCGGGCCTCAAAGAGCTTGACGTCGGGCTGTATCGAGCCGTGGGGGAAGCCTATCACGGTGCACGCGCATATGCCGGAGCCTTGCAGGCGCTTTGCCACGGTGGGCATGTCGGCGGGGCGCGCGCACACGCTGGCGGTGCGGTACTTGAGCGCGACCTCGCAGCCGCGCGCTATCTCGTAGTCGGTCAGGTACGGCTGGAGCATGGAGTGATCCAGCATGGCGGCGATCTGGGCGGAGCTGACCATATTAACACCTCGCAATGCAGTCTGGGCGCGGTAGGGTATTATGCGCGGCGCGTCACACGGGCGCGACCGGCGCGGTGCTTGTCGGGCATACGTAGGGCGCGTCGCCGGGCTGGGGCATGCGGCCGTCCGCCAGCGCCGCGGCCAGCAGCTCGTCCATGCCGCGCGCGACGTTGTACAGGTCGCCGGGCGCCAGCTCGCGCCGGTCGATGTGCGCGGCGTCTATCGTGGTTATGGGCATGCGGCTCAGCGCGTCTATGCACTGCATGTGCCCCAGCGCGGTGCGCACGGTGCAGGGCTGCGGCTCGCCGCGCAGCGCGTGCAGCGCGGCGTAGAACTTGTCCTGATGGGTCGGGCGCAGCGGGTAGGTGATTTCGCCTTCGGGCGTCTGCGCGTGCAGCATCAGGTCGCTCTCGCTGTCGCCTGTCAGCGTTATCAGCGCGCGCTCGAAGCGGTAGCTGAGCGCGGGCTGCGAGTTGCGGCTGCCGGCGTGCGACGCCGCGAACAGCAGGCGCGCGCCCGCGGCCTCGATGTCCACGAACGCGGTGTCGAAGTTCTCTATCGGGTTGGCGCGGTAGAGCTGTGCGGCTACGCTCTCGGGCGTGGCGCTGAGCTCGATGCGCTCGCCCAGCAGGAACAGCATGTTGTGTATGTAGTGGGCGCAGGCGTTGTTGGCGATGCTGTCGAACACCGGGCGGCCGGACGGGTCGTACAGCTTCGCGGCCCAGGGCCGGGCGTAGTACTTCGCGCCGCGCGGCCAGTTGATCACCGAGCGCAGCTCCAGCGGGCGGCCGAACCGCCCGGCGAGTATGTCGCGCTTGAGCGCCAGCATGCCCTCGGCGTACGACCACTGGAAGCCTATCATAATCTCGCGCCCGTATTCGCGCTCGAGCTCAAGCATCTGGCGCGCCTGCTCCAGCGTCGCGCCTATGGGCTTTTCGCAGAGCACGCGCGCGCCGTGCTGCATGGCCAGGCGGGTCTGCTCGAGGTGGAACTGTATCGGCGAGGACACTATGCACAGCTCGCAGCTGTCCTGCTCGAAGAATTCGGAGGCGTCGCGGTATACGGCGACGCCGGCGTCCCTGAGCGCCGGGAGCGCGGGGCTGCTGTCGGCGGCGGGATCGGCGGCGGCGACGAAGCGGAACGGCAGCGCGTCGGGTTTGGGATTTAGCAGCGCGGTTATGTAATTTGCGGCATAGCCGCCTATGCCGGACAGGAATACGCGTGGTGCGGCCATATGGAAAGCCTCCTTGAATCAGCTGAGTTGCGCGCCTGCGCGGCTTGAGCGCGGCGCATATTATTTCATTCAACGGGCGCGGCGCTTTTCCTGCCGCCAAATGCGGTTTTGCGCGCAAAAACTGTATCGGGCGCGGCCAATGTTCATGAATTTGTCAACATAAGAGGATTGCACAGCGCCGATTTATGAGGTAAAATATAAAGGCGTATGTTGTTTAGGAGAGGATGTATATTGCTATGACCAAGAGAGTTGTGCTCGCGCTGATGATCGCACTGCTGCTGGCGCTGTCCGGCTGCGTAACCGATACCGAACCCGCCGCGACGGCGTTGCCCCCGCTGAGCATGGATCAGGTCCAGAGCCGCGAGGAGCTCTACGAGCTGTACAATCAGATCGATTTCAACATGACGATATCCGAGCTGGAGGCGACGCTGGGCCCCGCCGCGCGCGAGGAGGTCTCGCTGGAGAGCAGCACCGGCGTCACGCTCAAGTGGGAGCGCAACGGCGTGTACACGAGCGTGGCCACCTCCGACGGCCAGATAATAGGCAAGGGCATAGACGTGCTCGACCCGCGCGTGCTCGCGCCGCTCACGCCGATTGCCGACTTTGACAACGTGCACAAGATCGAGCGCGACATGGACTATGCCCAGATCGTCGAGATAATGGGCTGCGAGGGCGTGGAGGTGCTCGCGCGCATCAACCGCGACGAGTCGCCGATAACCGTGACCCGCATGATGCGCTGGACCGACGAGTCGGGCAGCATAATGCAGATAATGTTCAACCAGGACGGCACGATAAGCGACGAGGACAACTCCTCCGCGCTGTACGAGTTCCCCACGCTCGCGCCCGACGCGACGTATGCGCCCACGAATACGCCCGACCCGAGCGCCTCGCCGCGTCCCACGGCCATACTGACCGAGGCGCCGACCGCGGCCGCGACCGAAGCTCCTACCGAAGCGCCGACCACCGCCGCGACCGAAGCTCCGACCGAAGCCGCGACCGCCGCCGTGACTGAGGCTCCGACCGAAGCTGCGACCGCCCAGGCCGATGCAGGCTGAACAGCCCGCGACTTGAACTGCATGGCGCGCCGTCCCGCTATTGAGCGGGGCGGCGCTTTGTCATGCCCCCAGAATTGCACAGTGTGGGAAACTTGATTTTAACGGATATTTTAATCGTGCGCAACTGAATATTCGCGGAAATGACGCTTGCAGTAAGGTATAATAACGCCGATGGATATTGTGCGCACAGGCGCGCGCGGGCCATGAATCCGCCCGGCGCGGCTATATGGCTCAAATGCGGCGCAAGTGGTGCGCAAAACTGCATTTTCGACGCGCGCGTTAATTCAGTGTAGAACTATTTTAGCGGCGTTGAAGATTTAATATTCATCGTGCATAATGTTGGAAGTGGCCAGCTTACGCCCGCGATGCGGCGGCTGGCGGTACCCGGCGACTTGAGCGCCTTGATCGACTAAGCACCAAAGGAAGTGTCATCGTGAATAAAAATACTTCAACCGCACCCGCGCAAAGGCAAACGCGCCAAAAGCGCATACTCTGGGGCCTGCTGGTGAGCGCGAATACTCCGATGAGCGCCGAGCAGCTGCTCAAAAGCGCGCGTCAGGCCTGCCCCACTATGGCCCTGACGACCGTGTACCGCAACCTGGAACAGCTCATGGCCCAGGAGACCGTGCAGCGCATAATGTACCCGGACGGCACCGCGCGCTATGAGGCGGTGCAGGCGGTGCATCACCACTACCTGATCTGCCTCGAATGCAAAAAGAGCATACAGCTGCCGACCTGCCCGGTCAACCAGCTCGAGGAGTCGATAGTGGCGGAGACCGGCTATGAAATCACCTCGCACAACCTGGAGCTGTTCGGCTACTGCCCGGCGTGCCAGCAGCTGCGCAAGCAGCGCCAGCAGCAGAGCGCGCTCACCGGCAACGGCTGAGAGGCCGGCATTTGAGGCGCAAAAAGCCCCGCCCGCGCATCGCTCATGTGGAGATGCGCGGGCGGGGCGCCTTTGTCCAGTTCAACTCGCCTCAACTCAATAGGACATGGAGCTCATGTCCAGCGTCTGCGTGGCCTCGTCCATCGTGAACGTCACGCACATGCCGGTCTCGAAGAACTCGGTGGGCAGGTAGGGCTCGCCGTCCACCAGCGTCATCGACTGCTTGAGTGGCAGCAGTATCTGGTCTTTGGATACGGCCACCGCAGTGGGTTGGCCGTCCTCGATCGAATAGGCTACCATCAGCTCGAACGTGGCGGCGTCGCCGCTGTCCTGGCCGGGCGTCAGCGTGTACACCACCCGGCATACGTCGCCCTCGCTCAGCTCGCTCCGGTCGACCGAATAGCCCAGCGCTTCGGCCACCGGCAACAGATCCAGGCACAGCGCGCCGTCCGAGTTGTAGCACGCGTCCGCGTCGACTTCGCTGCCGTTTACCGTCAGCTTGTAATCCACGGCGCTATTCGCTCCGGCCGGCAGCGCCGCGCACAGGCACAGCGCCAATAGCAGTATGCAAATCAGTTTTTTCATTTTGGTTATCGCCTCCGCGAACAGACTGAATTACCTGGCTCTAACGGGGACGGGTCGCACCCCGGATCCCAACCTATGCCTATTGGACGCGCGTCGCCGCGATAAGGTTCCCTTTGTGAGCGAAAAAATGTAAAAAAAGCCTGGGTTTTGCCACAGCCGGGCGCGGCGCGTTTGTTAAAAAACGCACTGCGCGCGCAGGGGGCGTTGACAAATCATGGGGCGCGGCATATAATAATCAATTGAAAGGCCGTGAACGGGAAAGTAAGCGGGGCATGCGGCCCGAAAGAGAGCGGCGGTCGCCGGCTGAGAGCCGCCGCAGGGAGGCGCCCTGCCCAAGTGCACCCGGGAGCCGTCGCGCTCAACCCCCAGGCGGGGTACAGGCGCGGCCGGTGAACACCGTTATATGTGCGAAGGCTGATCGGCCTTCAGTGAGATGAGCAGTTGTCTGCTCGAATCAGAGTGGAACCGCGGGTCGCCGCCTCTGTAACAGAGGCGACGGCCCGCTTTTTATCCGCGTGGGGAGGAATCGTATGTTTAGGCAGCTCAGGGACGACATATCCGCGGTGCTCACGCGCGACCCGGCGGCGCGCTCGGCACTGGAGGTAATGCTGTGCTATCCGGGGTTCAGGGCGGTCAGGCGGCACCGGCGCGCGCATTGGCTGTGGCGGCACGACATGAAGCTGCTGGCGCGCATGGTCAGCCAGCGCACGCGCAAAAAGACCGGCATAGAGATACACCCCGGCGCGCGCATAGGCGCGCGGCTGTTCATAGACCACGGCATGGGCGTGGTGATAGGCGAGACCACCGAGATAGGCGACGACGTGACGCTGTACCAGGACGTGACGCTGGGCGGCACCGGCAAGGAGACTGGCAAGCGCCACCCCACGCTGGGCAACCGGGTCATGGTGGGCGCGGGCGCCAAGGTGCTGGGGTCGCTGACGATAGGCGACGGCGCCAAGATAGGCGCGGGCTCGATAGTGCTCAAGGACGTGCCTGCGGGCGCGACCGTGGTGGGCAACCCGGGCCGCGTCGTGGCGTCCAAGGCCGGGCGCACGCCGTCCGACATGGACCAGATACACCTGCCCGACCCGGTCATGGAGCAGTTGCAGGCGCTGCGCGGCGAGCTGGATCGCGCCGACAAGCGCATAGCGCGCATAATAGAGCGCGGCGCGTGCGAGCGCTGCGGCGCGCCCGGGCAGGATTGCCCGATAAGAGAGCTAAAAGCATCAGGAGAGGATGAGTGATAATATATGAAGATCTACAACTCGCAGACCCGGCGCAAGGAGGAGTTTGTGCCGATAGAGCCCGGCAAGGCGCGCATTTACTCGTGCGGGCCGACAGTGTACAACTACTTTCACATAGGCAACGCGCGCCCATTCATAATGTTCGACATACTCCGGCGCTATCTGGAGTACCGCGGTTATGAGGTCACGTTCGTGCAGAACTTCACCGACATAGACGACAAGATGATAAAGCGCGCCAACGAGGAGGGCATAACGGTCGAGCAGCTGGGCGACCGCTTTATCGAGGAGTACTTCAAGGACGCCGACGCACTGGGCATACGCCGTGCCACGGTGCAGCCGCGCGCCACGCGCCACATAGGCGAGATAATCGGCCTGATACGCAAGCTCGAGAAGAAGGGCCTGGCGTATGAGGTCAACGGCGACGTGTACTTCGACACGCAGGCATACCCGGATTACGGCAAGCTGTCCGGCCAGAACCTGGAGGATCTGGAGGCGGGCGCGCGCATAGACGTAGACGACAGCAAGCGCCATCCTATGGACTTTGCGCTGTGGAAGGCGCAGAAGCCCGGCGAGCCGGCGTGGAAGAGCCCCTGGGGCATGGGCCGGCCGGGCTGGCATATCGAGTGCTCGGCGATGAGCATGAAGTACCTGGGCGAGACGATCGATATCCACTGCGGCGGCAAGGACCTGCTGTTCCCGCACCACGAGAACGAGGTCGCCCAGTCCGAGGGCGCGACCGGCAAGCCGTTTGCGCACTACTGGATGCACAACGGCCACATAAACGTCGACAACCAGAAGATGTCCAAGTCGCTGGGCAACTTCTTCACCGTGCGCGACATATCCAAGGAGTTCGACCTCGAGGCGGTCAGGATGTTCATGGTGTCGGCGCAGTACCGCTCGCCGGTCAACTTCTCAAAGGAGATGATAGAGCAGGCGCGCGCGGCGCTGGAGCGCATGTATACGGCGCGCGACAACTGGCTGTTCCTGATGGATCACGCGCCCGAGCGCGAGCTGAACGCGGACGAAGCGGCGCTTCTGGAGCGCGCGCGCGGCGCGGTGGAGCGCTTTGACGAGGCCATGGACGACGATCTGAACACCGCCGACGCGGTGGGCGTGATATTCGAGCTGGTCAAGGACGGCAACACTGCGCTGAACGCCGACAGCGCGCGCGCCGCGATAAAGGGCCTGCTGGATACGCTCAAGGAGCTGACCGGCGTGCTGGGCATAATGTCGCGCGAGAGCGACGCGGTGCCCGAGGACATAAAGGCGCTGGTCGAGCAGCGCGTGCAGGCGCGCGCCGCCAAGAACTGGGCCGAGTCCGACCGGCTGCGCGACCAGATAACCGCGCGCGGGTTCGTGCTCGAGGACACGCCGCAGGGGCCCAAGGTGCGCCGCGCGTGAGCGCGGATCGGGCGAATATATGCAGCGCGGAGTGGGCGGCGGGCCCATTTCGCGCGTTGGGTTGTCGATAAAATGAACCGCGCATGGGTGACAAGTTTGCGAGCTTACCTGTATAGAACATGGGTCAGTGCCGCGTGCTAAGATGCAAATTGCAACGCCGTCTGTGCGCAAAACGATATTTGATTTGAATGGAACACGTTGTCGGCAGCGGCGGCTTTATAGACGAAATGGAACGCGGAGTGGGTAATTAGGCCCATTCCGCGCTTTAGTTTATCAGCAAAATGAACTACGCATGGGCGGAAAGTTGGGCGCTTCCCAGTACAGATTGCGGGTCGAGTTGCGTACAAACAAGGCAAATCGCAGCGCTGTTCATGCGCAATACGATATTCGATTTGGATGAAACACGTTGCTGGCAGTGGCGGCTTTGGCGACGAACTGGAACGCAGGGTAGGTGATTGTGCCCATTCAGCGCTTTGGTTTATCAGCAAAAATGAACCGCGCATAGGCGACGAGTTTGGGCGCTTCTCTGTACAGATCGCGAGTCGAGCCGCGTGCAAACATCGCAAATCGCGACGCTGTCCATGCGCAATACGATATACGATTTGGATGAAACACGTTGCCGGCAGCTGCGGCATTGTCGACGAAATGGAACGCGGGGTGGGTGATTGTGCCCATTCCGCTTTTGGCTAATCAGCAAAAATGAACCGCGCATAGGCGACGAGTTTGGGCGCTTCTCTGTACAGATCGCGAGTCGAGCCGCGTGCAATCATAGCAAATCGCGACGCTGTCCATGCGCAATACGATATTCGATTTGAATGAAACACGTTGCCGGCAGCTGCGGCATTGTCGACAAAATGGAACGCGGGTGGGTAACTGTGCCCATTCCGCGCTTTTTATAGGCAAAGCAATCGGTGTTCCAGCGCCAAGTTCAGTGCGCTTATATTTATTAAGCGCAGTTCTGCGCCGCGCACAAAGCCGAAATCACTACGCCGCCCATGCGCAAACAAGATATGGAATCCGAATAAATCGCATCTCATCAGCTCAATCAACGCTCAAAACGCGGAGCAGGCGACAAACCCACTCCGCGTTAAGCAAATGCCAACCGGCGCAACTGCATCGCCGCATGCCGCACCGCGCGTACTGCGGCGCTTGAGCTATTCATTCGGCCCGCCGTGGCCCTCATCGCTGCGCGTGGTGGGCATGGCGTCGAGTATGTCGTTTATCGTCGTCAGCGCGGCCAGATAGCGCCTGAGGCTGGGTTCGTCGAGCTGCCCCAGCACCTCGGTCAGCGCATCGTCCATCGTCGCGTGCAGCTCGACCAGCTTTGCGCGCGCCGCGTCGGTGGCCTCTATCCACACCGCGCGCCGGTCCTCAGGCAGCCGCACCCTCACTATCAGCCCGCGCTGCTCGAGCTGGTTCAACAGGCGCGTGATCTGCTGCTTGTGCATGAGCGCGCGCGCCCCCAGCTCGCCCGCCTGTATGCGCTGGCTGTCCGCGATTATCCGAAGCAGCAGGTATTGGGCCTCGCTGAGCTCACCGGAGCAGGCGGCCTTTATGCGGCGCGAGATCTTCTCGCTGTACAGCCCGTAGTTCACCGCGAGCTGTCGACCCAGCTCCCGGGTCAGCTGTTCGTTCATCGATAACCCCTCCTGAATTAAGACAAAATTGTGAAACATGTCGAAGCCGCCAAAAAGCCCTTGACTTGAATGGGGGACATGGTATAATGAAAGTAAACAAGTGTTTACTGTAAACGGACGTTGAAGGTAAACCAGTATACATCTACATGATAGTATCAATTTATCGATCTGTCAAGTTCGGGAGGTGTACAACATGTTCGGAAACAAGCTGGACAAGATAAGCAAGCTGGCGGCCAAGCGCGACGCGGGCAAGCTGGCGGGATTCGTGGGGGATAGCAAGCCGGAGGTGCGCCTGGCGGCGATAGACGCGCTGGGCAAGTGCGAGGGCGACGACGCGTTCAACGCGCTGGTGCCGCTGATACACCACGCCGAGCGCGACGTGCGTATACATACCGCGGGCGCGCTGAGCGAGCTCAAGCAGCCGCGCGCGCGGCCGTTCCTGGAGCACCAGCTGGCGCAGGAGAAGGACGCGCAGGTCATAAAGGCGATAGATGAGGCGCTCTCCCGCATAAAGAGCGACGACAACGCATAAGGCCCGGCGCGGCGCGCGATCCAGCTTCAGCGGTGCGCGGCGATCGCGGCGCGCGCCAGCTCGTCGCAGCGGTTGTTTTCGCGGTTGTCGGCGTGTCCCTTGACCTTTATAAACGCGACCTCGTGCACGCGGCACAGCTCCAGCAGCCGCTGCCACAGCTCGCGGTTCTCGACCGGCTTCTTCTGCGAGTTGAGCCAGCCGTTGCGCTGCCAGGAATCGAGCCAGTGCTGGTTGAACGCGTTGACCAGGTAGGCGCTGTCCGAATACAGCTTTACGCGGCAGGGCGTCTTGAGCAGTTCCAGCGCCGCGATCGGGCCGGTCAGCTCCATGCGGTTGTTGGTGGTGTGCGCATCGCCGCCGCTGAGCTCGCGCCGGTGCGCGCCGTAGATCAGCACCGCGCCCCAGCCCCCCGGGCCGGGATTGCCCGAGCACGCGCCGTCGGTGTAAATGGTTACTTCCTTCTTTGTGGTTTCAGGCATATCAAAGCTCCAATACAGCAAAATGCAGCGGCACGTGCGGCTTTAAAAGAGTCGCACGCGCCGCCTTGCGCAATGTCGCGCTCAATTACCCTTGGACATATCGCGCGCCTTGTCTGCGCAGCAGATCACGGCGTCCATGACCGTCGAGCGCAGACCGCGCTGCTCCAGCAGCCGCACGGCCTCTATCGTCGTGCCGGCGGGGGAGCACACCGCGTCGCGCAGCGCGTCGGGATGCGCGCCGGTGGCCGCTACCATCTCAACGGCGCCCTTTACGGTCTGCACGGCCAGCTTCATGGCCACGTCGCGCGTCAGCCCCATGCGCACGCCGCCCAGCGCCAGCGCGTCTATGAACATGTACACATACGCCGGGCCGCTGCCGGACACGCCGGTCACGGCGTCGATGTAGCGCTCGTTCAGCCAGATGTAATCGCCAACGCAGCCAAACAGCGCTTCGGCGGCGGCGCGCTCGGCGGGCGACAGCTCGTTTGTCTCGCACAGCGCGGTCATGCCCTGGCCCACCAGCGCGGGCGTGTTGGGCATCACGCGCAGCAGGCGCACGTTCGTGGGCAGTATCTTCTTGAGGCGCTCGACCGTCCAGCCGGCGGCTATCGACACAATGAACCTGCCGCCCAGCACGCTCTGGCAGGGCCCGAGGGCCTCTTCAAGCACCTGCGGCTTTACGGCCAGCACTATCATGTCGCTTTCAAGGCACATGGCTCGGGCGCTGTCCATGGTCTTTACGCCCAGCTGCTCCAGGCGCGCGCGCGTGGCGGGCGCGGGGTCGTAGGCCGCGACCGATTCAAACGCGGGCGACTTGGCCTTCAGTATGCCCTGCATCAGCGCGCTGCCCATGTTGCCGCCGCCCAGGAAGCCTATCTTCATATTAGGCCTCCTTGTCGGAGTAGCCGTAGGGATTCTGCTGCTGCCAGCGCCAGGCGTCGGCGCACATGTCGTCCAGCGTGTACTCGGCCTGCCAGCCCAGCAGCTGCTTGGCCAGCGCGGGATCGGCGTAGCACTCGGCTATGTCGCCGGGGCGGCGCGCCTCTATCACATAGGGTATCTCGCGGCCGACCGCGCGGGAGAACGCGTTTACGACGTCCAGCACGCTGTAGCCTATGCCGGTGCCCAGGTTGATCGCGACCGAGCCGGTGCTCTTGTCGGCATAGCGTATCGCGGCGACGTGGCCCTTGGCCAGGTCGACGACGTGTATGTAGTCGCGCACGCCGGTGCCGTCCTTGGTGGGGTAGTCGTTGCCGTATACGTGGAGCTTGTCGCGGCGGCCTATTGCGACCTGGGTTATGTAGGGGGTCAGGTTGTTGGGTATGCCCTGCGGATCCTCGCCTATCATGCCGCTCTTGTGCGCGCCCACGGGATTGAAGTAGCGCAGCAGTATGACCGACCACTCGGGGTTGGCAGCGGCGACATCCATGAGTATCTGCTCGTTCATGAACTTGGTCCAGCCGTAGGGGCAGGCGCACCAGCGCGGGAAGCTCTCGTTTATCGGCACGGTCTCGGGGCTGCCGTACACGGTTGCCGACGAGGAGAATATGATCTTCTTGACGCCGTGCTTGCGCATCAGGCGGCACAGCGTGAGAGTGGAGTTGAGGTTGTTGTCGTAATACTCAAGCGGCTTCTGAGTGGACTCGCCCACGGCCTTGTAGCCGGCGAAGTGTATGACCGCGTCTATAGAATGGCTGGAAAACACCTTGTCCAGCGCCGCCTCGTCGCAGCAGTCTACTTCGTACGCGTCAAAGGTCTTGCCGGTTATCTCCTTTACGCGCTTGAGCGCCTCGGGCTTGCTGTTGTAGTAGTTGTCCACGACGACCACGTCGTATCCCGCGTTGAGCAGCTCTACGCAGGTATGGGAGCCGATGTATCCGGCGCCGCCGGTTACCAGTATGCTCATTGGTGAATCCCTCCGCTAAGATAATATGTCCGCGCGCCTCGCGCGGTCGGCTGAGCCGCCTTGCAAAAAAGCAGCGCCACAGCTCGGGGCATGTGGCGCTGCCGCTTTGTTATAGGAGTTTAATCAGGCCAGCGCCCGTGCGCGAATTACTTGCCGCAGCAGCAATCGCAGGCGTTGTCAACCTTGTACATATGCTCGATCAGGTTGACGACCTTGTTGGAGTAGCCCCACTCGTTGTCGTAC
>CAWVGT010000248.1:0-4067 GCA_963928645.1 Candidatus Fimadaptatus sp.
CGGAACTGCGCGCCCCGCGACAGCCCCTTCTCATGCGACCTGTGCGCGCCGCATGGCCGTGCTTTGCCACAGCTTTACAGCTGACGCCGCCCGCTGCCTTCGCGCCTTCCCGGCGCCGCCCGGGCGCACTCCCGCCCGGCTCGCAATGCAAGCCCTGCGCCGCGCCCGGGGGCTGCCTCCAGACCGCGCCTCACGCGCCGTCCCGCGCCACGGCGCCCCGTGCGCCCGCTCCCCTCACCGCGCCCGCATGCGCATAAACGCGCATACCCTTGTCGCTGCCATGCCCGCGCCCTCCACTCATCAATTCCTCATAACGTTCGGATTTTAACGCATAACGGGCCGATTTGGCCCCGCCGGTACCGCTTTATGCCCGCAAAACCCGAACAAACTCCCGCGCGCCGCGCCATGCCGCCATGACGCCGCGCCGCCATGGACAATCGGTTTATGCCGCGCCCATCCGCATCCATGCCCGTCGCATCGAATCCGACAAATGAATCGCGTGCGCACGCAAAACTCATTTATGCGCCGCTGCGCGCGCGTATCGCAGCCGCTTTTTCAACCGCGCGCCGCCCGCCCTTCACGCGCGGCTCGCCCGCGCCGCCCGCCCCGCGCGCCGTCCCCCGCGCGCTCCTGCAACCTCGCGCGCCGCTTCCGCCAGTTGAGGCACATGCCCCTGCCCCGCGCCGCGCCGCGTCGCCCCGCCCGGCATTCCGAATGTGTTTTTAAGACTCGATTAAAAATGTTCGTGAAAATCTCGTCATTTAACTTGCATACCGGCCCGATGTGCGCTATAATTATAACCAATTCCCGCCAAAATCGGTGTGCGCGCAAACCGGCGCGGCATATCAATACACGGATGTCAGTTCCAGAAGGCGGCCCGGCGCCGCCGGCGGGGAGCTTGAAAGGGAGGATTATACGATGGAGCGCGTTTACAATTTTGCTGCGGGTCCCTCGACCATGCCCGAAGCGGCCCTCAAAAAGGCCGCGGCCGAACTGCTGTGCTACGGCGACACCGGCGTGTCGGTCATGGAGATGAGTCACCGCGCCAAGATGTACATCGAGATATGGGACGAGGCCATGGCCATATTCAAAAAGCTGATGGGCGTGCCCGAGGGCTATACGGTGCTGTTCTTGCAGGGCGGTGCGACCGCGCAGTTCGCCGCAGTGCCCATGAACCTGATAGGCATCACCGGCAAGGCCGATTACGTCGACACCGGCTCGTTCGCCAACGGCGCGATGAAGGAAGCCCAGCGCTACGGCGACGTCAAGTGCGCCGCCTCCAGCAAGGCCGACGGCTACACCTACATACCCGAGCTGACGCGCGACATATTCCGCCCCGACGCCAGCTATGTGCACATAACCGGCAACAACACCATCTACGGCACGCGCTACGCCGCGCTGCCCGATACCGGCGACATACCGCTGTGCGCCGACCTGTCCTCGTGCATACTGTCCGAGCCGTACGACGTGAGCAAGTTCGGCGTGATATACGCCGGCGCGCAGAAGAACCTGGGCCCGGCCGGCCTGACCGTCGTCGTGGTGCGCAACGACCTGATGGGCCACGCGCTGCCTATCTGCCCCAAGGTGTACAACTACGCCTCCGAGGCCGAAAAGGAGTCCATGCTCAACACCCCGCCCACGTTCGCGGTCTACATGGCCAAGCTCTGCATGGAGTGGCTGGACAGCGTGGGCGGCGTAAAGGCCATAGAGCAGGTCAATATCGAAAAGTCCAAGCTGCTCTACGACTTCATAGACAACTCCAAGCTGTTCAAGAACAACGTCGACCCGCGCTACCGCTCGCGCATGAACGTGACCTGCGTCACCGGCGACCCCGCGCTCGACGACGCGTTCGTAAAGGGCGCCGCCAAGCACGGCCTGATAGCGCTCAAGGGCCATCGCCTGGTCGGCGGCATACGCGCCAGCATATACAACGCCATGCCCATCGAGGGCGTCAAGGCGCTCATAGACTACATGAAGCAGTTCGAACTCGAAAACGCCTGAGCGGCGGGAGGAAGCAATATGTATCGCATACAGACGCTCAACGAGATATCCGGCGTAATCAACCAGGTGTTCAACGCCGATTACGAGATAGCCAAGGACGTGGCTCAGCCCGACGCGATAATAGTGCGCAGCGCCAAGATGCACGACATGGAGCTGCCCGCCAGCCTCGCCGCGATAGCGCGCGCCGGCGCGGGCTACAACAATATACCCGTCGACAAGTGCTCGCAGCAGGGCATAGTAGTGTTCAACACGCCCGGCGCCAACGCCAACGCCGTCAAGGAGCTGGTAGTGGCCGGCATGCTGCTGGCGGGGCGCGACATACTCGGCGGCGCGGAGTGGGCGCGCACGCTCAAGGGCCAGGGCGACAAGGTAACCGCGCTCGTAGAAAAGGGCAAGGGCCAGTTCGTAGGCCCCGAGCTCAAGGGCAAGACGCTGGCCGTGATCGGCCTGGGCGCGATAGGCACTATGGTCGCCAACACCGGCCGCGCGCTCGAGATGGACGTGTACGGCCACGACCCGTTCCTGTCGGTCGAGCACGCGCTGCAGCTGTCGCGCTCGGTGCACGTGGCCAACCTGGACCAGCTGCTGGCCAGCGCCGACGTGGTGTCGCTGCACGTGCCGCTGATGGACGCCACCCGCGGCATGGTCAACGCCGAGTACATCGCGCGCATGAAGGACGGCGCGGTGCTGCTGAACTTCTCGCGCGGCGAGCTGGTCGACTCGGACGCGGTGCTGGCCGCGCTCAAGTCGGGCAAGCTGCGCCGCTACGTGACCGACTTCCCGACCGACGACATGCTCTGCGCCGAGGGCGTGATAGCGCTGCCCCACCTGGGCGCGTCCACGCCCGAGTCCGAGGACAACTGCGCCGAGATGGCCGCGCGCCAGATAGTCGACTACCTCACCCGCGGCGCGATAGTCAACTCGGTCAACTACCCGGCCTGCGACCCGGGCCTGGCCAACGGCCCGCGGCTGTGCGTGCTGCACGCCAACGTGCCCAACATGGTCGGCGCGGTGACCGGCCTGCTCGCCGGCAAGGGCATCAACATATCCAACATGGTCAACAAGTCGCGCGGCAACGTGGCTTATACTGTCATCGATGCTGATACTGCGATTGATGCGGATACTGTGGCGGCGATCGCTGCGGTGGACAATGTTTATAAGGTGCGGTTGATAGGCTGATTCCGGTGCGCGTAAGCGCATATGGCCCCGGCGCTCGTGGCTTTGTCATGAGCGCCGGGGGTTGTTTTGGGGCCATTTTGCCGTTTTGGGCAAACAGGGCGGTTGTCCGGCAGGCTTGCCTTTGGCTTATGAGATGCTCGCTTTGGGCGGTGTATGCGCAGCTTGGTCGACTGGCTGAGCCATGTGTATATGACTGCATGTGCTCCCGGCGCTCGTTGCTTTGCTGCTTCGCGCGCCGGGGTTTGCTTTTGGGCCATTTTGCCGCATGGGGTAAACGGCGGCGGCTGTCCGGCAGGTGAGCCTTTAGTTATGGGATTCCCGCTTTGGGCGATATATGCGCGGCCTGGTCGACTGGCTGAACTCTGTGTATGTGATTGCATGTGCTCCCGCGCTCGTCGCTTTGCTGCTTCGCGTGCCGGGGGATGGTGATTGTTTTTTTGCCATTTGCCGCATTGGGACGGCGCCGGCGCCTTTGTGCCCGCGTTGTCCGGGCGGGGCGCGCTTGCCGGCGGCCCGGCCGGAGGGCATAGCGCGCACTGGCATTCGGCGGGCTGCGCTAGACGGCGGCGCATCTGCCGCTTCTGTGCCGACCCGCGCGGCAGTATGGATGGCTGCGCTCAAACCCGCGCGGCGGGACGGCTGGGCAGGGCGCGCCGCAGGCCGCCGTAAACATAAGGCCCCCCCAACGCATCAGGTAGCGCGCCCGCAGCACCGGCACGTGGCGCTCCGTCGCGCCGTAGGCGCAAGACTGCGGGGCCGCGCAAGAGCGCCGCGCAACCGCCGCTTCTATGCCGATCGACGCACACGACCGGATGGTCGCGTTCAAACCCTCGTCGCGGGACGGCTTGGCAGGGCATGCTGCAGGCCGCCGTAAACCCAACGCATCA
>CAWVGT010000249.1:0-18579 GCA_963928645.1 Candidatus Fimadaptatus sp.
CCTGGCCAGCCTGGCTGCCTGGAACGGCGACATGCTGCAGTATCAGGATCCCACCATACCGCAGGAGATCCGCGATATGTGCCAGACTGAGTACGAGCGCCGCAACTCCACCTGGCAGTACCCCAATCTCGACTGGGAAGTCGCCGCGCTCGACCTGCAGGAGAAGCTCGACATGAGCGCCTCCGCCAACAGCTGGAGCACGATAATCGCCGATACCAGCGATACCCCCACCGAAGAGCTGTATCAGAACCTGCTCGCCGAGTGGAACTCCCAGGGCTATGAGGCGTGCTGGCAGGCCGTGACCGCCGCCGCCAACGAGCTGGGCAAGTAACTCAACTCATAGGCAGACCCATACATCCCCCGCAGCTGTTTACCGGCCGCGGGGGTTTGTTTATTGACAAAGTATGCCGCACACGATCAGCCTGGCCGAATGCGCAACGGCGGTCGGCAAAGCATGCAAATAAAGTGAAATGCCGCTTACGCCAAACCGATTTTGCAATATCGCCGACAGCATTTGGCAAAACTGTTTGGAGCAAAACTGCTGTCCAGTCGCCGGGGTTTGTCAGCGGTATGATCCCCACGGCTGTTTGACGGCCGCAGGGGTGCGGCGGTCAGGCCATTGACAAAGTATGCCCGCACGGTTTGCCCGGGCATATCTGCAAAAGCGGCTGGCAGAACATGCTAATTAAAGTGGAGTGCCGCTTGCATTCGATTGGTTTTGCTACATCACCAATAGCATATTCAAAAATCTGTTTGAAGCAAAACTGGCTGTCCAGTCGCCGGGGTTTGTCAGCGGTATGATCCCCACGGCTGTTTGACGGCCGCAGGGGTGTTCGTCGGCACGGCGTTCTGTGCGCCGGCTGCGCTACCCGGTTTGCGTTTGCTACGGTATAGCGCTGTGGGCCGTCGTTTGCCGCGATGGCGACGCGCTGCGTTCGCGCATATGCCGGAACCGGTCTGCCAAAGGCATGCCGCTCAATCGCCGGGATTTGCCAGCGCTCCGCCCCCGCAACTGCCACGGGGGTTTTGTCCGCCGGCGAACGCTCGCGCTATTGCATTTGCTGCGCCGCGGTGTTATCATCTTACCATAAGCCACGGTCTGCCCAGCCTGATAAAAGGAGGTAGCATACATGATCGCCCGCACCGAAAGCATCACGATACCCACCTACCTCATCGGCCCGGACGAGCCCAACCCGATGTTCTACGAGAAGCGCTGCGTACAGGGCGCGTCGGGCC
Organism: Candidatus Fimadaptatus sp.; assembly: GCA_963928645.1. Classification (GTDB taxonomy): domain Bacteria; phylum Bacillota; class Clostridia; order Christensenellales; family Aristaeellaceae; genus Fimadaptatus. Next base: position 1,237 of record CAWVGT010000249.1, read on the forward strand.
GCGTGTTCCCGATGGCCATGAACTCGACGCTGACCAACCGCCGCTGCGACCGCACATATGAGGCGATAAGGCTCGAAAACGAGTACATATCGCTGACGCTGCTGCCCCAGCTCGGCGGCAAGGTCTATCGCGCGCGCGCCAAGTACAGCGGCTACGACTTCATCTACTACAACCGCGTGATAAAGCCCGCGCTGATAGGCAACTGCGGCCCCTGGACCTCGGGCGGCATAGAGTTCAACTGGCCGCAGCACCATCGCCCCACGACCTACCTGCCCGTCGAGTACGAGCTCAAGCACAACCCCGACGGCAGCGCCACCGCCTGGATGGGCGAGACCGAACCCATGGGCCGCACCCGCGGCCGCGTCGGCATTACCGTGTACCCCGGCCGCTCGTACATGCGCGCCCAGATACGGCTGTACAACCGCAGCGACGTCACGCAGTCGTTCATGTGGTGGGCCAACCTGGCCGTGGCCGTCAACCGCGACTATCGCGCGATATTCCCGCCCGATATACACTGGGCCAGCGACCACGCCTGGGCCTCGACGAGCGCGTTCCCGTGCGTTTCGGGCGACTACAAGGGCACCGACTTCGGCGAGGGCCGCGACGTGCGCGACTACAACAACCTGCCCATGGGCGCGTCGTTTTTCACGTACAACTCGAAGTACGACTTTCTGGGCGGATACGACTTCGGCGCGCACAGCGGCACGATACACATCGCCGACCGCCACACCGCGCCCGGCAAGAAGATGTTCACCTGGGGCGTGGCGCCGTTTGCGCAGGCGTGGTACGGCAAGCTCACCGACGAGGACGGGCCGTATATCGAGCTGATGACCGGCGTGTTCTCGCGCAATCAGCCCGACTTCTCGTGGATAGCGCCGCACGAGTACCGCACCGCCGAGCAGTACTGGTACCCGATACAGGGCATTGGCTGCGTCAAGAACGCCACGCTCGACGCCGCGCTCGCGCTCGACTTCGAGGGCGACGCGATAAAGCTGGGCCTGAACGTGACCGGCGTGTTCCGCAACGTGCGCGTGCGCGTCAGCTGCCGCGGCCAGGAGGCGTTTGGCGAGACGCTGATGTACATCAAGCCCGGCGACGTCTACCAAAAGCGCCTGCCCCGGCCCGAGGGCTGTGCCGAGAGCGACATACGCGCGGACGTGATCGCCGACGACGGCCGCATACTGGTCAGCTATCAGCCCGACCCGCCCGCCGAGTGCGAGATACCCGCGCCGTTTGAGCCCTCGCCCACGCCTGACAGGCTCGCGACCAACGACGAGCTGTACTACCACGCGCTGCACCTGTTCCAGTACCGCCACCCCTACCTCGACCCGGCCGACTACCTGCGCGAGGCGCTCCGGCGCGACCCGCTCGACGCGCGCTGCAATCAGCTGATGGCGCAGCTCGCGCTGAGCGCGCTCGACCCCGAGGCCGCGCTGCGCTACTGCGCGGCCGCCGACCAGCGGCTCAGGCTGCGCAACCCCAACCCGTACGACACCGAGTGCGACTACATCGCGGGCGTGGCGCGCATGTGGCGCGGCGAGTACGACGCCGCATACGAAGCGCTGGCCGCCGCGGCCTGGCGGCATGCCGAGCGCTCGCAGAGCTGCGCGCTGATGGCGCTGATAGCGCTGCGCCGCGGCGAGGCCTCAAAGGCCGAAGAGCACGCGCGCGAGGCGCTGCTGGCCGGCGGCGGCAACCAGCTGGCGCACTGGGCGCGGGCGCTGGCCGCGCGCCTGAGCGGCGACATGAAGGCGCACGCCCGCGCGCTCGATGAGCTGGCCGTGCTGGACGACATGGACATGATGTACCTGGCCGAGCGGGCGCTGAGCAGTTCGGACTTCAGCGCGGATGGGCTCAAGGTCTGCCTGAGCAAGCCCGAATACGCGCTGGACGCCGCGCTGCGCTACATGCAGGCCGGCCAGTACCGCGATGCGATAGCGCTGCTCGAATGGCAGCGCGCGAATGCCGCCGCGCCGTTCGCGCCGCTGACATACGCGCTGGGCTGGGCGTATGGCCGCGCCGGCGACGCCGCCGAGCAGCAGCGCCTGTACCTGGAGGCCTCGCAGCAGGACACCCATGGCGTGCTGCACAGCCGGCCCGAGTCGCTGCTGATACTCGCCGACGCCGTGGACGCGTCCGCGACCGACGCCGCCGCGCCGTACTACCTGGGCAACATGCTCTACGCCGCGGGCCAGTTCGAGCGCGCCGCCGGGCTGTTCGAGCTGTCGATAGCGCGCGGCGCCAAGTTCCCGACGGTATACCGCAACCTGGCGTTCGCATGCTACGACAAGCGCCGCGACGCCGCCAGCCGCGCCCGCGCCGGCGAGCTGATAGCGCGCGCGTTCCGCATGGACCGGCACGACGCGTGCGTGTTCTACGAGCTGTGCCAGTACCTGCGCGTGACCGGCGCGCCGATCGACGAGCGCATAGCGCTCTATGAAAAGCACGCCGAGCTCGCGTGCGCGCGCGACGACAACTACACCAACTACATTGAGGCATACGTCGAGCGCGGCGACTACGCGCGCGCCGAACAGCTGCTGCACGAGCGCATGTTCAACAGCTACGAGGGCGGCGAGGGCGAGATACTGCGCGTACACGCCTGGACCTGGGCGCTGGACGGCGCGCAGCACCTGGCGGCCGGCGACGCGGCGGGCGCGCTGAGGCGGCTGGAGCGCGCGCTCGAGATCGACGCCAACTACCAGGAGGGCGAGGGCCACCTGCCGCGCGAGCTGAGCTTCGTGCGCTACTGGCAGGGGCTGGCGCGCAGGGCGCTGGGCGACGAGCCGGGCGCGCAGGCGGCGCTGCGCGAGGGCGCGAGCGGCCCCGAGCGCGCGGGCGCGACCGAGCTGATATTCCGCGCGCTGTGCGAGCGGGCGCTGGGCGACGAACCGGCCGCGGGCCGACAGCGCGAGCGTGCGCGCGCCCGCTGCGCCGAAGCCCGCCGCGACGTGGGGCGGTACCACCACTTTGCGCGCAGCCGCGTGAGCTACAAGCCGTTCGAGCAGGACAAGGCGGAGATGGACGAGCTGTCGCTGGCGTTCCCCGAGGCGCTGCTGGCGGCGCTGGGCGGCGACGCGCAGGCGCTCGACCGGGCCGCGCGGCGATTCCCGACCGAGTATCGCTCGGCGGCGGCGCTCAGTATGCCCGAGCTGTTTGGCTTGTGCTGACGCTAAGAAAGATATACGAGCGCAGCTGTGCGGAAGATCGGTTGTGCGGTGCACTGCTATGTGTATCGCGCGGCAACCGTACTCAAGACTTATACTGTTCTGCATACGTTGACGCGCGAGGCCAATGTACAGGTACAGCCGCTCTATCGTTAGGCGGTGCCGCGCAGTGCTCAGCCACGAGCATCGCGCGGCGGCCGTACTCAGGGCTTGTACTGTTTAGGCACACTTTGACTCACGGGGCCGATGTGCAGATGCTTCCCAACCAAGCATGGCCCGGTTAATCCCGCTCATGTCGCCCGAGCTGACATGACAGCAGCCATCGATGTAGAGAGACATCATGCAGGCGCAGCCGCTTCATCGTTTGACAGTGTTGCGCGGTATTCTGCTACGAGTATCGCGCAGCAGCCGTAATCAAGACTTGTTCTTTCCGGCATACGTTGACGCGCGGGGCCGGTGTGCAGGCGCAACCGCTCTATCGTTAGGCGGTGCCGCGCGGTGTTCCGCTACGAATATCGCGCGGTAACCGTGCTCAAGACTTGTTCTTTTCAGCATACGTTGAAGCGCGGGGCCAGTGTGCAGGCGCTTCCCAACCAAGCATGGCTCGGTTAATCGCGCTCATGTCGCCCGAGCTGGCAGCGGTCATCTATGTAGCGAGGCGTCATGCAGGCGCAGCCGCTCCGTCGTTAGGCGGTGCCGTGCGGTGCACTCACGTGGTGGCCGTACTCAGGCCCCGTACCGTTTGGCATACGTTGACGCGCATGCAGGCGCTCCTCAGTCAGCGCTTCACTCAACTGCACTCACTCCGTCCGAGTTGACGGCGGTCATATTGTAGCGGGCCGGCGTGCAGGCGTATCTGCTCCGTCATTAGATTGTGCTGCGCGGCGCTCCATCTCGAGCATCGCGCGCAGTCTCGCTCAAGCTGCCCGAATAGTTCGACTTACACCGATGCGGAATGTTGACGTACAGGCGCTTCACGACCGAGTAGCACACGTCGGCGTTCAGTATGTTCAAACCATCCAGCAGGTACCAACGCGGCGGATCGGCATGCGAACGCCCCCGCGCTAGAGCTTGACTTTGCCGCGCGCCATTCCACCCGTTTTTCGCGTGGCACCGCACTCTGGCCGCCCATGCTGTTCGGCTCACGCTGAAGCGGAAGGCCGGCACGCAAGCGCATCCTAACCTGCGCTTCCCAACCGAGCCCGGCTCAAACAGTCGCGAGCAGTCCGAGCCGTTCGGCTTGCGCTGACGCGAAGCAACTGCACTGGCGCACCGCAGTACTCTCCCGGTTCGCCTGCACGTTTCCCAAAAAAACAAAAAGCCGCCGCCCATACAACCGCGGTCGGCGGCCATAGACATTGCGGAGGTAATCAAAATGAGATTTGCCATCACTGGTTCCGGCACCATATCACATCGCTTCGCTGAGGCTGTGGCCCGCATACCCGGCAGCGAGGTCAGCGCCGTGCTCAGCCGCACGCAGGCGCGCGCCGACGCGTTCGCCGCTGAGATCGGCGCGCGGCGCGGCTACTGCGACATCGAGCGCGTGCTGGACGACCCGGCCGTGGACGCGGTGTACATAGGCGTGCCCAACCACCTGCACCCCGCGCAGACGCTGGCCGCGCTGCGCCATCGCAAGCCGGTGCTGTGCGAAAAGCCCGCGTTCTGCGGCGAGCGCGACGCTCAGCGCGCCGTGCAGGCCGCGCGCGAGGGCGATACGCTGCTCATGGAGGCGCTCTGGACGCGCACCATGCCCGCATACCTGCGCGCGCGCGAGTGGATCGCGCAGGGCCGCATTGGCAGGCTGCGCGCGATCAACGCCACGTTCTGCTTCTACTCCGATTTCAATCCCGCCAGCCGGCTGTACGACCCGGCGCTGGGTGGCAGCGCGCTGTTTGACGTCGGCGTATACGTGCTCGGGTTCGCGCTGGGCATCGCCGGCGCCGCGCCCGACGCAGTGCAGGGCATGCTGCACATATGCCCCACGGGCGTGGACGACTACGCCGCGATGCAGCTGCGCTTTGGCGACGTAATAGCCACGCTCAACGCCGGCGTCAGCGTGCGCCAGCCCGGCGGCGCATACCTGTTCGGCGAGCGCGGCTCGATATACCTGCCCGCGTTCTGGGGCGCGCGCCACTGCGAGCTGCGCGACAACTCGGGCACGCTGCTTGACAGCTTCGACGATCCCACGCCCGAGGATCTCTACCACGAGGCCGTGCACTTCATCGACTGCTGCGAGCGCGGCTTGAAGGAGAGCCCGCTGATGCCGCTGGCCGACTCGCTGACGCTGGCGCGGCTGTACGATCAGCTGCGCGCGCAGGCCGGGCTGGCCCCGGTATCGTTTGACTGACTACTCGTCCGCCTCGAGCTCGGCGCGCAGGCGCTGCAGCGCGTGCTCCACGGCCTGGCGCGCCAGCCCGCTCTGATAGCCCCGGCGCGCCAGCGCCGCGTAGGTGAGCATGCGCACATGGCGCTCGTCGCCATCCCAGCGCCGACGCATATACTTGTACGCCGCGTCGAACGCCGCGCGCTGCTCGGCCTCGTGATCCCAGCTCTCCAGGCTGCGCCGCGCGGTATCGGCGTCCACGCCCTTGGCTATCAGCGCGCTGACCGCGGCGCGCTGGCCCTTGCCGCGCCGGTTGCTGAGCTCCAGCTGGCGCTGGGCATAGGCCGCGTCGTCTATCAGCCCGCTCTCCTCGAGGCGGCGGGCGACCTGCTCCAGCGTCGCGGCGCAGCAGCCGCGCGCCGCGAGCTTGGCAAGCACCTGCCGGCGCGAGCGCATCGCCCCGGCCAGCAGCTCCAGCGCATACGCATACGCGCCCTCGAACTGGCGCGCGGCTATCGCGCCGCCCAGCTCGTCCGGGTCGACGTCGTCGTACTGGTGCAGCTCGAGCTCGTCCAGCCAGTCACGCGGCACGCACGCGAAGCTGCGCCCGTCCACGAATATCTGCACGCGGCGCTTTATCAGCCGTAGTTCGGTTATCATCGCCATGACTGACACCATTCCTTCCACGCGCGGCGCGAGGGCGCGGCAGCACGGCGCTGCCGCGCCCTCAGACTGCTGACAAACCCCGTCGGTTGGACAGCGGGTTTACTCAAAACAGCTTTTGAAATATCATGATGGAGATATCGCAAAGTCAGACTGATTCGTGCGGCGTTCCACTTTATTTGCATGTTCTGCCGACTGCTGTTGCACGCTTGGCCAATCAGACCGCGTGCGGTATGCTTTGTCAATAGACTGAAGGCGCGGCAGCACGGTACTGTCGCGCCCTCGGCGTTCGCTAAAGCACGCAGGGTACCCGCATGGCTCCATCCGCCGGGCAACGCGGCGGTTCGATATCGGACTGCATTCGCGATATGCCCGGCGCATCTGGGCCGCGCTGCTCAGCGTGCAGTCGTGCGCTCCGCTGCCATGCGTTCGCCGCGCGATGCGCCTGCCGTCTCTCCGCCCGACTCAGTAAGCAGGCGCGCGGTTGCAGGTCGGATCGCCTTTATGTACATCCCATCGCGCTGCGCATCGTCGCTATGGATATGTCACCCGAATGACTCCATCCGCCGGGTGACGCGGCGGTTCGATATCATACTGCATTCGCGATATGCCCGACATATCTGGGCAGCACCATTCAGCGCGCCTGGCTGCGCGCTATGCCGCCATGCGTTTTGCCGCGCGATATGCCCGGCGCGCCCGACCACGACGCGTCGATAGTGCGCCCGGCCCTGCACACACCGCCACCCGCCACACGCGCGCAACCGCCGCCCTTGCCTGCGCTGCAAATGCTCCCGGCGCGCTCCCCGTCCGACAGTCAAGGGCGCGGCAACACAGCGCCGCGCCCTCCGTATCGCGCCTCCTCAGCGCTGCACGCGCCCGGTCGCGCCGCCGTTCACTATGGCCTGCACTTCCTCGCGCGTTATCAGGTTGTGATCGCCGTTTATCGTGTGCTTGAGCGCGCCCGCCGCCGTGCCGAACTCGACCGCGGTCTGGTCGTCCATGCCCGCGCGCAGCGCGTATATCAGCCCGCCGCAGAACGCGTCGCCGCAGCCCACGTTGTCGATTATGCGCACCGCGTACTCGCGCGAATGCGCCATGGTGTCGCTGGCCGCGTCGTAGAGCTTCATGAACCAGTTGCAGTCGTTGGACGATATGCTCTCGCGCTCCATCATGGCCACCTTGCGCGCGTCAAAGCGCTTGGCCAGCATGCGCGCGGTCTCCAGATACTGCGCGTCGGTCTGACGGCCGAGCTCTATGTCCACATCGTCGGGCTTTACGCCGACCGTGAGCGCGCTGTCCTCGACCGTGCCGATTATCACGTCCGAATACTCGACCAGCTCGGGCATCACGCTTATCGCCTGCTCGGGCGTCCACAGGTTCTTGCGGTAGTTGAGGTCGCAGCTGACCGTGACGCCGTGGCGGCGCGCCGCCTTGAGCGCCTCGAGCAGCACTGCGGGCGCGTCGGGCGATATCGCCGCGGTTATGCCCGACCAGTGCAGCCAGTCGGCGTCCTCAAACGCCGCGTCCCAGTCTATGTCGCCGGGCTTGAGCTCGGTCATGGCCGAGAACTTGCGGTCGTAAGTCACGCGCGTGGGCCGCAGCGACTCGCCCTTTTCCACGAAGTATATGCCCATGCGCTCGCCGCCGCGCAGTATGAAGCTGGTGTCCACGCCCAGCGCGCGCATCTGCTGCACGAACACGTCGGCTATAGCGTTGGCCGGCACGCGCGTGACCATGCGCGAGCGCTCGCCAAAGCATGCCAGCGACACCGCCACGTTGTTCTCGGCCCCGCCAAACGCGATGTCAAACGACCTGGTCTGGCTATAGCGCAGGTAATCCGGCGGCGTCAGGCGAAGCATGACCTCGCCAAAGCATACTACTGTGCCCATTATGTATCCCTCCCCATATTTGTCGGCGTACCGTAGGCTGTCCATGGCAATATATTACTTTATCGCAAGGGCTGCTGTCAAGCAAATTCGGGCGCGGCGGCCGGCCCGGCAACGCAAAGCGCCGCCGCAGGCTCGCGCCCGCGGCGGCGCAGGCAACTGACACCCCCCGACAGCTGGACAGCCAGTTTTATTCCGACCAGCTTTTTGCAACATCATATTCGCGATATCGCAAAGTAAATCTAGTGCAAGCAGCATTTCACCTTTATTTGCATATTCCGCCGGTTGCTTTTGCGCATTCGGCAAAGCGGACGGTTTGCGGCATACTCTGTCGATAGTATGCGCCGCCGCAGGCCCGCGCCCGCGGCGGCGGCAGACCGTTGACAAAGCCCTCGTTGCCGGATGCTGCAAGTTTCGCCACGCTCGTTTTAAGCTGTTTTATATCGGATTATGCAAAACAGCGTTGCGGTTTCGGATAGATAAACCGCAATATACAGTATACGTCATGACTATCGCAACCAGAGCCGGGCTGTCTGTATATGAACAACTTTGCCAACAAACTGGCGCCGCCGCAGGCTCGCGCCCGCGGCGGCATCGCATTCACCCGCGCTCCTGCCTGCGCTGGAGCATGGCGTGCTTGAGCATCCACAGCTCGTCGGACAGGTCGACCTTGTAGCGGTGCGGGTTGCGCAGGCGCTTGTACTGCGCCCAGAACGTGTCCAGCTCGCGCCGGCAGTACGCCTGTATGTCCATGAGCCGGGGCAACTCGTAAACCTGCCGGCCGCCCTCGAACACCGGCTCGAGCAGCCGGCGCGCCTTGAAATCGGTCAGCGTGAGCTTCTTCCAGGTGTCCACCGGGTCGAATATCGTAAGCGGCCGGCCCTCGTCTATGCGCTCGTGATCCAGCGTTATCAGGTCGGCCACCGCCATGCCCGCGCCATCGTACAGCCGGTAGAGCATTTTCTGGCCCGGGTTGGTCACCTTGGCCGGGTTTTCGGATATCTTTATCTTGGGCACGAACTTGCCGTCGACCTCCTCGGCCGCGAGCTTGTACACGCCGCCCAGCGCCGGGCAGTCCTGCGAGGTTATCAGCCGCGTGCCCACGCCCCACACGTCTATCGCCGCGCCCTGCGCCTTCAGATCCCAGATCAGCTCCTCGTCCAGGTCGCCCGAGGCGAACACGCGCGCGTTCGGGAACCCGGCCTCGTCCATCATCCGCCGGCACTCGCGGCTCAGGTACGCCAGGTCGCCCGAGTCCAGCCGTATGCCCACCGGCTCGTAGCCCCGCGCGCGCAGCTCGCCGAACACCTTCAGCGCGTTGGGCATGCCGCTGCCCAGCGTGTCGTAGGTGTCGACCAGCAGCATGCAGTTGGTCGGGAATATCTCGGCATACGCCCGGAACGCCCCCAGCTCGTCCGGGAACGACATCACCCAGCTGTGCGCATGCGTGCCGCCCACCGGTATGCCGAACATCTCGCCGGTCAGCACGTTGCTGGTGGCCTTGCAGCCCGCGATCACCGCCGCGCGCGCGCCGTATATGCCCGCGTCCGGGCCCTGCGCGCGCCGCAGCCCGAACTCAAGCACCGTGCCCCCGTCGGCCGCCTGCACCACGCGCCTGGCCTTGGTGGCTATCAGCGTCTGGTGGTTTACTATGTTAAGCAGCGCGGTCTCCAGCAGCTGCGCCTCCATTATCGGCGCGGTCACGCGCACTATCGGCTCGTATGAGAACACCAGCGTGCCCTCGGGCACCGCCATTATGTCGCCGGTGAATTTGAAGCCGCGCAAGTAGCTGAGGAACTCCTCGTCAAACAGCGCCAGCGAGCGCAGGTACTCTATGTCCGCGTCCTCAAAGCGCAGGTTGTTCACATAGTCTATCACCTGCTCCAGGCCGGCCGCAATCGCATATGCGGTGGTCTCGCTGGTGGCGCGGTAGAACATGTCAAACACCGCGCGGTTTTTGCCCATGCCCTTCTTCCAGTAGCCGTACATCATCGTCAGCTCGTACAGATCCGTCAGCATCGTAAGGTTGCGCATATCATACCCTCCCGCGTGTTTTGCTGAGGATACAGACCGGCCGCGCATACTTTTTGCCTGCGAAGCAGATTAAGGCTCGCGATCCTCTGCTACAGATTATACGCGAGCCGCCAAATATTGTCAACATTTTATCATAAAATCAGCGTCCGCGCCGCAAAGTCGACAGCAGCAGCGCCACGCCCGCGGCGATCATCAGCCCCGGCACCAGCAGCTGCATCGACACAAACGTGCCCAGCAGCAGCAGCCCGCCCGCGCCGCCCAGCACCAGCGAGGCCAGATGTGCGCCGCGGTTGGCCGGGTCGCGCAGGTACTGCTGCCGCAGCCCCAGCGCCGGCCCCAGCAGGAAACCCGGCCAGATGTAGGCCATCAGCGACCAGCTGGTCAGCTCGCACGCCAGGAACATCGCACCATACGTCATCAGCACGCCGCCGGTCAGCAGCGAGCCGCCGCGCGCCTCGCGCGTCCAGCCCGCGTGCTCGTACATCACGCCCCAGCAGATCGGCAGCAGCGGCCACAGCGACAGCAGCGAAAAGCTGAGCACCCCCGCCACGCGCAGCAGCAGCGTCAGCCCCAGCATGGCCAGCGCGATGCCCGCCGCCAGCGATTTGACACTCATCCGATCCACCTCCACAATAGCGGCGCGCGGCGGCTCCGGCGCGTCAGGCGCGCGCGGCGTAGGCGCGCGGCGCGTCCGCGGGCGCGCGGTACAGGTACGCGCACAGCGCCAGCATGCCCGCCACACAGATCAGCTCCGGCGCCAGCGCATACGCGCCCAGCGCGCACGTGGCCACAATCAGCCCCGCGCCCAGCGCGCAGCCCACTACCAGCGCCGCCACGTCGCCGGGCCGCCTGTCGCGCCGCCGCGCGAAGAACAGTGCCAGCACCGCCAGCACCATCAGCATGCTCAGCAGCTGCGACATGCGCACCTGGCCCAGGTACAGGCTGTCGGTGCGCATGCCCTCGACTATCGCGCGCTCGGCGCCGTACAGCGCCGCGTACCAGGCCAGCACGTCGCCGGTATGCGTATAGCGCCGGCGCGTGGCCATAAGCACCGCGAACACCACAAAGCACCACATAGACTCGTAGAAGAACGTGGCGTAGTGCCACTCGCCCAGCGCCTGTATGTACACGCCCACCGGGAAGAACTGCAGCGCCGGCTCGGTTATCAGCTCGCCGAACGCCTCCTGGTTGAAAAAGTTGCCCCAGCGGCCGATCGCCTGGCCCAGCACCAGCGAGGGCGTGAGCATGTCCATGAGCCGGCTCATCGGCAGCCTGCGCCGCCGCGAGAATATGAACGCGCCCAGTATGCCGCCCAGCACCGCGCCGTATATCGCGATGCCGCCCTTGGTTATCTTGAACACGTCCAGCGGGTTATCGCGGAAGCTGTCCCAGCTGAACACGACGTAATACACCCGCGCGCACACCACCGCCAGCGGCACTATATAAAAGAAGATATCAAGCATGGTGTCCTGGGGCAGCCCCACGCGGCGCTGTTCGCGGCGCGCGAGCAGGTACCCTATCACCACGGCCGAGGTTATCAGCACGCCATACCAGTACACGGTGAGCGGGCCCAGCGTAAACGCGACCCTGTCCGGCATCCACATCACAATTTCCCCCTGACTAAATTATACTTGCCCCCGCGCGCAGCGGCAAGCCGGCGCGGGTGAGAATACGATTAGAACTTGCTCATAATACCACTATTCCCCAAGCGGGGCAATGTCAAACCGGTAAAGTATCTGAGGCGAGCCCCGCGCGCCCGGCGGCGCCGGACTGCCCGGGCCCGCGCTTGCCATGCGCCCGGGAGCGAGGTATAATAGTATCAAACGCGCGCGGCCGTCGCTTCGCCGCGCATACAAGGGAGTTGATCGCATTGGACACGAAACTGCTGATGGAGGCCGTCGGCAGGCACGCCGCCGAGATATTCGCCGCGCTCGATTACATATGGAAACACCCTCAGACCGGCTTTAACGAGTGGCTCGCCGACGCGTACCTGGCCGAGCGCTTCGAGGCCGCGGGCTATGCACTCACGCGCGCCGGCAACATACCCGGCTTTACCGCCGAGCTCGACACCGGCCGGCCCGGCCCGCGCGTGCTGGTAATGGGCGAGCTGGACTCGCTGATCTGCGCCGACCACCCCGAGGCCGACCCGCAGACCAAGGCGGTGCACGCGTGCGGCCACTGCGCGCAGGCCGCGGCGCTGCTGGGCCTGGCGCTGGCGCTGCGCGAACCGGGCGTGACCGACGGCATGTCGGGCAGCATACGGCTGTGCGCGGTGCCCGCCGAGGAGCTCATTGAGCTCGAGCAGCGCGACAGGCTGCGCCGCGACGGCGTGATCGGCCATCCCAGCGGCAAGATAGAGTTCCTGCGCCGCGGGCTGTTCGACGGCTGCGACATCGCGCTGCTGGTGCACACCTCGGCGATCAAGAAGGCGTTTGAGGTAACGCGCGGCGGCAACGGCTGCGTGCTCAAGCGCATCGAATACGTCGGCCGCGCCGCGCACGCCGGCGGCGCGCCCCACCGCGGCATAAACGCGCTCTACGCCGCGACGCTGGGCATACAGGCCGTAAACGCGCTGCGCGAGACCTTCCGCGACGCCGATCACATACGCTATCATCCGATAATCACCTCGGGCGGCGACGCGGTCAACGCGATACCCGCGCGCGTCACGCTGGAGAGCTATGTACGCGGCGCGTCGCTGGACGCGATATACTCGGCCAACTCCCGCGTGAACCGCGCGCTGGCCGCCAGCGCCGCCGCGCTGGGCGCGCAGGTGCACATAAGCGACATGCCCGGCTACGCGCCGCTGAACAACTCGCCCGAGCTGTGCGCCATTGCCGCGCAGGCCGCGCGCGCCGTCACGAGCGACGACGCCGTGGCCGTGAACGACAACTGGAGCACCGGCTGCACCGACATGGGCGACCTGTCGCTGGTCATGGCGACCGTGCAGCCCTACGCCGGCGGCGCCAGCGGCACCGGGCACGGCGCCGACTACTCGATCGCCGATCCGTTCGCCGCGTGCATACGCCCCGCGCAGATGCAGCTGGCGATGCTCGCGCTGCTGCTTGAGGACGGCGCGGCGCGCGCCCGGGCCGCGGTCGACGCCGCCCGGCCGAGCCTGATGAGCTTTGACGAGTACTTCGAATCCATGCGCCGATTCGAGTTGGAGCGCGACATGGTGCGCTACGAGTCCGACGGCGCGGTCACGCTGCAACTGGCGCGCTGAACATTGTGCGCAGCCAAACCGGGGTGCGCCCGGCCCGCCCAGGGCGCGCGGCCCAACAAACTTAACGCCGCGCGCCTGCGCTGGCAATATGCGCCGTGAAAATATACCGACCGCGACGCGCGGTGCGTCTCGCCCGCCGACGATGGTATCTGCATAAGCTCCGCGCTGGTTCAGCAGAGCTATCTATCACAGTGACGCGCTGCCGACCGGCGCCAAGGCACATTGCGCGCTACGAGTCCGACGGCGCGGTCGCGCTGCAGCTGGAGCGCTGACCGCGCGACGCGCCCGGCGTTGGGCGCAAGCCCGATCGGGTGCGCCCGGCCCGCCCAGGGCGCGCGGCCCAACAAACTTAACGCCGCGCGCCTGCGCATACACTTGACAATATGCGCCGCGAAAAATATAATTAGTTTGACTAATTAACTAACGGAGGGGCTGTGCATGGATCGGAGATTCCGCGCGGAACTCGACGAACTGCTCGTCAACACGTTTCGAGCCATACGCGCCATCGAGGAAACGATGCTCTCCGACCTGAGCAATGAGAACCTGTCCATCAGCGAGATGCACATAATCGAGGCGATAGGCGCCGCCGAGCGCGAGCCGGGGCCGCACGGCCAGGGCCGCACGATAACAGAGATCGCGCAGACGCAGTCGAAATCGCTGCCCTCGGCGACCGTGGCCGTCAAAAAGCTCGAGCGCAAGGGCTATGTGTACAAGTCGCGCGGCCGGGACGACGCGCGCCGGATATACGTGCGCCTGACGCCGCTGGGCCAGCGCGCCGATACATCCCATCGCTACTTTCACCGGCAGATGGTCAACGCCGTCGCGCGCGCGATGCCGCAGGCCGACCGCGATGCCATGATGGACGGGCTCAAGGCGCTGAATACATTCTTCCAGGCCAAGGCCGAGGAGCTGAGCGGCTGCGGACACGCCGACACCCCGGCGGGCAAGCAGGCGCTGCGTGGGTAAACGATATACAGCGCGGCGGCCGCACCCCGCCGCAAGGAGGCGCACCAACATGAGGATTATAGGAACGGGCAGCGCGCTGCCCAGACTGACCGTGACCAACGACGATCTGGCCCAGTTTCTCGACACCAGCGACGAGTGGATCTCCACCCGCACCGGCATACGCTCGCGCCAGATAATAACCGACGAGACGCTGGACGAGCTGGCATACGCGGCCTGCACGCGCGCGCTCGACGACGCCGGGCTCAAGCCCGGGGACATCGACTTCATCATCTGCTCGACCGTGCAGGGCGAGTGGGTCACCCCCGGCATGAGCTGCGCGCTGCAGGAAAAGCTGGGCGTGCCCTGCTGCCCCTGCATAGACATAAACGTCGCGTGCGCGGGCTTCATTTACGCGCTGGACATCGCGGACTGTTACATAAGCGCCGGCCGTGCGCACAACGCGCTGGTGTTCTGCGCCGAGGCGATGAGCCGCATGGCCAACTGGGCCGACCGCTCCAATTGCGTGCTGTTCGGCGACGGCGCGGGCGCGGCGGTCGTCACGCAGGGCGAGGGCCTGATGAAGACCCGGCTCACCTCGCGCGGCAACGTGGGCGTGCTGTACCAGCGCACCAGCCGCGGCTCCAGCCCCTACGCCGCCGACCGCGATATAGACACCAACTTCCACATGAAGGGCCAGGACGTGTACAAGTCGGCCGTGACCCACTCATCGGAGGACCTGTTCGCATTGCTGGGCGAGTGCGGGCTCCGGCCCGACCAGGTCGACCACTACCTGATGCACCAGGCCAACCTGCGCATCATCGAGGCCGTGCGCGGCCGGCTGGGCGTGGAGCGCGAGCGCATGCCCCACAACATAGAGCGCACCGGCAACTCCTCCAGCGCATCCTGCGCGATACTGCTGGACGAGCAAAACCGCTCGGGCGCGCTCAAAAACGGCGATATACTCGCGCTCAGCGCGTTCGGCGCGGGCTTCGTGACCGGCGCGGCGCTGCTGCGCTGGAACAAGTGAGCCGGCGCGTAGCATATCGGGCGCGCCGTTTGAGCGGCGCGGCGCACGGCCGGCTAGCCGGGCTTGCGGCCATTGGATGAGTGATACCGGTTTGTCTTAGCGCAATTTGGGCACCCAGGGCCACATGCTGAGCGCCGTTTGTGCGGTGCAACGCACGACAGGTTAGTCGGGATTGCGGCAATGACCTGAACACTGCCGACTCGCCTTAACGCGATATGGGCATCCACGGCCACATACCGGGCGCGCCGTTTGAGCGGCGCGGCGCACGGCAGACTGGCCGGACTTACAGTCATGGGATGAGCGCTACCGGTTTGTCTTAACGCAATTTGGGCACCCAGGGCCACATGCTGAGCGCCGTTTCGCCGGCGCTGCGCAAGGCAGGCCAACCGGGCCTGCGGCCGTGATCTGAGCACTGCCGGCTCGCCTTTGCGCAATTTAGGCGTCAAAGGCCCCATACCGGGCGCGCCGCTTGATCGGCGCTGCGCACAGCGTGCCAACCGGGCCCGCGGCCATGGGATGAGTGCAGCCAGTTCACTTTGACGCAATGCGGGCGTTCCGCGCATCATGCCGGGCGCGCCATTTACCGGTGCGGCGCATGGCAGGCTGCTTGCAGCCATGATCTGAGCACTGCCGGCTCGCTTTAACGCGATTCAATTGCCATCGCTGCGCGGCGCAGGCCGCATATCAGGCGCACCGTCTGACCGGCAGCGCAAACTGCACCGGTCGACCCAGGCCCGCTTGCTTAACGCCTCATAGCGCGAGGCGCTGCGGCCCGGCGCGGCGCTCAACTGCGCGCACGGGGCCCGATGCGGGCATTGCGCGCGCCGGATTCAGGGCGCGCCGCCCATTTGAACTTGCCTTCCCCACGCCGAACGGTTTCGGCGATATACAATAATGAATATACTAATTGGAGGTAGAATGACATGACTTTTCAGAAGGTTGCGGAGATACTGGCGGACTACAAGGGCATAGACGTCTCGGAAGTCAAGGAGGACAGCGCGTTCGTCGACCTGGGCCTGGACTCGCTGGACATGGCTGAGCTGGCGATGAAGCTGGAGGACGAGTTCGGCGTGACCATAGAGCTGGACGCCTCGCTCAAGCAGGTATGCGACATAGTCAAGCTCATCGACGAGGCGAAGTAAATGAAGACGCGCATAACTGAGGCTATCGGCATAGAAAAGCCGATATTCCAGGGCGGCATGGCCTGGATAAGCGAGCACAAGCTCGCCGCCGCCGTGTCCAATGCGGGCGGCCTGGGCATAATCAGCGCGATGAACGCGCCGGGCGAGTACCTCAGAAACGAGATACGCGCCTGCCGCGAGCTCACCGACAGGCCCTTCGGCGTCAACGTGATGCTGATGAGCCCGCACGTCGACGAGGTGTCCCAGGTGCTGCTCGAGGAAAAGGTGCCGGTCATAACCACCGGCGCCGGCATGCCCGACAAGTACATGAAGGTCTGGGTGCCCGCGGGCATCAAGGTCGTGCCGGTGGTGCCGTCGGTGGCGATAGCGCGGCGCGTGGAGCGCTTCGGCGCGACCGCCGTGATAGCCGAGGGCGGCGAGTCCGGCGGCCACATAGGCGAGATGGCCACGATGTCGCTGGTGCCGCAGGTCGTTGACGCGGTCAGGATACCCGTCATAGCCGCCGGCGGCATAGCCGACGGCCGGGGCTTTGCCGCGGCGCTGATGCTGGGCGCGCAGGGCGTGCAGATGGGCACGCGCTTTCTGTGCGCCGAGGAGTGCGTCGCGCACGAGAACTACAAAAAGAAGGTGCTCGCCGCGCGCGACATCGATACGATAGTCACCGGCCGCCGGCTGGGCCATCCGGTGCGCGCGCTGAAGAACCCGTTCACCAACGAGTTCGCCCGGCTCGAGTACGACGCCACCAAGACCAACGAGGAGGTCGAACAGTTCGGCGTGGGCGCGCTGCGCAAGGCCGCCGTGGACGGCAACGAAAAGGAAGGCAGCTTCCTGTGTGGCCAGATAGCCGGCCTGGTGACCCGCATACAGCCCGCCGCCGAGATAATCGACGACGTGCTTGAGGGCGCGGAAAAACTTTTGCGAGGTGCCCCCGAATGG